>CAZULQ010000066.1:0-3203 GCA_964621265.1 uncultured Clostridium sp. | reverse complement strand
AACCTTATCACCCTTCATCAGCGTAAGCAAAAGCAATATTTGTCGGAAAAGCAATACTACATCAGAAGATTTATTGAAAGGCGGTGTTTATAATGGCTGAACTCGAACAGACCATTGAAGAAAAGTTAATAAATCAGCTTACTCAGGGCAAAAGTCAGTGGACATATCGCCCCGATCTTAACGATGAAAACAAGCTTTGGGAAAATATCAAGCTTATTCTTGAACGTGGAAATAAGGAACAGCTTGACGGAATGCCCTTGACAGACCGTGAATTTGAACAGGTGAAAAATCAGCTGTCATTTGCAACATTTTACGATGCGGCAAAATGGATAGCAGGAGAAAATGGCATTGCACACGTTTACGTTCAGAGAGATACCAAGACAGTACAGCTTACTGTCTTAAAGCGTGATGATATTGCAGGAGGTTCAAGTGTTTACGAAGTTATCAACCAATACAGAGCCTTAAAGGACGATGAATGTGATATTCACGATCAAAATCGCCGTTTTGATGTGTCCTTGCTGATAAATGGTATTCCTCTTATACATATTGAGCTGAAAAACCGTCAGCACTCATATTTAGACGGTTTCAGACAGATAAAAAAGTATATCCGTGAGGGCAAGTTTACAGGCGTATTTTCGGCAGTGCAGATGTTTGTAGTATCAAATGCGGTGGATACCAAGTATTTTGCGGCAGCAAGCGAAGAACAGCTGAACGAAAAATTTCTTTCGGGCTGGGAAGATAACACAAATGCTCCCGTTACCGATTATCTGAAATTTGCTTCAGAGGTCCTAAAAATACCCGAAGCACACCAGATGGTGATGAAGTATGTAGTTTTAGACCAAGAGGACAAAAAGCTGCTTTTACTCCGTCCTTATCAGATACACGCTATTGAAGCGGTGAGAGCAGCATCACGTCAGGGAAAATCGGGATATATATGGCATACAACAGGTTCCGGCAAAACAATGACAAGCTATAAAACGGCGAGGAATCTGCTTATTGATATTCCGAGTATCGAAAAGACAATATTTCTTATCGACCGAAAAGACCTTGATATGCAGACAACACAGGCGTTTCAGTCATATGCCAACAATGATATTGTTGATGTTGATGAAACCGAAAATGTAGGCGATTTAATAAATAAGCTGAAAAATAAAAATCAACAGGTTATTGTAACCACGATTCAGAAGCTTTCTATTGCTGTCAAGAAACGGCTTCAGGAAGGTACACCTGCTTATGAACGTATAAAAAATCTTCGCATAGCTTTTGTTGTTGACGAGTGCCACAGAGCGGTTACACCGAGAACGCAAAGACTACTTTCTCAGTTCTTCCGCAATTCTCTTTGGTACGGCTTCACGGGAACTCCACGTTTTGATGTTAATGCCTATCCTCCGGAGGGAGATCTGCCGAGGACAACAGAACAGCTTTATGGTCCCTGTCTGCATAAATATACCGTAAAAGAAGCTATCCGTGACGAAGCTGTTCTGGGATTTCAGACTGAACATCTCGGTGTAAAAAATCTTGATAAAGATGATGAAAACGAGGACCTTTCCATTTATGAAACCGAAGCTCATATGCTTGAGGTGCTGAATACCATAATAAACAAATCAAGGGAAAAGCTTGGCTTCAAAAACGGCAGAGGTCAGACCTATGAAGCACTACTAACGGTTAATTCAATTCAAAGGGCGCAGGCATATTATGATTTGCTCAAACGAGTAAAGAACGGCGAAACAAGCGTTGTGATAAGTGAAGAAACAAAGCGTGTTCTTCCCGATTTTCCTAAATTCGCAATTACATATTCGGTTTCCAGTGATGAAGATACCGAAAGTGCAGATTTGAACGTACCAAAAATGCAGGAGTCGCTTGACGATTATAATGCTATGTTCGGTACTCATCACAGTATCGGTGAGATAAAGGGATACAATGCTAATTTGAATGACAGGCTCGCAAGAAAGAAAACAAAATACAAGAGCCGTGACGAACAGCTTGACCTTGTTATTGTTGTAAACAGACTGCTTACAGGATTTGACGCTCCTTGCCTGTCAACCGTTTTTATGGACAGGCAGCCGATGCACCCGCACGACATTATTCAGGCGTTTTCACGAACAAACCGTCTTTTTGATAAATCAAAAGCAGCAGGTCAGATCGTGACCTTTCAATCTCCGCATAAATTCAAAAAAGCGGTCGATGAAGCCCTGATATTATATTCGGCAGGCGGACAGGCTTCTGTACTTGCTCCCGATTGGGAAACGGTTTATGACGAGTTCACAAAAGCACTTGCATATTTGCGTGTCACAGCAGAAACACCTGATATTATACCTACACTTTCTAAGGAAGGTCAGCTCAGATTTGCAAAGGCTTTTCAGGAGTTTGATAAGATATATTCAAGCCTGAAGGCATTTACGAGGTATGCAGAAAATCCTTCCGATTCCTATGGTATTACACAGGACGAATATAATGATTATGCGGCTCATTACAAGAATATTCGTGAAAAGTATAAGACCAAGCAGGGTGATGATACCCCTCCCGATGAAATAATTGACCTTGAATATGAACTTAAAGCATATAGCAAAGAAAAAATTGACTATGATTATATAGTCAGCCTTATCCAGACTGTCGTATCGGCAACAGATGAGGAACGAAGGGAACAGCATTATCAGAACTTGCTTAATGAAATAAACGAATACATAGAAGAACTGCTTTCATCAAATCCGAAGCTCGGTGCTTTGATGCGTGAGTTATGGGAGAATATAAGTGAGAATCCCGATGCGTTTAAGGACAAGAGGGTATCTTATGTTCTTGCCGATATGCGTAAGGAAGCTATCGACAGTGTTCTTTCAGTTTTTGCAGAAGAATGGTGTGTTACACTTGAAGCGGTTGCCTATGCTGCCGATCGTTACGAATACGGTGACACAGAAATTCCGGGACTTAACAATCTAAAAAAATCAGCCAACTTTGAACGTTATTCTGCGGTTCATAGTGGTATATCTAAATTTAAGTATCATCAGGCAATGAAGAAAGCACTATACGATTTGCTTATTGATGAGATAATACCGCTTAGAGATGATAATTTCAGAGTTAATGAGGCGAAATTATCATTACAGACAACAACTGAATAAACATGCAGATATGCATAACTCATATGGAGCTAAGATTTTCTTGGCTCCATTTTTATTGAAAAAGCTATAACTTGGGAACAGCGTGAG
>CAZULQ010000065.1:0-5337 GCA_964621265.1 uncultured Clostridium sp. | reverse complement strand
CGTGCCTGTCTGCCTATTCCAGCACACTCGCATTGAGTACTTTAATATTATATCAGAAATGCGTATATATGTCAAGACTTTTTTTGGAAATACTGCTTATTTGTGAAATATGCTGTAATTTAACCTCGTTGAATGTACATTTTGGCGAAACAGACAAAGAATTATGTATGTAAGAGTTTTTCAGAAAAAGATTGTGGAATTTTTAACGATTATATGTTATAATGAGAAAAAGAAAATAAACGAGGTGTAAATATGATAAAAATACAAATACCTGCAACATCAGCAAACCTCGGTGCAGGCTTTGACGCACTGGGTCTTGCGCTTTCATACTATAATTATGTCGAAATGGAGGAATCTGACAGGATAGAGATTACTTCGGCTGATGGCGTTGAAGTGCCTACTGACGAGAAAAACCTTATATATATTTCCGCAAAGGACCTTTTCAATGTGTGCGGAAGGGATATAAAGGGGCTGAAAATCCGTCAGACCAACAATATTCCGATGGCGAGAGGGCTTGGTTCAAGCTCGGCGTGCATAGTGGCCGGCATTGTCGGTGCAAATACACTTCTTGGAAATCCGCTTTCCAACGACGACCTTGTTGACCTTGCGGCACAGATTGAGGGACATCCTGACAATACTGCTCCTGCGCTTCTTGGCGGTATTGTAACAGCGGTTTTTGACGGCAAAAAGGTGCACTGGGTCAAGCAGGAGGTATACACAAAGCTGAAATTTGCGGCGATTATTCCTGATTTTGAACTTAAGACTGAAAAGGCGAGAGCGTGTCTGCCGAGCGAGGTTTCCCATAAGGACGCTGTTTATAATCTTTCAAGAGCGGCGTTATTTTCGGCATCATTGCTGACAGGCAAGTTTGAAAATCTGCGTACAGCTGTGCATGACAAGCTTCATCAGCCTTACAGAATGGAGCTTATTCCGAATGCGAGAGAGGTTTTTGATATCGCATATAATCATGGCGCTTACGGTGCGTACATAAGCGGTGCGGGTCCGACTATTATTGCTATTTCTGACGAGGAAAACAAGTATTTTGCGGGGAAAATGAAGTTTTCTCTTGATAATGCAGGTCTTACAGGCTGGCAGGTTAAGGAATTTCACATTGATAACGACGGAACAAAGCTGATTTAACTATTAGTACAATATGCATAAAAATACAGGTGTATTTGAAAATAATTAATGAAAACTAATCTAAAATCTTGACTACTGACGCAAAATATGGTAAAATATATATGTACTCAATATACTAAACGTTTCAGAAAACATGGACAAGGAGATGCTGATATGTTAAAACTCAGAAAGAAAACTAAAAAAGCCAAGGGCTTTACACTCGTTGAACTTATTGTTGTAATCGCTATTATCGGCGTACTGGCGGTTGTGCTGGTGCCGAATATGCTCAGCTATATTGACAAGGCGAAGCAGGCGACAGCTAATGATAATGCAAAGAAGATTTTCGATTCCATAAATTATTCCATGATGGAAAATAAGGGAATGGATCTTGAGGGTACGAAGAAGCTTACATATGATAGCTATAAGAACAAAACAGGTTTTATTAATTCAACAGCATCTGATGCTGAGGCTATGGAAACTCATTTTGGAAGTCACCTGATTTTTGACATTGATGTAAGTGTAGGTGGTTATGTAAACTACTATTTCAAGGATGGTGAAGTAGTTGCAGTTGCATGGTCAGAGGACAGCGATTCAGAATCAGATCCGCTTATCGGACGTTATCCTGACCCGATTAACATTGACCAAGATATCACTTGGGAAAACTGGTATACTCCAGCTTCGTAAATTTACACAAACCCCGGCAAATTACCGTTTTGCCTTACTAAAAAAGCCGACCTTCGGGTCGGTTTTTTTCTTTGCCTTTTGGGCATACTTGTGTAAAAGGAGTGTTTCGGAATGTGTACGAGTATTGCTTTGAGAAACGAAAGATTTTACTTTGGACGTAACATGGACATTGACTTCAGCTTTAATGAAAAAATTGTTATAACGCCGCGGAATTACCGTTTTGGATTTCGGCGTACAGGTGGAATTGACAGACACTATTCCATGATTGGTATGGCATCGGTGAGTGAGAATTATCCGCTTTACGCTGAGGCGGTAAACGAGTGCGGTCTTGCGATGGCGGGGCTTAATTTTCCCGGTAATGCGGTGTACTCTGAAACATTCAGAGAGGGTGTGGCGAATATTTCTCCGTTTGAACTGATACCGTGGGTTCTGGGTCAGTGCGACAGCGTTGTGCAGGCAAAGCGGCTTCTTATGCAAACACATATTGTCGGGGTGCCTTTTTCTGATGACATTCCTCTTGCGCCGCTCCACTGGCACATTGCCGACAGGAGTGTTTCAGCCGTCCTTGAGGTTATGAGTGACGGGGTTCACGTGTACGATAATCCCGCTGATGTTCTGACGAACAATCCGCCGTTTGAGTTTCATCTTTATAATCTGGCGCAGTATGTCAATCTCTCTGTGAAAGTTTCCGAAAGCTGTCTTGACGGGGCAGCGCTTTTATTCGGGAAAGGGCTTGGAAGCTTTGGGCTGCCAGGGGATTTTTCGCCTGCGTCACGTTTTGTGAAAGCGGCGTATCTGCTGAAAAATTCCGCCTGTGGAAAGAGTGAATACGAGAATATCTGTCAGCTTTTTCATCTGCTTGATTCTGTTGCGGTAACCTGCGGCAGTATGCCGTCTGAGGAGTACAGAACTGTGTATTCATGCTGCATGAGCGACAGGGGAGTGTATTATCTGAAAGGGTATTACTCAGCAGAGATTTCGGCGGTTGATATGTTTTCAGAGGAGCTTGACGGTAATGAGCTTATAATTTTTGAGTTCCCCGAAAACAGACAGGTGAACTTTATAAACAGGCAAAGAAAAACTCCTGCGGATTATTAAAACCGCAGGAGTAATTTTAATATTCAATTAATACTTGTCATCATCAAGATTGATTGTAATGTTTGAAGCTGATGGTGGAACAAGTGGCTTGGATGGCTGTGCAGGAGCTACAGGTTCCGGTCTGAAAGCTGCTGCTGGTCTTCTTGTAGAACCACCCTTGAGGTTGAATCTTCCGATTTCTTCCTGGAGCATCTGTGCCTGACCTGAAAGTTCTTCAGAAGCGGCTGCTGTTTCTTCAGATGTTGCAGAGTTTGTCTGAACAACTGTTGAAATCTGGTCTACTCCGACTGTAATCTGGTTGATTGATTCAGCTGAAAGCTTAGAAGATTCTTCGATCTTTTCGTTGATAACTGCAACTTCATTTGCTGCTGTTGCAACGCCTGAAAGCTTGCCTGAAACTTCTTCAACGAGTAATGTACCCTTGTCGATAGCTGTAACAGTATCTTCGATGAGATGTGTTGTGTTGTTTGCTGCTTCCGCACTCTTTGCGGCAAGGTTTCTGACTTCGTCAGCAACTACTGCGAAGCCCTTACCGGCTTCACCTGCTCTTGACGCTTCAACTGCTGCGTTAAGTGCGAGGATGTTTGTCTGGAATGCAATGTCTTCGATAGTCTTGATAATCTTCTTTGTTTCGTCAGATGATGTGCTGATTTCCTGCATTGCTGCAACGAGTTCATTCATCTTGCTGTTTGCATCTGAGAGGTAATCACCTGCGAGATGTGATTTCTTCTTGGCATCTGTTGCTTCCTGAGCGTTAGTATTAATCTGCTCTGAAACAACGTTGATTGTAGCTGCAAGTTCTTCGATTGAAGAAGCCTGTTCTGTTGCACCCTGTGAAAGTGCCTGAGCGGCTGTTGCAACCTGGTCAGCGCCTGAGTTAACCTGATCAGCTGCTGTGTTGATCTGTAAGAGTGTTCCGTTGAGTTCTTCAACAATCTTGTTGATTGATGTCTTGATTTCAGCAAAGTCACCTACGTATTCACGTGTGATTTCACTTGTCATATCGCCGTTGGCAATAAGGTTCATGTTTTCGGAAATATCGCTGATGTAAACATTGAGGTTTGCAACAACTTCCTTGAGTGAATCTGAAAGTGTACCGATTTCATTGTTAGGACCATTTGCAATCTGGATCTTGAGGTTGCCGTGTGCAATCTGGTCAGCTGAAGCGCAAAGCTCATTAACCGGTTTGGAGATTGACTTCTTTGTGTAGAGAATGAGGCTGAAGATTGATATAACTGCAACTAAAACAGCAACACCGATACTGATAATCAAAGCCTGTGTTCTCATTTCTGTAGCTTCGTCTGTGTGAAGTCCGCAGAAAATAGCGCCGACTGTTGTTCCTGTGCTGTCAATAAGAGGTGAGTAAGCAGCCATGTAGTTGCCGCCTAAAATCTCAGTTTCCATGAGATATTCTTCCTGATTTTCCAGAACTATCTTGGCAACGTCTTCACCCATTGTTGTACCAACGGCTCTCTGTCCACCATTCATAACAGTTGTGTTAATTCGTGTATTGTCCATGAATACTGTGTATTCATTGTCGGAATCACCCTTCATTTCATCGACAAGTGTTTCGCTGTCGAGCGGATATGTAATTGAGATAACGCCACATACTTTTCCTTCGGCATTCTTAGCAGGTGCGCCTGTACGCGCTCCGAGCTGGATATTTGTGCCCTTTGAAACCTCTGTTGTTACCTTACCGTTCAGAGCGTTCTGAACATACAGGAGGTTTGAAATGTCGTCATCCTTCTTGTCGCTGTAATAACGGAAGTAAACTACGCCTGCATTGTCTGTAATTGTAATACAGTCAGTTGTCATGCCTGTGAACTTGTAATATTCATCAACAGCCGCATAAAGCGCAGCACTTGTTGTTTCCCTGTCTTCTGCACTGAAAGCGTCGATAAACGGCTTGTATGAAGCAAGTCCCGTAGCAGAATTCTCAGCGCTTTCAAGGTAGCTGTCAACTGTGACTCTGAAGTGGTTCAGTGAATCTGAAGCGTGTTTTTCTTCTGTGTGCTGGATTACTGAGAACAGCTGGAAATATACCGTGCAGAAAACTGCAACTGCGGTAATCAGAGTGCTGAAAACAGAAATCAGGGATAGATTAGTACTTATTTTTCCTCGTTTCATAGAAAAATTTCAACTCCTTGTGTATTTAATTTTAATAAAGGGATTACCCATAGTATACCACAACAGGAACTTAAAGTCAATAACATTTTTCACAAAAATAACAAATAATCTTTGTTGAAGTGCTTGAAAATAGGTAATATAAGCTAAAAATCAGATAATTTTTTTGATATGCTTTATGAATTAACCAATCCCGCAATTAAAATTTATACACATTGTCTGTGACTTGATAGACAAAATTGGCAAAAGTGCATAAATATATTTAAAACTATAAATTTCTATGGAAATTTGATTAAATTTATGGTATAATAT
>CAZULQ010000064.1:0-5767 GCA_964621265.1 uncultured Clostridium sp. | reverse complement strand
CCAAGTTTTCTTGTGGGTATTATTACCATTTACACGGTTTTGTATTCAGACTCAAAACTGCATGTAGTTTTCTCATTTCATCAGTTCATCTGTAAGTCTTATAATTTCGGGAGCGACTTTATTTCGCTCCTTTTTTGTTACATTGTTGTAAAGCGGATATGCGGCAGACACCATAATAATTCCGATTACCCCAACGATTATTCCCCAGACAAATAGTTCTGTCCATACCATACACATTGACATTCCTGTTCCGAGAACGAGTGCACCTATAATTCCGATGACAAGCGAAATAATTTTACCTTTTTGGGTAACGCTTGTATCAAGGCGGCGTAGCTGTTCCATTTTGTCAGCCTCCTTAGGTACATACTTTTCACGGATTTTTCTTATTTCTTCCTGCTCCTTTGCGGAGTAGGTATAACTGAAATTATTATTGTTCATATTTTTCCTCCTTAATTATTTTAATTTCCTTTGAATTTTTGATAATGCTGTAAACTGACATTGTGATTATAATAATGCTTACTCCGGCACCGGTCAGCATAATAAAAATGTGCTTGTTTTCTGTTGACATATCCTTTCCGAACTGTGAAAACATTGCTGTTTCCAGTGATAGCATGGAAACAAGCGCCGCAGCCATGCTGATAATTTTCGTCATAAACATCACAGGACTGCCAAGTTTTCTGTATTTCACAAGGTTCACAATTGCGACTGTTGTAATGTAGAATGTGTACGCCACCATAACATAGATAAGTATGCCGTGATATTCATAGCCCTTATTCTGATATAATATCATAAGCACCGCTCCTGACAAGGCAAGGTTAACCGTCAGCAGAATAAATCCGCAGAGCTTTGAACGTTGAAGTTCCCTGAAGCGGTTTGTGCCTATTCCTACACGCTTTACAAAGCGTACAAGCAGAAAACGCATTGCCGCTAAAATCGTATAATAAAATGCAAGAATGAAAAACCATGATGTATGGTACAGGAATCCGGAAACAACATTTATTCCGATGTAAAGAATATTTACTCCAAGATTTCGGTATAATGTGATGTGTGTTTTGAATTTGTGGTCAGTAAAATAACGGTTTCCTATCGGATTGTCATAAACCTTCTTTTTTGCGGCATGATACTGCTTTGGAATGATTTTAATGCATCTCATAACAATCGCCGTCAGCGCATAGAAAGACAACACATAACTAAAACAGGCGACAGGGTGCTTTTCATAGCTGTTTATAAAAGTGTATATAAGAGCCGCTGTGCATATCGGAACGAGCAGAATGATTACCCATACTGGCGGATAAAGTAATCTAATCAGCTTTTTCCATTCCATCTGCGATACCTCTTTTCAGTCTGACAGTGAATGTACTGCCTTTTCCGACTTCGCTTTCAACAGTAATTTCACCCTGCATAATATCAACAACCCGCTTTACAAGGGCAAGCCCCAGACCGTTTCCCTGCATAGCGTGAGAGGTGTCACCCTGATAGAACTTTTCAAAGATGTGTTTGCCTGTTTCGGCTGAAATACCACAGCCCGTGTCGGAAATTCTGATTTTTGCATATTTATCGTCGGCTGTGAGGTAAACACTCACCATTCCGCCTTTTTTCGTGAACTTGAAAGCGTTTGAGAGCAAATTATTCCACACAAGTGACAATAGCTCGATATCTGAATTTATGAAAACACTGTCCTCAATATCCGTTTCAATGTCAATATTTTTCTGCTCCCAGATTTCTTCAAATTGTAAAAGTGACTGACAAAGCTGTTCACTCAGATTAAAGCTTTTCTTTACAGGGAAAATCTGCTGATTTTCGAGCTTGTTAAGCTTTAGAATATTAGTGATAAGACTTGCAAGTCTGCGTGAATTATCGGTAATGCCCTTGGCGTATTCAATACGTTTTTCATCAGATAACTCAGGAGACTCTAGCATTGTTCCGTAATTCTGCATTACAGCAAGCGGAGTTTTAAGCTCGTGGGAAACATTAGCGATAAAATCGGTGCGGAGAGTTTCAACACTGCCAAGCTCCTCAACCATTTTGTTAAAGCAGTCAATGATGTTGTTGAAGCTTTCGTAAGCACAACTGTCATTAAGCGGCTCAATGCGCACAGTGAAATCGCCATGGGTAATCTTTTCACCTGCGGAAACGATGCGCTTTGTCGGACGTTCAATCATAAGCCTACGGCGTACTGCGTCAATAATCGTGAAAAGTAAGCTTATGAGAATCACATTGCCGAATGTGAATTTAGCCGCTTGTGATATGTTTTCTTTCGTAAGAACGATATCAAGGGAATCTGACATTACCGTTATAAACAGCATCATACAACAGGTTACAACAAATGCCGCAATAAGAAAGAATACAAGCCAGTTATTTAAGCCGTGAAGGATTTTCTTGTAATTCACTTTATCACCGCCTTGTAGCCAAGTCCGTGTACTGTTACAATTTCAAAATCATTGCATTCCGAAAGCTTGCTTCTCAGCTTTGTCACATATACATCAACGGCACGGGGAGCGGTTTCAGTATCCGCATCCCAGAATTCATCCATAAGCTGTGTGCGTGTGAAAGTCTTTTTCGGATAGGACAAAAGCTTGTATAGTATTGAAAATTCCCGATTTGTAAGGGAGATTTCATCATCAGCGAGATATGCTGTATGCTCGTCTGCGTCCATAACAAAGCTTCCTATTTCAAGCTTTCTGCTTGAAGCAATTTTCGCACGTCGCAAAAGTGCACCGATACGCAGAAAAAGCTCGTTTAAATCAATAGGTTTTACCATGTAATCGTCAATTCCAACACGATATCCACGCTGTTTCGAGGCGAAATCGTCACGTGCAGTCATAAATAAAACAGGTATTTCATTATTGAGCGAGCGTACAGTTTCAGCAAATTCAAATCCGTCAATTTCTGGCATCATAATGTCTGAAACGATAAGGTCAAACACAGCTTCATACATAGCGTCATATGCTTCATTTGCCGAATGACAGCCTGTTGCTTCATATCCGTTCTGATTCAGGAAGGTGCAGACAGTCCTGTTAAGCTCTCTGTCGTCCTCCACAACTAATATTCTGAACATTGAGTTACCTCCGTGAATTCCAGTAATCTATTATATAGTATAACACCCAAATGTTAAGGTTTTGTTTATATTTTGGGATTTCAAGAAAATTTTAGCATAAAAAGCGGAGCTGTGTCAATTGCACAGCTCCGTTTTGGGTTTATATAAGATTTGTTTTTTATGTTTTCTGTATCGGTAGTGCCTTCGCATCTGCTTGCAAATGTAGTTAATCTTGTAATGTGAAAAAGGCTTTTCGGCAGAAGTGTGTATTCTGTTTTCCTTTGAATGAAAATTTGTCATAAGAATCTCCTGTAAAAGTAGGATGGTATCAGAAATTGAATATAATTTGCGTAGATTTAAATACATATATATGATATAATATTATCGGAAGAAAAACAATCTTTTGAGTAAAGGAGAACTGCTATGATAAAAAAGTACATTTTCGGAAATCCTTTCCCGACACATGCAACAGTAGAAAGCATAGAAATCTGCCATGATAAGCTCCCATATTTCAAGACTGATGAAAACGGCGATTTTACATTGAACCTTGATGAAAGTGATATTGTTTACGGGCTCGGAGAACAGATACGAGGTATAAATAAGCGTGGCTGGAAGTATATAAGCTGGTGCTATGATAACCCCAATCATCATGAGGATACTCATTCGCTTTATGGCGCTCACAATTTTATAATAGTAAGCGGCAAAGAGGTGTTCGGTGTGTTTTTCGATTATCCCGGCAGACTCACGTTTGATATCGGACACACTAAAATAAACGAAATGAGTATTCATGCTGAAAGCAATAATCTTGCCGTTTACATAATCACAGGTGAAAATGAAAAGGATATCACAAAGCAGTTCCGCAGACTTATCGGCAGAAGCTATATCCCGCCAATGTGGGCATTTGGCTATGGTCAGAGTCGCTGGGGCTATCGTAACGAACAGGATATAAGAAAAGTTGCTGAGAAATATAAGGAAAGCGAAATCCCACTCGACAGCATTTACCTTGATATTGACTATATGGAACGCTACAAGGATTTTACTGTTGATAAGGAGCGTTTTCCAGACCTTGAAAAGCTCACAGCCGATATGAAAGCTCAGGGAATTCATCTTGTGCCTATCATTGACGCAGGCGTTAAAATCGAGGAGGGCTATGATGTTTACGAAGAAGGCGTGAAGAACAATTTCTTCTGTAAATACGAAAATGGCGAGGACTTTGTCGGCGCAGTATGGCCTGGACGTGTGCACTTTCCTGATTTTCTGAACAGCGATGCAAGAGAATGGTTCGGAGAAAAATACTCAGTGCTTACAAACCTTGGAATTGACGGTTTCTGGAATGACATGAACGAGCCTGCCATATTCTATACTGAGGACAGGCTTGCTGAAACTCTCGAAAAAATTGACAGTCTCACGTCTAAGAATATGGGGATTGATGAGTATTTCACATTCACAGGAATGGTCGCAGGTCTTAATGGAAATGTCGGTGACTACGATAAATTCTATCACAATGTTGACGGTAAAATGATAAAGCACAGCGAAGTTCACAATCTTTATGGCATGAACATGACACGCTCTGCATTCGAGGCACTGCAAAAAATCGAGCCTGAAAAGCGTACGCTTTTCTTTTCCCGTGCATCATATATCGGTGCTCACCGATATGGTGGAGTGTGGCAGGGAGATAATAAATCATGGTGGTCGCATATTCTCCAGTCGATGCAGCAGCTTCCTGCGCTTAATATGGCGGGATTTCTGTTTACTGGTGCAGATACGGGCGGTTTTGGCTGTGACACAACTGAGGATTTAATGCTCCGCTGGCTGCAATACTCACTTTTCACACCGCTTTTCAGAAATCACTCTGCCGCAGGAACAAGAGAACAGGAGCTTTATCGCTTTTCTATTGTCGAGGCAATGGGTGAAATGATTAAGATAAGATACAGCCTTATACCATATCTTTACAGCGAATTTTTAAAAGCCGTGTTAAATGACGAAATGATATTTCGTCCGCTGTCCTTTGACTTTGCAGACGATGAGGAGTCAAGAAATATTGAGGACCAGCTTCTGCTTGGAAACGAGCTTATGATTGCGCCGATTTATAAGCAGAATGTCAACGGAAGATATGTTTATCTTCCTGAGGAAATGATGCTTGTCAGAATGAAAAAGCACGACGATTTTGAAACCGAAATTCTTCATGAGGGTCATCACTATATCCCTTGCAAGCTGAACGAACTGATATTCTTCATACGTAAGGATAAGGCAATTGTGATGTGTGAACCTGCTGAGTGTACTGAGAAAATTGATATCGGTACAGCAAAGCTTATCGGTTATCAAGACTGTACATACACATTGTATAAGGATGATGGAATTTCTCCTGACCCAAATGATAGTCTGGAAATCACTGTTCTAAAAAAATCTTAAGTTTTAAAAGGGAAGTGGCGTATGCCCTGGCATACGCCTCAGCTTTAAAGACAGTGTTATATCTGAACGCATACAGACACGCATCTGGTTTTCGCCACGGTTACCCCATGTATAATAAGGTATTGCAACAGCTTTGCAGACCTTTTCTGGAAGCGTTCAAACAAGTGGGGAGCGCTCGCAGGTATGGTTTTAGGAGGCGTTACTGTATTTGTGTGGAAAATGGTGTTATAAAATACTACTGATTTATAGCATTAATAAAAGCCGTAACCTTCTGATTGAAAATTTCAGGCTGGTCAAAATAACAACTATGAGCGGCCT
>CAZULQ010000063.1:0-6347 GCA_964621265.1 uncultured Clostridium sp. | reverse complement strand
AGTTGGGGGAGCCATCAACAGCTATCACTTTCAGTGATGGCTGTTTTTCGTTTTTGGAGGATATTATGATAAGAGAAGAATATTGCGACTTATTTACAAAGAGTGATGAATACTGGCTGGCGCACTGCATTAGTGCAGATTTTGCTATGGGTAAGGGAATTGCAGTTAAGTTTAATGAGTACTTTAATATGAAAGCCAGGCTTAAAAGTGAGTATCCTTTCTTCTGGGATAAGAATGGGTATTGTCTGATTTCTGATGGTACCAAAGTATTTAACCTCGTTACAAAAGAAAAATATTGGTATAAGCCAACCTATGAAACTATAAGGCAGGCTCTTATAGCAATGAGAGAACAGGCTCGGCTTTATAAGGTTGATAAAATTGCAATGCCACTTATAGGCTGCGGGCTTGATAAGCTTAGGTGGGAGAAAGTAAGGACTATCATTGAAGAAGTGTTTGCTACTGAAAATGTAGAAATACTTGTTTGTCTCAATGAAAGACGTTAAAATATTAATTACTATACTTTTTATGATTGTTATACTAAAAAAGGAGACTTTTTCAAGTCTCCTTTTTGTTTATTAAACTTTTCTTGGCATGATAATCAGAACTGTGAGTGTAGTACATATAATATTGTACACCAGCATCCAGGCAGGTGAGAGGTCTGCAAACGCTCCAAGAAGGCTGTGCATTGAAACAATGCCCATGCCGAGCAGTGCTGAAGCTGACTGAATAAATACACCCAGTGAAGCTGTTTTTGTAATCGCCTTTGCTGACATCAAAAGGCTTACAAGTGAACTGAATTTGCCTGAGCACGCAAGCGGTGTGCTGAACTTTCTGACCTTGCGTGTTTCTTCTTCGAAATCAGGGAGCATTCTTGTAGGAACAACCTTTAAAAGCTCCTCTGAGAAGTTATAGAGCGTTGAAACTCTGTTGATTGTTATAAACGGGTCGATTGTCTTTATTATAACTGCCATGTCACGCTTTTCAAGCTCCTTCATGGCTTTCTTGACTGCTGGACTTGCTGAAACCTCAATTATGAGTACTGCTGCAAGATTTCCCGAAACTGAGAGATATAGTGCGTCCTTGCCGCCCTCTGTGAACTCTCTCTCCTTTGTCTTTGTCGGAACACCCTCAATGTTGTGGCTGTGCATAAGCTCACGACTTCCAAGCAGAATACGCTTGTTGTCAATCCAGCCGCAAAGTCCCATTGAGTCCTCAAAGGAGAAGTTTTCAACCTTTTTGAGAATACCGTTTTTGCCTGCGATAATATCAATGAATAAATCCTTGAGTATGCTGTCGGCACGGGTTGTAAGACTTGCTGCGTCAAGCAGAACCTCGTCTATTTTAGTGTCCGAAAACAGCTTTATCGAAGCCAGTGAAACTGAACCTGTCGGGAAAAGCTTTGTTGCATCAACAAGAAGTGAGTTTGCGTCGTAGAAATCCTCAACGCTCTGATATCCGAGCAGTACGCCGTGATTTCTTGCATATTGCTTTGCAGCCTTTCCGAGCGGAATGTTTGCGATAAGCGGCATACCCATACATGAACATGCGCTTATATATAATGTGAATATTGAAAGTGTGTAAGAAACTGTTGTTGCGTCAATCGACTTTACCTTTATAAATGTAACCGCAATTGATGCAAGCATCGAAAAGATTATTATGAGCGGAACGAGCGGACGACAGATTTTGTCGGCGCTGTCAGTCGAGAACGTGTACTTTGAAAAATCCTTCATGAAGTTGATTTTTCGCATTGTCGTCAGAACTGGATAATCTCCGATTGTGCCTCTTGTGAGACTTTCTGAACGAATATCGTCTTCAACTATGCATACAGCGTGTTTGTTTCGTTCCCTTGAAGCAAATTCAAAGTTAAGCTCGGCTCTTTTCAGTATAAGACGCTTGCCGAGAGCGTTTATAAACATTGACATGACAGCAATCGGTGTGTAGATATGAACCTTGCCCGATTCAACAAGCGCAGGAGTTATTGCGCATACTCCCGAAGCAACTGCCGACATGAATGTTCCGAATGCCGCTAAGCTGTCTGTATCAGCTTTGAAGCTCAGAAGCTTTAAAAGTCCGCTTTTTATTGTGTCAAGCGAAACCGCCATTGCAAGGATTGCTATAATAAGTGAAACTATCGAGAATGTTCTCGGCGACTGCGGCGTCAGAAGTGCGGGGACGGGAAGTCCTGCCACTGTACCGAATGAAATAAACGCTGAGAATATAAACAGAACTGTCAGAACGACAAGTCTGAACGAAAGCCCTGAACGCAGCTCAACAATTGAATTCTTGATTTCTCTTGCGTCCTCAAAGCTGTCGTAGTCCTTGATTGTGTTGTTCTGATTTGTTTTAGGCTCGTCCGTGTTTACTGAGCGGAGCTCGGGACGTGATTCAATCGAAACATCGAGCGCTTCAGGTGCCGCATTTGACGATAAATCAACAGGCGCCATGGCGTCAACCTTTTTAGGTTTTTCACCCCGTGAAACCACGAACTTTTTCTGCTTTGCCTGAGGACGTGTATAAACGCCGTCGGGCGATTCCCTGTCGTATGTAAACTCGGGCTGCTTTTTCTTTTTGCGTTTCTGACGCATTTCCTTTGCCCTTGTTGAATTGCTCATCTTGCGGACTTTCGGTATGTAGTCCTCGTCAGACGTTGTCTTTGTAACAACCGCTCCGTCATAATCGTCGCTGAGTGTATCAGTAGGGCGTGGCGGAAGGTCAGCCTGTTTTGGGATAACCTCCTTGACGGAGTGTATGTAGGAAACATTCGGGCGGCTTATGTCCGACACCTGAAATTTCCCCGAAGCGTGACTTGGCGAAGGCTTTCTTTCGGGAGGGTTGATTTCCTCAAGCTCGCTTAGATTATACGCCATTGTGATATCAGCGTCCTGGGCACCCTTCGGTATTGGAATATACCCTGTGTCCTGAAGCTTTTTATCACTCAGAGTCCCGCCTGCCGGTTTTTTTTGGACGACCGGTTCGTCGTTTTTATATTCATTGAGTATATCATCAACTGAGTAATTTTTTGACATCTATATCAATCCCCGATTTATTTTTTATTTCTCTGTCTTACAGCCTCATACATGAAAATACCTGCCGCAACAGAAGCGTTGAGCGAGGTGATTTTGCCGTACATCGGAAGCTTTAAGAGAAAATCACATTTTTCCTTAATAAGTCTGCCCATGCCAAAGCCCTCAGAACCGATAACAAGTCCGATGCTTCCGCAGAGGTCAACGCCGTCATAGTTTTCACCCGATGCGTCTGTGCCGTAAATCCACACGCCGTTTTCCTTGAGAGTGTCGATTGCAGAAGCAAGGTTTGAAACTCTCGCAACAGGCAGCCAGCTTGCAGCCCCTGCCGAAGTCTTGAAAACTGTTGAATTGAGTGAGGCACTTCTTCTTTTCGGAATGATTACGCCGTCTGCGCCCGCAGTTTCAGCAGTTCTTATGATTGCGCCGAGGTTGTGCGGGTCTTCGATTTCATCACAGATGATGATAAACGGCTGAGTACCCTTTTTTCTTGAAACCTCCAGAATATCCTCAACGGAAACGTATTCAGCGCACGCACCGATTGCGACAACGCCCTGGTGGGACTTGCCGCCAGTCAGCTGGTCAAGCTTTTTTGTGTCAGCGTTTTTGACAACTGCGCCGCTGTCCTTTGCCATTGAGCGGATTTTCCCGAGGATACCACCCTCGCCGCTTATATAAACTGTGTCAAGCGGTGCGCCGGATTTAAGTGCTTCTAAAACCGGGTTGCGACCGCATATAATGTTATTATCATCAAAATTAATATTTTTCATATAATCAGTCTTTCATACTATATTAATTGTACTCTGAAAACGAGTTACATAATATTATAACATTATTACAAAAAAATTACAAGGGTATTATTGAATATATTACAAAAAAATTGAAATTTTTTTAATTTCAGCTAAAAATGAGGCGATAACAAAGGAAATTTATGCCTGAGACCGTAAAAGTTATCAACAATCCCCAAATCAGCTGTTTAAATCTTCGCTTTTTTCTGTTGATAGTTCCGAAACTGCCGAGCATCTCCTCCGCTTCACTTCTCAAAAGCTTGTAGGACACCTGACTTAAGTTAGGTTTTAGGTATAATACTGCCTTTTCGAAGTATAAACTTTGTGGATTATTGATTTCCAGCACCTTTTTGCTTACCCCTTTTATCATAATTTACCTCCTGGATTTAGTTGATTATGGTAATATTCTGGGTGAAAACGGCCTCAAATATACAAACTGTAATAGTTTTTTGTTCAAAAGACTGTTGAAAACCCTGTGGAAAAGGTGGAAAACTTATCGAAAAGGTGTTGAAAACCCTGTGGAAAAGGTGGAAAACTCCGTAGAAACGTACTTTTAAACCTGTTGAAAACAAATATTACTGCCTGTAATACCAAAATGCAATCTTTTTTTCATTATTTTGTAACAATTTAGGGGAATATATTATTTTTTGTCATATTTGCGGATTCAAGTTCCTTACATAGTGGAAAAGATACTGCTGGGCGATTCCCTCAATTCCCTTTGTGACGTCGGGCAGACCGTTCGGATAAAAACGCTCCATAACACGCTTTATCCACACATCAACGGGGAAGGCTTCTGTTCTGTATGTGCCGAAAAGCAGTACGCATTCGGCAACCTTTGGGCCTACGCCCTTAATCTGCATGAGAGTTTTTCTCGCCTCGTCAATCGGCATGGTTCGGATTTCTTCGGGCTTTATAAGCTTGTCAGCAGTTTTCTGTGCGGCGTCAATGAGATATTTCGCACGAAAGCCCGCACGCAGAAAGCCGAGGCTTTCGGGAGTTTCCAAAGCCATTTCGGAAGCGTCGGGGAAATGGCCGTAATGCTCACAAAGCCTTGAAATAATCCCCTTGATACGGGGAATATTGTTGTTCTGGGAAATAATGAACGAGCAGAGACACTCCCATGTGTCCTGTTTCAGAAGGCGTATGCCGCCCGCAAAGTCGCACGCCTTGCTCAGCGTTTCGTCCTCGGACAGGCGCTTTTTGATTTCGCCGTAATCGGTGTGCAGGTCGAAATAGTCCGCCCAGACGCTGATAAAATCGGTTTCGGTTGTGTTGTGGAAAATAAAGGTATTCCCGTTTTGCGAAACGTTTAAAGGGCGGTCGAGGAAATGACCTTTGTATGTACACCCGTGCACGTCCGAGATTTTCTCCCAGCGGAACGCCTGGCCGCAGTCGAGAGTTTCATCAAGGTCGAAATCGGGCTGTGAAAGCCATATATCATTGTTTTTAACTTCATAATTCATTTTTATCACCTTTATAATTATACTGTAAAAACGTTTTCTTTGCAACTTATCCCTGTTGACAATTTCAGTGTTTGCCGATATAATTTACATGAAAGGAGTATGCTATGAAAAGACTATTTTCGATTCTTTTTACAGCCGCGCTTTTATCGGTATTTGCGGCAGGCTGTGACAATACAGAGGACAAGTCCGCAAACGCGGATATTCCCGTGGAAACAGAGGCTGTGACCGAGGCGACGGAAGAGACTACGGAGCCCGAAAGAAAGTACACTCCGCAAAGGGGCGAATTTCTCTATGATGATGCAGGGGTGTTGTCACCAAGTGACTTTAAGGCCGTAAATCTGACAGCGGCTGACTTTACCGCAAAATACAGGGTTAACACAGGCGTTGTTATAACTGATAATACAGGAGAAAAGGCGCCGAAGGATCTGGCGGCTGAGCTCCACAGCGAAATGTTCGGCTTTTCAAACGGGCTTCTGCTGCTTATAAATAATGACACGGGCAAGGACTATGTCTTAAGACGTGGTTCACCGTCCGAATTTATCAGCGACAGCGATATCCAGATGCTTTTTGCCGACATCTCGCCGCTTCTTGTGACGGGGGATTACAGCGGAGCAGTTACCAAAACGTTTGAGCTTTTTGAGAAGAACATCCCCGAATATATTACAGACCGCACTAACACTCTTTCAAAAGAGGAAATGCTTGCAGTAAATGAAATGCTTTCGGGCGTGTGCGGTGAAAACGAAATGCTCAGTATGGTATATATGAACGCTGGGGCTGACGATATTGAAAAGTATGCTGATGCTGAGGCCGCAAGGAATGCTGCGGACAGTCGGAGCACGGCTGTTTTATTTGTGAATCCCGAAAACGGAATGTGCACTCTCAGAGCGTCGGGGAGCTTTTCACAGCTTGGTGAGGCAGGAGAGCTTTTCAAAACTGCCGTTGCGGATTATTTCGTGAAAGAGGGCGGAGACCCTGTCGGTTTAGCGGAATTATATATAAATTTTGCGGGTAAATGATATTTTTTTCACATTTACCCATTGCAATTTTCTGCAATATAGGTTATAATATATTTG
>CAZULQ010000062.1:0-6941 GCA_964621265.1 uncultured Clostridium sp. | reverse complement strand
ATATATGCAAGATTATGCTCGATTTTTTGTACAGTTTTTAATTGGTTCTTAGTATCAAATGCTTTTATCTTCTGTGAGGAATGCTTCAAAGAGGAGCAGGAAACACTTATTCTTGTTACCGAGATAACGGCAAATGCCCATACAGCAAAATTTATCAGCAGGTTTGGCTGCAAGGAATACTACAAACACAACAAGGAACTGCTTTTCCACGACAGGCAGAAGGAGATCCTTGCACAGATAAATGAACTGGAAGGTGAGAAAAATGACTTTTAACGTGAAATAGTTAAAGATAATATGAGCTTAGGCATAATTATTTTTAGATTGAAGAATTTATAGGAGGACGATCATTATGGGATTCATAATCAGAGCCAAAAAGCTTTTAAAGTATAAAGAAGAAAACGGAGTGACCGAGGCAGTTATTCCCGATTCGGTCACAAGTATTGGATATAGTGCTTTTTATGGCTGCAAAAAACTTACAATCACCACAAAGGCAGGCAGCTATACGGCAGAATATGCCCAGAAAGGAAAAAATTAAATTGATAGAAACCTGAGCTTACAGAAGGAGGACATATAATGGAAAAAATCACGGACAATATGCAGAAATATTATAACTACAGAGAACAGATGGGCAGGCTCAAGAAGGCTCTCAGCAACGGATTTCTGCTTGAAGCTATCTTTATCGAGTATTCTGTTATGGAAGACAGAACAGAAGCTATCCTTCGCTATGACGGCAACGAGATAAAGAAAAAGGACGGCAGATTTGTCAGCATTGATTCCAAACTGAAAAAGATCAGTAAACTGGCTGAGGAGAAAAAGGGACTTCCGCACAGGTATTTCGACGCTGATTTCCTTGATTCTGTGAGGGAATGGAAGGAGAGACGAAATACACTTATTCACGGGCTTGTAAGACAGCAACTGACCACAGAAGATCTTGCCGAGCTTGCCGATGAAGGTCATGAGCTTGTCAAGGAGCTTAACAAAAGATCAGCTAATTACAAAAAAGCTGTCGAGAGGAAAAACACAGCTAAGTAAAGCGTACATATTATTCAGAGAGGGGGGGATAAAATATGACCTGCAATAACCTTGATACCGAAGCTCTCCGAAGTGAGCTTATCGACTATTTCGGCTCTGCATCGCCCTATGAACCTATGGCTATGGCTGATGTGGCAGCTGTCGAAAGAGCTTCAGATGACGAGCTTATCCGCATAGCCGAGCGTAACGGCATAGAATTAAACAAATTTTTAAAATGAATTTCAGGAGGACGTTTTTATGTTTTATAATGTATTTTCATTGGATAAGGACACTGAAAAAGCCAAAGAGATAGTAAGTATAGCAGAAAAGGTACATATTAACAGTGCTTGTGTCGGCGACTACACCGTAAGAGAAGCCGATGTTGATGATCGTGGTATTTTTTGCACAGAAAACACAGATAAAGACAGCTTTGAAGAAGCTCTTGAAAATGTTATCTGTATTACAGCAATAGCCGAAGATGAATTCGATGAGTATTCGATCGAAGCTCTGATCATAGATGCGGACGAGGATGAACTGACCGTAAAATGTGCCATTGTCCTTTGCACAAATGAGACGAAAGTCATTAAGGAATTATATGAGGAATGTGATTCAAAGGACGAGCTTGTTAAAAAAGCAAGCTCTGCTCTTGATGAATGTAATGAAGCTCCCGAACAGGACTTGGAGGAATATTGTGTGAATAATGACATTGAATGGATAGATGATGCAGATGTATCTGATTTTCCTGAGGATATGGACGAGGAAAACGAGGTCAAAGTTGCCGAAGGTTCGATTTCTGCCGAAGACCTTAATGATAAGGTCAGACTTAACATATTCACAGATGGCCCCGTGCTTGCGGCAATCAAGAATATGGAGATCGATTCCGAGCCTGCTGACTGTGCTATTGCAGTAGATCTCATCAGCGTTCCTTTCCATATGGTTTACAGCACAGAAAATGGTATTCATTTCAGACTGGCATCCAGATTTGAGATGGGAGCTTCTCCGGACGCTGATTTCAGCATTGATATTGCAGAGGGAAGCACCGAGCCTGAGTTCCATATTGGCTCGGAAGGAATGGAACAGTCTTCTGAAACGTTTGTAACATTGTACAGATTTTCTGAGGCATTAAGCAAATATATAAATGCTAACGGTATTCCGGAACAGTATCCTGAAATGAATATTGAAAACGAAGGACTGCTTATTACCCTTGTGAATGATGAAATAAAGATCAGGCTTGTGGAAGGAAGGAAGCGTCCCAATATGGCCTGCACAGCTCTTTTCGGAGGTACAACTATGGGCCGTCCTTATATGAATGAGTTTGCGTTGAATTCATTACTGGATATGGCTTCACCTGATGACCTTGAGGAAGCTGCACAGAACGGGGAAATTGATGCAATGAACCGTCTGTCAGCTTTATACACAAACGGCGATGATGCCACGGAGCCTGATGCAGAAAAGGCAGTCTGCTACGCACAAATGGCAGCAGATGCAGAGGATTCCACAGGAATGTATAACCTTGGCGTTTTCTATGGCAAGGGATTTGGTGTAGAAAAAAACATGGAAAAAGCTGCTTACTGGCTTGAAAAGGCTGCTGAATATGGTGACCCGGACGGACTTCCCGCTGCAGAGCTTTTCAGAAAGGGTGCCGAGCTTAAGAAAAAGGCTGAAAGCGGTGATGTGCAGGCTATGGGCGAATATGCAGAGCATCTTATGACGATAGGCTCTTCGCTTCCCGGTTATGGTTACTTCGAGGATTCTGTTTGCTGGGCTGAAAAAGGCATAGAAAACGGCTGTGCTTTTGCATATTGGATCCTTGCTCTTGCTTATGAGCATGGCAGAGGCGTTGAAGAGGATGTGAAAAAAGCTGTAAAGTACTATCAAGCGGGAGCGGATATGGGTGATGCTCATTGTCAGCATTCTATTGGCTCTTATTATCTTAATGGTGCAGCCGGTGTTAAAAAAGACAGAAATAAGGCCGCAGAGCTTTGCAAAAAGGCTGCTGAACAGGGCTATGAGCTTTCAATGTTCACACTTGCACAGGCTTATGAAAACGGATATTTTGGCGACTATGATTACGGGAAAATGCTTGAGTGGGGCGAAAAGGCAGCAGAAGCAGGCTCAGCTGAAATTCAGTATGAAGTTGCTAAGATGTATATGAATGAAGATGAGAACGGTAATATGCTTGACAAGGAGAGGGCAAGATACTGACTCAAAAAAGCAGCCGACAATGGATACGAAAAGGCAATGGCTATGCTGGCATTCTCACCTGACTGGAATGATAACGATGAAGCGGCTGATGATAATGAAAGAGTTATTCCCACTTCATTCAGTCTGAACGAAGATGAGCTTGCTATGCTCTTTGGTTCGTCTGAGATAGACGACTGAAAACAGATGTTGGGTGAAACTGACAATGCAAAAGCTGAAATAAGTGGTCCACACGCTATGAACGTCCCGGGTACAATGTGCATAACCGGTACTTAATGATTCCATACAGTGAATGAAAATGCACCGTCTGAAATGTTTCAGGCGGTGCATTTATGTATCGGGATTGTAATTTGGAAAACGTGTCCAACGTTATGACACAATACGACGGCATAATCGCTTAGTTGCCGGAAATTATTCAGTATAATGGCGGAGTAGTTGTTATTTTTTGACATTTACACAGTTTATTATTTAGACTCATTACTGGTAATTTATTTTGTTGGCTCTGCGAAAAAAACTCTGTAAAAATAATCAACCACAGAAAAATGACTTTGTGGTAAGAGCGGCTGATCGGTCGCTCTTTTTCCTTTTTCAGTATAAATTGAATACTGCCGTTTATCAAGCCCCCGATGCAAAATATCCTGATGCAACGGAGCGCAGTGAAAATCAGAGTATGAGGATAAAAAAATCAGCATTATCAATAAGCAGACCTTTTCTGACTTTATGGGTGAATGGCTGAAAGTTATCAAGCTTAATGTGAAGATCACTACATATAACGGCCACAAACTGCATTATGATAAGCATATAAAGCCATACTTTGATAAATTGGGCGTTGCTGTTACTGACTTAACACCTATGCAGCTTCAAAATTACTACAATACAAAGTTATCCGAGGGCTTATCCGCAAGCTCTGTAAAGAAACATCACGCTAATATTCACAAAGCACTTGACTATGCATTAAAGCTGAATGTTATTGCTGATAATCCTGCTGACCGTATTACATTACCTAAAAGGGAACGGTACAAAGGAAAATTCTATAACGAGGTTCAGCTTAAACAGTTAATGGAACTCTGCGAAGGCACTCCGATTGAAAGCGTGGTATTCATAGCAATTAACTATGGATTACGCAGGAGTGAAATATTGGGCTTGAAGTGGTCTGCTGTTTATTTTGATGAGGATACAATTATTGTCAATCACACAGCCGTTGCTAATGTTTGTGGTGTATTATATGATGATACCACAAAGACAAAGGCAAGTTTAAGGACTTTACCGCTCACTGATAATGTAAAAAAATATCTACTTGAATTAAAGGCACGTCAAGAAAATATGGCGTTGCTTATGGGAGACTGTTATCACAAGAGCGAATACATCTGTTGTTATGATGACGGCAGAGAAATTCGTCCGGATTATGTAACTCATAAATTCAATAAGATATTGGAAAACAGCGATTTGCCTAAAATCCGTTTCCACGACCTCAGACACAGTGCCGCTTCTCTGCTCATCAACACTGGCTTTAACCTAAAAGAAGTACAGGAATGGTTAGGTCACAGTGATGTTGCGACAACAGGAAACATCTATTCGCACTTGCAGTATTCCTCTAAACTCAATATGGCTAACCGTTTTAACGTAACCGTCAAATACTACGTGACTGCACACATCTAAAAATCCGAGGTAGAATAAGCCTAAGCCGCACTAAAGAGCAGGTAAGAATAATCAAAAGAACCGACCTAAACTATAGAGCAGCTTAGAAAAACACGGAGGTGCCGGAATGCGAGAAACGGAAACAGCAGTGATCGCAAGAATAAAAAGCAAAGTAAAATGTGATGAGTGGCAGGAACAGGTAAATTCACAGATCACAAGCGGACTTACGGTAAAGGAATGGTGCAGACAGAACAACGTAAACGCCAAAACATATTACTATCATCTTCGGAGAGTCAGAGAAAAACTATGCGATGAACAGGAACATTCGGTTGTGCCGGTCAATGTTCCTGAGCTTACAGCATCAAGCTCAATCCATATTGAGAAAAATGGATTGAGCATTACTCTTCCATCAGATATATCCACCCAAACGCTGACAGCACTGGTGCACGAATTATGCTGAATGAACTTGCGGCAGGAGTACAGGTATATCTTGTCACAGGATATACCGACCTTAGAAAGTCTATTGACGGACTTGCAGTTATTGTACAAGGTCAGCTCAATATGGAACCGTACAGCAAGGCACTATTCCTGTTCTGCGGCAGAAAATGCGACCGTATAAAAGGTTTGCTGTGGGAGGGAGATGGTTTTCTGATGCTGTATAAACGTCTTGATAACGGACGCTTTCAGTGGCCAAGAAATGAACTTGAAGCACGTAAGCTTACACCGCAGCAGACACGCTGGCTGCTTGAAGGCTTGTCAATCGAACAGCCAAAAGCAATTCGTGAGGGTGTTCAAGGCGTATTGTATTAAGCAATATTTTGCGGAATAGACATAATCTGAAATTGAAAAGATCCTCTGTTTGTGTTATGATAAGATCATGATCATGAACGGAGGATTTTTGTATGACACAGCAGAATATTGAAACGATCATACAAGAAAATACCGAGCTTCATACAAAGGTGTCCGTTCTTGAAGAGGAGCTTGAAAGTGTTCAGCGTCAGCTTGCGTGGCTGAAAAAACAGATTTTCGGAAGGAAAACCGAACAAGCTTCCGTTATCATGGAAGACGGTATTCAATTTTCATTCTTTAACGAGGAAATAGAAGAAGAAACTGAAAAGCAAATCAGCGTTGCTGTACCTGCACATACCCGTAAGAAAAGACGCACCCATGATGACCGGATGAGCAGTCTTGAAGTCAAAGAAGTGCTTCATAGGGTCGATAACATGGTATGTGAAAAGTGCGGTGCTCATATGAAAGTTATCGGGACAGAAAAAGCTTATGATGAGCTTGTATATATTCCCGCAGAATTCTTTATCCGCCGACATATTGTGGAAACGGCAAAGTGCATAGAATGCGGAAAGCATGAAGAAAGAGATGCGGCAAACAAAAATGATATTGAAAAGTGCAATATTGTTCGTGCAGCTGTTCCGGATCAGCTGTTTCCCGGAAGCTTTTGTTCAAAAGAACTGCTTGCCCACATAATTTATGAAAAGTACGGCAAGGCTGTTCCGCTGCACCGTCAGCAGAAGGATTTTGAATCAAAGAATGTGCCGATTTTGAAAGCAACAATGTCCAACTGGGTCATGAATGCTGCTCATGCTTGGTGTCTGCCTGTTGTTAAACGAATGGCCGATATTCTTCTTGCAGAAAATATCATACATGCGGATGAAACTCATGTGCAAGTGCTGCATGGGGAAACAACGACCTCGCAGATGTGGGTCTACTGCAGCGGAAAGATAAACTCACGCAGCATAATTGTTTTTGAATACAAGGACAACAGGCGTGGGGAGAATCCGGCAGAATTTCTGAAAAACTTTTCCGGATATCTCATTTGCGACGGCTATGCCGGGTACAATGCGGTTTCATGGGTAAAAAGATGCGGATGCCTTACTCATGTGAGAAGAAAGTTTGTAAATCTGATACCCGGTGATAAAAAGCTGCATAAAACATCGGCTGCAGTAAAAGCTGTAAACTGCTGTGACCGCATTTATCATGAAGAACATCTTCTTGAAGACTGTACTGCTGAAGAAAGATATGTAATACTAAGAACCAATTAAAAACTGTACAAAAAATCGAGCATAATCTTGCAT
>CAZULQ010000061.1:0-7323 GCA_964621265.1 uncultured Clostridium sp. | reverse complement strand
ACAGAAAATACGACCACATCACCGATATGGAAAGCAGAATGTACGCAAAGCCTGACGAGGTTGAGGAATACCTCAAGCAAAACACAGGCAAGCCCTATATCAGCTGTGAATATATGCACGCAATGGGAAATTCACTCGGCGGAATGAAGCTTTACACCGACCTTGAAGATAAGTACGAAGCATATCAGGGCGGCTTTATATGGGACTACATCGATCAGTCGCTTTACAAGGACGGCAAGCTTGTTTACGGCGGCGATTTTGATGACAGAGCAAGCGATTACGGCTTCTGCACAAACGGTATTGTATATGCTGACCGTACATATTCTCCTAAAGTAAGCGAAGCAAAACAGCTTTACTCCAACATCAGAATGAGCATTAAAAACCGTGTACTGACTGTAGAAAACAGAAATCTCTTTATTGACACAAGCAGATATATTTTCAGAATTACACTCGAAAAAGAGGGCGAAATTCTTGCGGCAGAGGAACACCGTCTGAACATTTCCGCAGGTGAAAAAGACAGCGTTAAAATCGGTATTGCTGTTCCGGAAAACGGGGGAGAGTATGTTCTTACAGCATCAGCGGTTCTTGCAGAGGATACAATCTGGGCAGAAAAGGGACACGAGATTTCCTTTGCACAGGAGGTTATGAAAACTCCCGAAGTTGAAGCTGAAAAAATTACTGCAAAGGCTGAAATTGTGTATGGTGACTTCTGTATAGGCGTACACAGCGAAAACTTCTCAATGCAGTTTGACAAGCGTGAGGGCGGAGTAAGCTCGCTGATTTACGGTGGCACAGAATACATCACAAGAGCACCGAAAATCAGCTTTTTCAGAGCACATACAGACAACGACGCAGGTGCAGGATATCCTTTTGAGAATGCACAGTGGCAGATTGCAGGCAGATATGCAAAACAGACAGGTTTTGAAACAAAAGAAAACGCTGACAGCCTTGAAGTAACATTCAAGTTCCTTGCGCCCACAGTTCCGTCCTTTGAATACAAGGTTACATACACCGCTTACTTTGACGGCAGACTTGGCGTAAAGGCTGAATATCCAGGGGTTAAGGGGCTTTCTGATATGCCTGTGTTTGCAATGGATTTCAAAATGAAGAAGCAGTACGACAAGTTCACATTCTACGGAATGGGTCCTGACGAAAACTATATTGACCGTGACAACGGTGCAAGACTTGGTGTGTATACATCGACAGCAAACGACAACTTCACAAAGTATCTTAACCCCCAGGAATGTGGTAACAGAACAGGTATCAGATATGTAGATGTATATGAAGAAAACGGAACAGGTCTTAACTTCAAAGCAAACAAACAGCCTTTCGAAATGAGCGTTCTCCCCTACAACGCTTACGAGCTTGATAACGCAATGCACCGTGAGGAATTACCCGAACCTACATACACTTGGGTACGCATTGCCGCAAAGCAGATGGGCGTTGGTGGTGATGACAGCTGGGGAGCACCCGTACACAAGGAATTTAAAATATCAGCCGAAGAGGCAATGACACTTGAATTTATAATCAATTCTCTTTAATTCTGAAAGGAGCAAATGTTATGAATATTTTTAATACTTTACAGTCTATTGAAAATAATGATTATTCAAAGACTTTTGAGAATCTTTACGGTACATCTGAGGAACAACTGAAATATCAGAAGCAGCGTTATCGTGATGCAGTAGAAAACTTTGCAAAGCTTTATCCCGATAGAAATGACATTCGTATCTTTTCAGCACCGGGCAGAACTGAAATCGGCGGCAATCATACCGACCATCAGAACGGATGCATTCTTGCGGCAGCAGTAAACCTTGATATTATTGCAGTTGTTGGATTTCACAATGATGGTGTAATTCGAGTGAAGTCTGAGGGTTATGACGAATTCACAGTAAATTTGAATGATATTTCTATGCAGGCAGGAAATAAAGGTACAGCCGCAATTGTAAGCGGGATTGCGGCAAGATTTATGGATATGGGCGCAGAAATAGGCGGTTTTGACATTTACTGTACATCTGATGTGAAAAGCGGAAGTGGTATTTCATCATCTGCAGCATTTGAAACACTTATTGGTACAATAATAGACACTTGCTATAATGATAATAAAGCAGGAGCAGTTGAAATAGCTAAAATCGGTCAGTTTTCTGAAAATGTATACTTCGGCAAAAACAGTGGACTTATGGATCAGATGGTTTCATCTGTCGGTGGTCTTGTATACATTGATTTTTATGAAAAGGATAAGCCTGAAATAGATAGCTTTAAATTTGACTTTGAAGAATTTGGTTACTGCTTATGCATAACAGACACTAAAAGTGATCATATAAATCTTAATAATGATTATTCATTAATACGTAATGAAATGGAAAGCATTGCGGCACGTTTCGGCAAGCAAGACTGAGATATGTAAGTGAAGTATCATTCTATAATGCCATTCCTGAGCTTCGTGAAACATATTCTGACAGAGCAATATTGCGTACTGCACACTTTTTTGAGGAAAATAACCGAGCTCATGCAGAAGCTCAGGCATTAAAGGATTATAATATCAGATATTTTCTCGAGCTTGTAAGACAGTCGGGTGAATCTTCTGCAAATCTTCTCCAGAATCTTTATTCATGCTCCAATCCTGAAAAACAGGCTATCCCACTTGCTATTATGATGAGCAGAAAGCTTTTGGGTGATAACGGAGCTGTAAGAGTTCATGGCGGTGGCTTTGCAGGTACAATTCAGGCATTTGTACCAAATGACCTTGCTGAAAGCTACATTTCAGAAATGAACAGAATCTTTGGCGAGGATTCATGTACAAAAATGAGAATCCGTCCTGTTGGCGGCGTAGAAATTATAAAGGAGGAAGCATAAATATGCGTATTCTGGTACTTGGCGGAGCAGGCTATATCGGCTCACATACCTCACTTGAGCTTGTAAAAGCAGGAAACGAAGTTGTTATAGCAGATAATCTTGTTACAGGATATCGTAAGGCGATTCCCGAAGGGGCAAAATTCTATGAAGGCGACCTCCGTGATTTTGACTTCCTCAACAAGCTTTTTCAGCAGGAGAAAATCGACGCTGTAATTCACTTTGCGGCTTACTCCCTCGTTGGCGAGAGCGTTACAAATCCGCTGAAATATTACGACAACAATCTTTATGGCACTAAAGTGCTTCTTGATGCGATGGTGAAAAATAATGTAGATAAAATTGTATTTTCATCAACAGCAGCTACATATGGTGAACCTGAAAATATTCCTATTCTCGAAAGTGACCGTACCTGTCCAACAAATCCATATGGTGAAACAAAGCTTGCTATGGAGAAAATGTTCAAGTGGACAGCTAAGGCTCACAATCTGAAATATGTTTCACTTCGCTATTTCAATGCCTGCGGTGCTGACGAAAGTGGCTATATCGGTGAAGCACACAACCCAGAAAGTCATCTCATTCCTCTTATTCTGCAAGTGCCTAATAGCAAGCGTGAAACAATCTCAATTTACGGAATTGACTATGATACCCCAGATGGCACTTGTATTCGTGATTATATTCACGTAACCGACCTTGCACAGGCTCATATTCTTGCTGTACAGTATCTTATAAATGGGGGAGAGAGCGATATTTTCAATCTTGGTAACGGAGTGGGATATTCTGTTCGTGAGGTAATTGAAACTGCAAGAAAGGTTACAGGACATCCAATTCCTGCAACAGAAACCCCAAGACGAGCAGGTGATCCGGCAAGACTTGTTGCATCCAGCGAAAAGGCAAAAACAATTCTCGGTTGGAAACCTGTTCACGACAGTCTGGAGGAAATTATATCAAGTGCGTGGAAATGGCACAAAATACATCCAAATGGATATGACGAATGATGAGGTGATTTTATGATTTACAGCGCCATACAAAAACTTATTGATTATTCCATAAAAAATGAACTTATCACAAACGACGATGTCTATGTTGTCCGCAATCAGCTTATGGATGCCTTAAAGCTTTCCGACTGGAAAGACAGCAACGCTGAATACTGCGATGAGGCGATTGACGAAATACTTGCGCCTGTGATTGAATATGCCTGTGAAAACGGCATTATCCAGGACACCGCAAATTCCCGTGACCTGTTTGACACAAAGCTTATGGGTATTCTGACTCCTATGCCAAGAGAAGTTGTTGCTGAGTTCAATAAGCGTTATGCAGTAAATCCAAAGGAAGCTACCGATTGGTATTTTGACTTCAGCAAAAATCTGAATTATGTCCGTGCAGGACGAATTGAGAAAGACCTGAAATGGACTTATGACTGCGAGTACGGCAGGCTTGACATTACAATAAATTGCTCCAAGCCCGAAAAAGACCCCCGTGACATTGCTGCGGCAAAAACGCAGACCGCGTCAGTCTATCCGAAATGTCAGCTTTGTCCCGAAAACGCAGGCTTTGCAGGACACTTGGCGCACCCTGCAAGACAGAATCTTCGTCCCGTTCCTTTAACCGTGAACAATGAAAAATGGCAGTTGCAGTATTCGCCTTACGGTTATTACAACGAACATTGCATTGTTTTCAACGAAAAACATATTCCGATGAAAATTGATGATGCGGTGTTTGAAAAGCTGTTTGATATTGTGGATTATCTTCCGCACTATTTTGTAGGCTCAAATGCGGATTTGCCGATTGTCGGCGGCTCAATTTTAAGCCACGAGCATTTTCAGGGCGGAAATTACACCTTTGCAATGGCAAAAGCACCCATTGAAACCGAGTTTGAAATAAAGGCTTACCCAGCTGTAAAAGCAGGGATTGTGAAATGGCCTATGTCGGTTATCCGTGTTGCGTCCGAGGACAGAAGGCAGCTGTCGGAATGCTGTGCTGATATTCTTGCAAAATGGAGAGGTTACTCCGATGAAGGCGTGTTCATCTTTGCTGAAACAGATGGAGAACCGCACAACACAATTACTCCTATTGCAAGAAAAAACAGCAATGTTTACGAGTGCGACCTCGTACTCAGAAACAATATCACGACAGAGGAACGTCCTCTTGGCGTATATCATCCAAATCCGTCGCTTCATCATATCAAGAAAGAAAACATCGGTCTGATTGAGGTTATGGGACTTGCTGTGCTTCCTGCAAGACTTGCAAAGGAAATAGATATGCTTGAAACGGCAATGCTTAATAAGGAGAACCTTTATAACTACCCTGAACTGACACAGCACGCGCAATGGGCGGAGGATATTTTGAAGCGTTATCCCGATTTCAGCAAAGAAAATGCGAGAGCAATTCTGGAACAGGAAATTGGTAAAGTCTTTCTGGAAGTTCTTGAGGATGCTGGTGTGTTCAAGAGAAATGATGAGGGCAAAAAGGCATTTCTGAGATTTGTTGATACTATATGAAAATAAATATGTTGGACAATATGAGGCGCCTGTTCTTTTGAACAGGCGCCCTTTTTTACTTCATCGCTTTAGACTTGTCATAACATCTGTATGCTTTAAAAATTCTGTTATATCTGATATCAGCTTATAATATCTCCACAAATTTATGAAATACTAATACTATCATAAAATGGAGGTTTTAAAATGAAAAAATCAGATATGCCTGTTGGATTTGGCATGGCACTTGCTATGAATCCTGAAGCGATGGGAAATTTTGCGGTACTTTCAGAAGCTGAAAAACAGCAAATTATAGATGGAACACATTCTGTTACATCAAAGAGTGAAATGCGCAGATATGTGGATAATATCAAAAGTATGGATTCAGCTCATAAAAAGCCTGTATCAACCGTATATCCGGTTATAGATAACGATCTTGCAAGGGATAATGTTGAAAACGATATAACTGCTGCTGATTTGCAGGATTTGTGATATCAGAAGGAGTGCTTTTATGAAATCAATATGGCAGAAAACAGCCAGTCTACCATCTTTTCCGAGACTTAATGGTGATACTAAAACTGATGTACTGATTATCGGCGGAGGTATTGCTGGTATTCTGACAGCTTATTTTCTTAAGCAAAGCGGAGTAGAATGTATACTGGTAGAAAAGGGCAGAATTTGTCAGGGGACAACTGCCCGAACTACTGCAAAAATCACTTTCCAGCATGGGCTCATTTACAATAAGCTGCTTAAAAAAGAAGGCAGCGAAACAGCCCGTAAGTATCTTATGGCACAGCGCAATGCTTTTGAAAGATATTCTCAGCTTTGCAGTAATATTGACTGCGATTATGAGAAAAAGGATAATTATGTTTATTCTGTTGCAGACAGACAAAAGCTTGAAGATGAACTTGCTGCTCTCGAGAAAATTGGTTATAAGGCTGAATTTGCTGAGAAACTCCCGATTCCGTTTAATACAGCCGGAGCTGTGAAATTTCCAGTACAGGCTCAGTTTCATCCGCTAAGATTTCTTTCGGCAATTGTAAAAGACCTGCCTGTATATGAGAATACCTTTGTCAAGGAGATGATTGGAAATACGGTTGTTACTGATTGCGGAAGCATATCAGCAAAATCTGTAGTTGTAACAACTCATTTTCCTTTTATTAACAAGCATGGAAGTTACTTTTTAAAGCTTTATCAGCATCGTTCATATGTGATTGCTTTGGAAAATGCACCTGACTTAAACGGTATGTACGTTGATGATAGTCAAACAGGGGTTTCGTTTCGGAATTATAAAGAGTACCTCCTGCTCGGAGGAGGTGGTCATCGCACAGGAAAAAAAGGCGGTAACTGGACAGAACTCCGCCATTTTGCAAAACAGTATTATCCGAGTGCAAGGGAGTATTGTTACTGGGCGGCACAGGACTGTATGAGCCTTGATGATATGCCATATATCGGGAAGTATTCTGACAGAACATCTCAGCTTTATACTGCGTCAGGCTTTAATAAATGGGGAATGACCGGAGCGATGGTTGCAGCAGAGCTTTTGTCAGACATGATACTTGATAAGAAAAATGATTTTTCAGATATATTCAGTACGTCAAGGAGTATGCTGAAACCGCAATTGCTGTTAAACAGCTTTGAAGCAGTAAAAAATCTGTTGTCGTTTTCGGGAAGAAGATGCCCTCATTTAGGCTGTGCACTAAAATGGAACAGTGCCGAGCATTCCTGGGACTGTGCTTGTCATGGTTCACGTTTCGATGAAAACGGAAGAGTACTTGATAATCCGGCTAATGGAAAGTAAGGTATGGAAATGTGTTACTATACAGAAAAACAGAATTACCAGTAAAGTGGTGATTCTGTTTTTGTGTTTTGAGTTGTATTTCTGACTTTAGAGGTAGTATATATATTATAAAATTATCCCAGTTTTATTATAAAAAACAAATACACTCTTACTCTATATATAATAATATATAGAGTATTTTATATTTTATTATAATTG
>CAZULQ010000060.1:0-7951 GCA_964621265.1 uncultured Clostridium sp. | reverse complement strand
TTCTTCAACAGCAACTGCGCAAGCAACAGTCATACCAACCATTGGGTTGTTACCTGCACCGATGAGACCCATCATTTCAACGTGAGCCGGAACAGATGAAGAACCAGCGAACTGAGCGTCAGAGTGCATTCTGCCGAGAGTATCAGTCATACCGTATGAAGCAGGACCAGCAGCCATGTTGTCTGGGTGGAGTGTACGTCCTGTACCGCCGCCTGATGCAACTGAGAAGTACTTCTTGCCCTTTTCAACACATTCCTTCTTGTAAGTACCTGCAACTGGGTGCTGGAATCTTGTTGGGTTAGTTGAGTTACCAGTGATAGAAACGTCAACGTTTTCCTTCCACATGATAGCAACGCCTTCTGTTACGTCGTTAGCGCCGTAGCAGTTAACCTTAGCACGGAGACCGTTTGAGTAAGCCTTGCGGAATACTTCCTTAACTTCACCAGTGTGGTAATCCATTTCAGTTTCAACGTATGTAAAGCCGTTGATTCTTGCGATAATCTGAGCTGCGTCCTTACCAAGACCGTTGAGGATAACTCTGAGTGGGTTCTTACGAACCTTGTTAGCCTTTTCAGCGATACCGATAGCACCTTCAGCAGCAGCGAAAGATTCGTGACCTGCGAGGAATGCGAAACATTCTGTATCTTCTTCGAGGAGCATCTTACCGAGGTTACCGTGACCGAGACCAACCTTTCTCTGGTCAGCAACTGAGCCAGGGATACAGAAAGCCTGGAGACCTTCACCGATAGCAGCAGCAGCGTCAGCAGCTCTTGTGCAGCCCTTCTTGATAGCGATAGCACAGCCTACTGTGTAAGCCCACTTAGCGTTTTCGAAACAGATTGGCTGAATGCCTTCAACGAGCTTGTAGATGTCAAGACCCTTTTCCTTACAAACGTCAGCACATTCTTCAATTGACTTGATGCCGTACTGTCCGATAGCAGCGAGAATCTGTTTTTCTCTTCTTTCATATGATTCAAATAAAGCCATTTTAGAAATCCTCCTTATTCTTTTCTTGGGTCGATAATGCGAGCAGCGTCATCAACTCTGCCGTACTGACCCTTAGCCTTTTCGAAAGCTGCGTTAGCGTCGTCGCCGGCCTTGATGAAGTCCATCATCTTGCCGAAGTTAACGAACTGATAGCCGATGATTTCATTGTCTTCATTGAGGGCAACGCCTGTAACGTAACCGTCAGTCATTTCGAGGTAACGAGGACCCTTAGCGAGTGTACCGTACATTGTACCAACCTGTGAACGTAAGCCCTTACCGAGGTCTTCGAGGCCTGCGCCGATTACAAGACCGTCTTCAGAGAAAGCACTCTGTGAACGACCGTAAACAATCTGGAGGAAGAGTTCTCTCATAGCTGTGTTGATAGCGTCACAAACGAGGTCTGTGTTGAGAGCTTCGAGGATTGTTCTGCCAGGGAGAATTTCAGAAGCCATAGCAGCTGAATGTGTCATACCTGAACATCCGATTGTTTCAACTAAAGCTTCCTGGATAACGCCTTCCTTAACGTTGAGAGTAAGCTTACATGTACCCTGCTGAGGAGCACACCAGCCAATACCGTGTGTAAAACCTGAGATATCAGAAATCTGAGTTGCCTTTACCCACTTAGCTTCTTCCGGAATCGGAGCAGCGCCGTGAGCAACGCCCTGCTTAACAGGACACATGTTTTCTACTTCATGTGAATAAATCATTATTATAACTCCTTTCGCGTAAGACTGTAATCAGTCTTATACAGCATATACAATTATTATATAACATTTTCAGAACATAATCAAGTCTTTTTTACAAATTTTGCATGAATTAATCAAAAAAATCCGATAATACTAAATACATTATATGAATCCGGAGGAAAACGCTACTTATGAATAAACAGAAATGTGCGATAATAGGATGCGGTGCTGTGGGGGCGACAATTGCCTTTGCGCTGACGCAGAAAAGCCTGTTTTCAGAGCTTGTGCTCATTGACGTAAACCATGCAAAAGCGGAGGGCGAAGCGATGGACCTGTGTCACGGACTTCCGTTTGCCCACCCGATGAAAGTATATGCGGGGGATTACAGCGATATTTCCGACTGTTACCTCATTATCATTACGGCAGGCACAGCCCAGCGTCCCGACGAGACCCGTCTTGACATGGTGCACAAGAATGTCGAAATCTTCAAGGGGATTATCCCTCAGATTACAAAATACAATACTGAAGGGATTTTACTTGTCGTTTCAAACCCTGTTGACATTCTGACCTACTGCACAATGAAGCTTTCGGGATTTCCGAGGGAGCGTGTTATCGGTTCGGGGACTGTCCTTGACACAGCAAGGCTCAAATACCGCCTTGGGCGTGCCCTGTGCGTTGACAGCAGAAGTATCCACGCCTTTATCATCGGCGAGCATGGCGACAGCGAGCTTGCGGTGTGGAGCAGTGCAAACGTGTCCGGCATTGACCTTGAGGATTTTCACGGGCTTTGTGCAAGCTGTAATGAGGTGTGCTTTGACGAGATTTACAGAAGCGTGCGTGACAGCGCCTATGAGGTGATTGAACGCAAGGGCGCTACCTACTACGGCATTGCAATGGCGGTTACAAAAATCGTCCTTGCGATTATAAGGGACGAGCATAGTGTACTGCCTGTTTCATCGTATATTGACGGGCATTACGGGCTTTCGGATGTGTGTATAGGCGTCCCTACAATTGTCGGCAGCGGGGGAGTCGAAAAGGTGCTTGACATTCCGCTGAGCGATGATGAACAGCAGAATCTTGTAAATTCCGTCAACACGCTAAAGGACGTTATCGCAGAGCTTGATATTTAGCCGTGTGAAACGGGCTGATTGATTTGTAGGGGTCGATGCCACATCGACCCGCAAGCCTTGACATATTTTCAGAAATGGTGTATAATATAGAAAAAGGGGCATACCGATAGACGGTCGCTCCCTCAATTGGTTATGATATAAACCGCTTAAGTTTGCAGCTTGGGGCGGTTTATTTCTTTATCTGCTTGATTACGTCTTTCAACGCAACAAGAAGCAGGATAGCAAGGATTAAATAAATCATATCCATGTCTATCACCTCCCTGCCGCTTTATTTCGTCTGCCCGAAATGGGGACGATATGTAAGCTTATGGCGAAGGAGGAAACGAACCGCCTACCGTTTAAGGTATGCCCTTAATCTAATTATACAGTAAAGCCTAAAATTTGTCAATTTAGTAACGGACGCCCTTTTAAAGAGCGTCCGTTTTATCTTATTTAGCAATCTTCCTGCATTCAATATAATATCTCTTATCTTCAGCGTGACCCATTGAGAAAGTCTTTCTCGGGAGTGCGCCGTCCTTGATAACGGTCGGGAACAGCTCTGATTTGTCCATATCAGGGAGAATGAAACCGATTGAATTTTTAGTTTCCGAAACAAGCTTTCTGAGCGTGTCTGTGCCGTGGATATAGTCAATCTTTCCGCCGTTTTCCTTTAAATAATCATCAAGGAAATTCTGGAGACTTCCGACTGTAAGGTTTGAAGTCTGCTTTCCGATGTTTGCAGTATACTCTCTGTCACCGATTACATAAGTAAACTCCTGACCTGTCTTTTCATCTGAAAGTCCGAGTACCTCTGTCATCTTTTCAACGAGTGCATCTGTATCGGTAACCTCAACGATTCTGTGGATTGCTTCAAAATCAAGCGCAGGACTGTGAAGATTTACGATTTCCACAAGAGCGTATCTTGCAGGGTGACCGGATAAATCCTTGTCGGGATTTGCCTTCTTTAAATTTTCATAGAAGGTTTTAGCTGTTGCAAGGGAGTGGTTTCCGTCGCCCATTGCGTAAAGCAGAACATCGTCTCTGCCGTACTTTTCTCTGAAAGCGTCCACATCACCGAGCTTGTCGAGCGCAGATTCAAAAGCCTTTGTCATATCGTCATTCATAAGATATCCGCTTATGCTTCCGCCGCCGCAGTTGAGATCAAAGTCATAAAGCTTTTGCATATCAGCCTTTTTGTCACAAAGCGGCTCAACTGCTGTCCTGTTTTCATCGTCAATTAAAATCATAATGTGAGGAAGCTCAAGCGGTGCGCCTTCTCTAACCTTGATTCTCGGCGGAATACGCTCGATAACTGTTGCCTCTGTCGCTCTTACCTGTGAAGTACTGCCCTTTGAGAAGTCATATTCCTCAAGGTCAATCATACCCACAACGCCGCATCGTAAAATGCCGTTGCCCTGTACTCTCTCAACGTAAATCATGGAATTTTTGTATTCCTTAAATACGCCGTTTTCCATGTATTCATTCATCTGAGCGTGAATATTTTCTATTCTGTCACTAACGTCATTGTCCTCGAGATAAACTTCAGGGAGAATAAGCTTTAATGTTGATTTTTCGTTTCCGATTTCGTTTTCAAGGTCCTTCCAGTACTGCACTTCGCTTGTGTACTGGTCACATGCAATAACAGACCATTTGTTCATATCAGTGTTATCAGGAAGCAGAATATCTGCAGGTTTAAAAGCAGTTGACATTGTAATCACTCCGTTTATATATAATAGTGTACTTAAATTATATCATCTGCCCGTATATATTGTCAAGACGGTCGTATACATATTTCATGGTATGGCGTAATAAAATGTATAGAAATAAAAGTAATACGGAGGAGAGAATGAACAGGAACAAAATTGTAAGAGACACAATTTTTCTGACGGCAGTAGACTTTGCAATGCAGGGGTTAGCGCTCATGCTGAATGTTTTTATAACAAGAAAGCTCGGGTCTGCGGCGGTCGGTGCAATTTCACTTATGGGAACATTCATGGTCTTTACGGGGATTATTTCCAGCGGAAATGTCTACCTCTGCTCGAGCAGACTTATCTCAGAGGAGCGAGGCAAGGAAAATGGCAACCCGAACGGGATTTTTAAGTTTGCGCTTATGTACTCCATGCCGCTTTGCGTTGTTGTTGCGGGCTTGATTTTCGCCTTTTCGGAAACTGTCTCGGGCAGTATTCTCAAAACGCCCGAGCTTTGCACACCCGTCAGAATCATGGCGCTTATTCTGCCTTTCAATACGCTCAGCTCGTGTCTGAGGGGATATTTCAGCGCATACAGAAACGTTATTTCGGGAGCTGTCAGCTCGGGCGTTGAATTTCTTGTGAAATCGGGACTTTTTGCGATGTTTGCGGAGTTTTACGTGTCATCGGGGAAGATAAGCGTTTTCATGGCGTTTGCGCTCAGTATGCTCGGCGGACAGCTTGCGGGACTTTTCTATCTTGGCTTTTGCTATATGCGCAGCAGAAAAAGCTATACTTCAAAGCCGAGTCTTAGTTTTCGTGTATTTCTTTTCACATCTGTGCCGATAATGCTCAACAGCCTTGTGACGTCCGTTCTCAGCAGCGTAAACGACGCACTCGTTCCGCTCACTTTAAAGCAATACGGCAATTCAACCGAGGAGGCGCTCAGCCAGTTCGGGATTTTCGAGGCGATTATAATTCCCGCACTCTTTTTCCCGTCGGGGATTCTGTGCAGTCTTTCAGCGATTTTAATTCCCGAGCTTTCACGCGAAAGGGGAGCGGAAAACATGGAAAAAACCGCCTCTCTCACAACACGCGTACTGCGTCAGACGTTCAGCTTTTCGGTGTTTGCGGCGGCGGTGTTTCTCTGCTTTGGAAATGAAATCGGTCAGCTTATGAGCGGTGAGGCGTTTGCGGGAAGAATACTGCGTATTTTAGCGCCAGCCGTTCCGTTTATCTATCTTGAAATTATCCTCGAGGGAATCTTAAAGGGCATGGGCAGACACAGCTTTTCCTCGCTCAATTATCTTATCGAGTACACAATCAGAATATCCGTACTTTTAATCTGCGTACCGCTCTTCGGCTTTTACGGCATCGTCATGTCCTATCTTGCAAGCAACATCATCTGCAATACCTCACGTATTCTCAAAATCATAAGCATAACGGGCATAAAATTCAGCTTTTCCGACAATATCATAATTCCGCTTTTGTCGGCAGTATGCGCCATGCAGCTTGTCGGGATAATGGAAAAACCGGTCCATTTTGAGAAAATAAATCTCGCAATTGAACCGGTTGTATTTACTGTTTTTGCAGGCATTGTTTACCTTGCTGTCCAGCGTCTCATACATAGAATAACTGGAACGGAATCAGTAGAATCAGTGGATAGGGTGAATCATAAGCTTTAGGATACCCTGGATTATGGCTGCTCTTATCTGTGAGTCATCAGCCTCCCTGAGTGTCTTTTCGTGCTCATCAACCCTTATAGCTATGTATTTTGCAGGAAGCTCGTTAAGGGCAAGCGCCATAACGGTATAACGACAGCCGTTGCAGTGACAGCAGTTGAACTTTTCAAAGATTTCATCGAATCTGTTTGCCATCAGCTCTTCATTTAAGTTGATAACCTCGTATTCAACGTCCTCTTCTTCGTCCTCCTCGTCATCTTCATCATCGTCATCGTCTTCTTCGTCGTCGATTTCCTCTTCGTCCTCGTCCTCTTCTTCCTCTTCCTCGTCGTCGTAGTCCTCGTCTTCATCATCGTCCTCGTCCTCTTCGACAACATTCTTCTTTTTCTTCAGAGGCTTTTTCGGGGCAGGCTTTTTGCGACGCTTAGGCGCTTCTTCCTCTTCCTCGTCATCTTCTTCATCGTCGATTTCTTCTTCAGGCTCTTCTTCCTCTTCCTCCTCGACGACCTTTTTCTTCTTTCTTACAGGCTTTTTAACAGGCGCTTCTTCCTCGTCCTTTTTAACAGCCTTTTTCTTTCTTTTTGGTTTAACTTCTTCTTCTGCCTCTTCCTCTTCGGGTTCCTCTTCCTCCGCAACAGGCTTCTTTCTTATAGCGGATTTTGTCTTGGAAACGGCCTTTGAAGCAGTCTTGGAACGTGCAGGCTTTTTAACCTTTGTTTCGTTTTCGTCCTCATCTTCTTCATCGTCAGCAGCCGCAATTTTCTTGGTGCGGCTTTTGGCTGCTGCTGCTTTTGCGGCGGCAGTTTTCTTTGTGGCTGTCTTGCGTGTCTTCTTGGGAGTTCCCTCCTCAAGCTCCTCGTCATCCTCATCATCAGCGAGAGATGGCATAATCTTGTTGAACATATCCTGCTTGTTTATGCTCGAACGTGTCTTCTTGATAGCCATTTATATAAACACCTCCTGATTAATTGCTCTGAAGAATTTCAGCTGCAAGCTTCATGTAGTCCTTAACCCCTGCGGCTCTCGGTGCGTATTCATAAATACTGCACTGGAGAGAATGCGCCTCGGAAAGCTGAGGACTTGTGCGTATAAACGTGTCAAAAATCGGAATGTCGAATTTTTCGGCAACCATCTGTGCCGTACCGACAGCTTCTCTGTGAAGTTTCGAAAAACGTCTGTATTTGTTGATAAGTATACCGGCAACCTCAAGCTCAGGGTTACAGGCCTTCTTGACAAACTCGATTGTTTCATAAACCTGGATAAGTCCCTGGAGACTGAAAATGTCAGGCAGCATCGGCAGAATAACGTAATTGCTTGCCGCAAGTGCGTTTACTGTCAGAAAACCGAGTCCCGGAGGCGAGTCGATAAATATGTAGTCATACTCATCACCCACAACCTTAAGAACATTTTTAAGGACAAACTCTCTGTTTTTTCCCGAGAATTCAAGCTCAGCACCGGAAAGGAGAATGTTTGACGGCATAATGTCGGTCATTTCCATCTGCTGAATACAGCTTTCTACTCTCGTTCCGCCTGTAAGGGCGTCGTAAACAGTCGGGGCGTCGCCGTCAGCTCCCGTACTGAACGAAAGATTTCCCTGCGGGTCCATATCAACAGCAAGAACTCTGAAACCTTGTCTGGAAAAAGCAGACGCCAGAGCGTTAACGGTTGTAGTCTTTCCGACTCCGCCCTTCTGCGTAATGATTGCATATATCTTACTCAAAGCCAAAGCTCCTTCCGAAATATATTGTCAGGCACAAAGCCTGAAAAAATATTATATTATATATAGTATATAATAACAG
>CAZULQ010000059.1:0-7984 GCA_964621265.1 uncultured Clostridium sp. | reverse complement strand
ATGCTTTTATATTTTACAAAAAAGAAAGGTTGGTTTTTATGAAAAAATTAAAGAAGATTATGGCAGGAATTATGGCGGCGGCAATGATTGGCTCGGTTGGGACTGCAAATATTCCAGTCAGTGCCGAGGAAAGTGAAGAAAAAATCTATACGCTCAGCGAGTTGTTTGAAATGAGCGATGAGGATTTTTTAGAGCTTGATGATAATGATAAGAATTTTTATGACATATTTCAACAGGATTATTATGATTATCCTGACTTCTTCTATCCAGTAGCTCAAAAATATAATTGGAATATATCTCCTGAATATATACCTAATGTAACAGAAAAGAAAATAGAAATCCTTTTAGAAGGAATGGTTGAATATTCAATAGCTAGTACAATTGATATTGATGATAGCGTTATAGGTGACTTGTATTGGAAATGCTTTGGTATAAAATTTCCCGAGTATAGCGGCAAAGAACAAGATCTTACAGATGAAGATTTAATTGAACTTGCAAAATGTTGTTATTGTGTAGATCAGATAGTGGATGTAGAGACATATAATGATTTACCTATTATGAATGGACCTTCCGGAACAATACAATTAGGAGACGTAAACCTTGATAATATCACAGACCTTTATGACGTAATCTGGATTGCAAGCGACTTGGCTGGCGTTTTTGATTTTACAGATGGACAGCGATTAATCGGTGATGTTAATGAAGATGGAGAGTGCAACCTTTATGACGCAGTTGAGATTGCGAAAGGCTTGATGTAAAATTAGAATTAAGGAGTGTTTTATGACAAAGAAGCTTTCAGCGCTTTTAGCGTGTATTATGGCGGTGACTATGATTACTTCAGTGCGCCCCATGAGTTGTACAGCCGCTGTAGAGGGAACAACACAGTTCATGGCACTCAAAAATGATACCGAAACTGTTATTGAAGTACCTGAATATTCAGATGATTTGCTTGTGACATCTATAATTGTATCCAATTGCTCGGCGCTGAAAAGTATTACAATTCCAAAGAGCGTTGAGTACATAACAATTGAAGGCTGTTACGCTTTGGAGAACGTTTCTGTTGATTCAGACAATGAAAATTTTTGTTCAATAGACGGTGTTGTTTATGACAAAAAAGCGGAAAATATGCTGTATTATCCACCTGCAAAGCCGTCAAAATTTTTTGCTATCCCCGAAAGTGCGGTCGTAGTTAAAGAGTATTTTTCAAAATTTGTCGAAGATGTTATTGTCACTGAGAATGTAGATGAAATGGGCGCTTGTTTTAATAATTGTGGAAATCTCAATAGTGTAACATTTCTTAACGACAGCTTAAATCCGAATTATCTTTCATCTTATTCAGAAGACCATAGGCCATGGTATATCGCATCTTTTAAATATATTACTACTGAAAATATAGTCAAGGTTTATGTACCTGACAATAAATTTGATGTGTATAAAGAAATGGTAAAACCTCTTGGGGAGAACATCAGCTTTGAGCTTGTTCCTTTAAGTCAGCGACCCGTTGATTTAATTGGTGACACGAATCTTGATGGTCAGATCAATACATCAGATGTAGAGTTTCTCGGAAGGTATCTGACAAATAAAAGAAAATCTGTGTCCATGAGCGCTGATGTAAATCAGGACAGCGACGTAAATGTATTTGATATGATTGCAGCAAGAAGAAAATTAATAAATAGTACTCCTTGAATCAAGAGGTAAAACATCATGAAAAAAGTTAAAGATGTATGCAATCTCTACGATGCAGTTGAGATTGCTAAGAAATTACTTAAATAAAAACTAAAAGGAGACTGATTTTAGTCTCCTTTATTGCTTCTTAATGAAGCTGTTTTCTTTTTGTCCTGACCGTTTACTTCGTGTTTGGGTAAAAAACATCAGATGTATTCTGCTATATATCAAACACCCCCTACATGTTAGGGGTGTGATAAGTTCTAATGGACTTTTAAAAAGCTTAATTATCCGAATTATTATCCGTTGTAGTCTGATATGCAGGTTCACAGGTGAGATTTACACCAAGTCTGCGGAATACCTTTTCGTCAACCGCTGAAAGAATAACCGATGAATGAACCTCACAGCCTCTGAGCTTTGAAAGCTGTTCCATGGCAAGCTCGGCTCTCGGGTCAGTTGCCGCACAGATTGAAAGTGCAATAAGCGCTTCGTCTGTGTGGAGACGAGGGTTTCTGTTTCCGAGATGGTCAACCTTTAAATGCTGGATAGGCTCTAAAACAGTCGGCGAAATGAGATGTGCTTCGTCGTCAATACCTGCAAGTGTTTTAAGTGCATTGAGGAGAAGTGCTGATGACGCTCCGAGAAGGTCTGATGTTCTGCCTGTAACGACTGTTCCGTCAGGGAGTACCATGGCTGCCGCAGGAGCGCCTGTGAGGGCGGCTTTCTGAAGCGCAGGAGCAATTACAGGTCTGTCGTGAACTGTAATACCCGCCTTTTTCATGAGCAGTTCAAGCTTGAATATAACCTCATCGTCAATAAGACCTTTTCTCTGGTCACAAAGAGCAGTATAGTAGCGGCGCAGGATTTCCTGACGTGATGCTGTCTTTGTGTATTCATCGTCAACAATGCAGTTTCCTGCCATGTTAACGCCCATATCAGTTGGTGACTTGTAAGGGCATTCACCAAGGATTTTTTCAAGCATAGCTGTAACAACAGGGAAAATCTCGACATCACGGTTATAGTTTACGGTTGTTTCTCCGTATGCTTCAAGATGGAACGGGTCAATCATATTCACGTCGTTAAGATCAGCTGTTGCAGCTTCATACGCAAGATTTACAGGGTGCTTAAGTGGAATATTCCAGATAGGGAAGGTCTCGAATTTTGCATATCCTGCCTGTCTGCCCTGTTTATGCTCATGATAAAGCTGAGAGAGACAAGTTGCCATTTTTCCACTTCCGGGACCCGGAGCTGTAACAACAACAAGCTCACGGCTTGTTTCGATGTAGTCATTTTTGCCGTAGCCTTCGTCGCTTACAATTTTAGCGATGTCTGAAGGATATCCTTCGATAGGGTAGTGACGGTATACACGGACGCCAAGCGATTCCAGACGCTTCTGGAAAGCCTCTGCCGCCTTGTGTCCCTTAAACTGTGTCATAACAACGCTTCCGACATAAAGCCCGATTGTGCGGAAGCAATCTATAAGACGAATTACATCAAGGTCATAGGTGATTCCAAGGTCACCTCTGAGCTTGTTTTTTTCAATATCAGCTGAATTGATAGCAATTACAATTTCAACTCTGTCCTTAAGCTGGAGCAGCATTCTGAGCTTGCTGTCAGGCTGAAATCCCGGCAGTACTCTCGACGCATGATAGTCGTCAAAAAGTTTTCCTCCGAATTCAAGATAAAGCTTGCCGCCAAACTGTGCAATACGTTCACGGATATGCTCAGACTGCATACTAAGATATTTGTCATTATCAAAACCAATAGCTCCCATAGGTGCACCTCTTTCTAAAATTCTCATTCTTCTCAATATATTATTATACCGCAAAATGAAGCAAATTTCAATCCCGTTTTGCAAAATAATAGTAATTAAGTTTCTTATGATAAAAATTTAAAAGGAACCGCCTTAGCAGTTCCTTTTAAGCTTATTGATATTTATTTTTTCTTTGACTTGAACTTCTTTTTCTGTCCGAAATTAAGAGAAATTGTGAAAATTTTATCTGAAGTGAAAATTTTCAGTGCAAATGCCATGCACACAAGGAACAGAATGAACTGATAGCCAAGACCTGCCCAGTAAAGCTCTGTATTTCCGAACATGATATTGTTCATTGCGTTGAATGTATGTGTAAACGGGATAGCGTACATAACTGTTCTGAAAACAGGTGAAAGAAGATTTATATCATAAACCATTGAAACGATATACGGAACCATTGCACACACCATAATCGGCATAAGCATTGTCTGTGCTGATTTTGCATCATTTACAAGCGCACCGAGAATGAGTGATACAGCAAGGCAAACCATAATAGTCATGAACATCTGGAGTCCGACCATGATGTAACCTGTAACGCCGATGTTGAGACCAAGGTCAGTCATAATATCGTTTACTGTAAGTGTTGAGCCGACAATCTCAGAATCAATCTGTCCGCTGAGCATTGAGCCCATATAACCGTAAAAGCCGACCATGTATACAGCCGCATTTATAATCGCAACGATTGCTGCTGCAAGCATCTTAGCGCCGAGTACAGAAATTCTCGAAACAGGTGCAGAAAGAAGTGTTTCGAGTGTCTTGTCGATTTTTTCCGTTGAAATTGCAGAAATAATCATCTGTGATGTGAACATTACAAGAATGAATACAACAATCGGGATAAACATTCCCTGTGAGGAAATGAGGGACATCAGCATCTGTGAGTTGATTACAGCAGATTTTTCCTGAACTACTGTTACTTCATTTACAACAACAGGATTTTCTATTCTGTTTATTTCTGAAATGTCAAGATCTTTTTCCGCCATCATCACGCCCGATACAACATTACTTATAAAATCAACTACCGAAGCTGTTTTATCGGAAAGTGAAGCCATCACAGAGGTTGTTTTGATTGAAGAAATAAGCTCAAGCTGAAGTGGCTCGTCTGAATTTTTGAGGCTTTCATAGAATCCCTGCGGAATGATAAGAAGGCTGTCACAGCCTGCCTCGGAAAGAAGCTTTGCAGGGTCATCGTTTTCCGCTTCAACGAGATTTACTGTATAGCCCGTATCTTCAAGCACTTCTATGATATATTGTTGTGTCAGCATTGATTTGTCCCTGTCGATAATGTTGACAACACCTGTTTCTGTTGCGGCATCGTCCATAACACCCGACATAACATTGCCGACAACAAGCAGCATTACAACAGTTATAACAAGGCCTAAAATCATCTGCATGTTTATAAGCTCACGCAGTTCCTTTTTCAGAAGTGTTAAGAATTTCATGCCTCATTCACCACCTTTTCAAATACTTCTTCAAGGTTTTCGCAGTTATATTTAGCTTTAAGCTCATCGATTTTTCCGATTTCAAGAAGCTTTCCGCCTGCAATAATACCAACCCTGTCTGATACATACTCAATTTCAAGCATGTTGTGTGATGAAAGCAGGAATGACATTTTTTCTTCCTTTGCAAGACGCTTTATCATTTTGCGTATTTCAAGTGCATTGATAACATCAAGACCGCTTGTTGCTTCGTCTAAAATAGCAATCTTCGGACGTGTCATAACGGCACGGGAAAGCAAAAGCTTTCTTATCATGCCTCGGCTGTAAGTACCGATTTTTTCCTTCAGACGCTCTCCGAGACCGCACATCTCCTTGGCTCTTGACACAAAATCTTCAATTTCTTCCTTGTTCTGCGCAAAAATTCCTGCCATGAATTTAAGGTATGCTATACCTGTCATAGTCTTATATGCACCCGCTTCATCAGGAAGATATGTAATCGACTGTCTTACCTTATCCGGCTCGGAAATAATGCTGTGACCATTTACAATTGCGTCACCCGATGTAGGTGTCAGAAGAGTTGAAATCATTCTGATTGTTGTTGTTTTACCGGCGCCGTTAGGGCCGATAAGAGCAAATATTTCTCCTTCATCAACCGAAAAGGAAACATCATTTGCAGCAAGGACTTTTGTGTACTGTTTGCTTAAGTTTCTGACTTCTAAAACTGCCATTTTCCCTATTCTCCTTTATCTTTAATATTTGGTGCAATAATATTATAACACATTAGTTAAATAAAGTAAATTGTTAAACTCAATAAAACCTGTATGCAAATTACAGACTTATCTATATAATTAATGAGATAACAGCAAAAACAGACAGAAATACTCCGACAGCAATCATGGAAAAGTGTATGAATTTTTCCTTAAAGCCTATGAATTGCTTATGTTTTCTATGCTGAAAAAATTTTGAAATTAAAAATATGCCTACTGCTGCAAGTACTATTGACGAAGAATATTCACTGTCCATGCCAAGATAAATTTCAATAAAAAATACGAGAACATATGCTGCCGCACCTATGCCGAAGATTATTTTATCAGGCTTTGTAAGTTCAATTTTATTGTCGTTATGTGGTTCAAGCGCCATTTTTATCTCCTCCCGTTTTCGTTTATTGTCAAAAAGTGGGAGACCGTTGGTCTCCCATATAAATTTAAGTGCTTGTTGTTTTGGATTATAAGCTTGCAAGCATCCTGAATTTTTCTTTGAGTGCAGGATAAATTTCAGTATAGAGCTTATAGTAGCTGTCATACTGCGGCATATTCTCTGCAACAGGCTGCTGAGTCTTGTCTGTCTTTACAATAGCCTTGCATGCCTCAGGCACAGAGCTGTACATACCTGCGCCCACAGCGGCAAGTATAGCAACACCAAGTGCAGGACCTTCCTTTGAAGCAACAGTCTTTACAGGGCACTTGTAAAGGTCAGCAAGCATCTGTCTCCAGAGCGGTGAAGTACCGCCGCCGCCGCAAGCCATCATATCGTTGATGTTGATGTTCATTTCTCTGCATACCTCGAAGCAGTCACGGAGTGAGTATGCAACGCCTTCCATAACGGCTCTGAGCATATCTCTCTTTGTGTGGATTGCAGAAAGTCCGAAGAATACGCCTCTTGCATCTGGGTCAAGGTGAGGAGTTCTCTCGCCCATGAGATATGGGAGATAGAGAAGCTTGTTTGCGCCGACAGGTACTGCTTCCGCTTCCTTGTCCATGAGGTAGTATTCATCAACGCCCATGAGCTTAGCCGTTTCCTTTTCGGAACCGCAGAAATTGTCTCTGAACCATTTGAGTGAGAGACCTGCGCCCTGAGTAACGCCCATAATGTGCCATGAATTCGGTACAGCCGCACAGCATGTATGCACTCTTCCCTTAGGATCGATTGAGATGTTTGAAGTATGGGCAAAAACAACGCCCGAAGTACCGATTGTTGTGAACGCCTTGCCGTCCTCAACAACACCTGTGCCGACAGCCGCAGCGGCATTGTCGCCTGCACCGCCGACTACAACAGTACCCTCGCAGAGTCCGAGAATATCAGCCATTGATTTAGTAAGTGTGCCTGTAACCTCGCATGACTCATAAACCTTGCCGAGCATTGACATATCAATACCGAGTGTGTCGCAGACTTCACGGCTCCAGCAGCGGTTTGTAACGTCAAGCAGCTGCATACCAGAAGCGTCAGAAACTTCAGTTGCGTATTCGCCTGTGAGGATAAGTCTTAAAAAGTCCTTTGGCAGGAGAATGTGGCGGCACTTTTCATAGATTTCAGGCTCGTTATTCTTAACCCAGAGAATTTTAGCGGCTGTCCAGCCTGTGAGGGCAGGGTTAGCAGTAATTTCAATGAGTTTTTTCTCGCCAAGCTTCTGATTCATTTCAGCAACTTCATTGGCTGTTCTCTGGTCGCACCAGATGATAGATTTTCTCAGAACATTGTTGTCCTTGTCGAGCATAACAAGACCGTGCATCTGTCCGGAGATACCGATGCCCTTAACGTCTTCTTTCTTAACGCCGCTTTTTGCCATGACAGCCTTGATTGTTTCAATCATGGCGTTTGCCCAGTCGCCCGGTTCCTGTTCAGCATAGCCGTTTTTCGGCTGATACATCGGATATTCAATTGTGTGGGATGCGATAACTGTTCCCACTTCGTCAAAAAGGACTGTTTTGGTACCGCTTGTACCGCAGTCCACGCCTATAATGTATGACATGTTAATTTTCCTTTCTGCTCATTATATCATTTGTCGAGTTTGTAATGCTAATAATAATACTTTTCTTGTATTATTTGTAGTATTTAAAGCATATGCGTTTAGGATAAATTTAATCGCAATTAGTATAAGTGACGTTGCGATACAACTAAATCCACATATTATAAATATTGGATATCTCAAAGCTAAAAAAAATATAAGTAATATAAATGCTGCAAAGAATAACAATGAATAAATAGCTTCGATTTTACTTATTAATTTGTATATTCCTATTGATTCTGGTGGTTGATATTCCATTATAATATTATATATATCTATAGCAGG
>CAZULQ010000058.1:0-8500 GCA_964621265.1 uncultured Clostridium sp. | reverse complement strand
GGTGTCTTTATTTGATTTGCGAAGTATGCACCGTCCATGCATGCAGGAGTTTAGTTTGCCTGCAATTATGCAGTCGTTACATTTCTTTTGGTTCATTTTCTTTGTGTAAACAAAGAAAAGAACTGTGTTTCTTTGGCACTTTCTTTGCACAAGCAAAGAAAAGTGCGTAACCCCGAGTGACCTCGGTGGACAAATTCGTTATGCAGAAAAGAAATACTGTTTATTTTCTGGCTCGACCACCGAGTGACCTCGGTGGACAATTTCGCTCTTATATCATTAAGATAGACATAAACTAAGGCACGACCAGTGCGTGACTTTATAATACAATCGGGTCGATGTGGGCATCGACCCCTACAAAGGTTAACAAAAAACAGTGACAAATAGCAAACAATAAAATTCGAAAGGAATTATAAAATATGTCTAAAGCTTTAATCATCGGCGCAGGCGGTGTCGCAGGCGTTGTTATTCACAAGTGCTGTCAGAACAGCGAGGTTTTCACTGAAATCTGTATCGCAAGCAGAACCAAGTCAAAGTGTGACAAGTTCAAGAGCGATTTAGAAGGCAAAACTGCCACAAAAATCACAACTGCTCAGGTTGACGCAAACAGCGTTGAGCAGCTTGTTGAGCTTATCAATAGAGAAAAGCCCGATATCGTAATAAACGTTGCGCTTCCTTATCAGGACCTCACAATCATGGACGCTTGTCTTGAAACCAAAACAGACTATCTTGATACAGCAAACTATGAGCCTGAGGATACTGCAAAATTTGAGTACAAGTGGCAGTGGGCATATAAGGAACGCTTTGAAAAGGCAGGCATCACAGCCGTTTTAGGCTGCGGCTTCGACCCTGGCGTTACAGGCGTTTTCTCAGCCTATGCTATGAAGCACTACTTCGACGAAATCAACTATATTGATATCTTAGACTGCAACGGCGGTGACCACGGTTATCCGTTTGCGACAAACTTCAATCCTGAAATCAACATCAGAGAAGTATCCGCAAAGGGCAGCTACATCGAAGACGGCAAGTGGGTTGAGACTGAACCTATGGAAATCAAGAGAGTGTATAATTTTGCACAGGTCGGCGAAAAGGATATGTATCTGCTTCACCACGAAGAGCTTGAATCACTCGCAATCAACATCAAGGGCATCAAGAGAATCAGATTCTTCATGACATTCGGTCAGAGCTATCTTACACACTTGAAGTGTCTTGAAAACGTCGGTATGACATCAATTGAGCCTATAATGTATGAGGGCAAGGAAATCGTACCTCTCCAGTTCTTAAAGGCAGTCCTCCCTGACCCTGCTTCACTCGGTCCGAGAACTGTCGGCAAGACAAACATCGGCTGTATCTATCAGGGCAAAAAGGACGGCAAGGACGTTAAATACTACGTTTACAACGTCTGCGACCATCAGGAATGCTACAAGGAAGTCGGCTCTCAGGCAGTTTCCTACACAACAGGTGTTCCTGCAATGATTGGCGCTATGATGGTGCTTACAGGAAAATGGAAAAAGCCTGGCGTATACAACGTTGAGGAGTTTGACCCGGACCCGTTCATGGAAGGTCTCAACAAGTGGGGACTCCCATGGACAGAGGATTTCGACCCTGTTTTAGTTGACTAAGCATAAAAATTTCAGCACTCTTTCGGGTGCTGATTTCTTTGGAACGGAGAACATAAATGAACACAAGCTTATATAAAATCCCGACCCCGTCATACGTCATTGACGAGGCGAAAATTCGTCGCAACTGTGAAATCCTCAAGGGTGTACAGGACAGAACAGGCTGCAGAATACTGCTGGCGCAGAAGGCGTTTTCGGCGTTTTCGCTCTACCCTCTTATCAGTCAGTATCTGAGCGGAACAGCCTGCAGCGGACTTTATGAAGCACGTCTGGGTTTTGAGGAAATGGGCAAGGAAAATCACGTTTTTTCAGCCGCATACCGTGACGACGAAATCGACGAAATCATCTCATACTGCGGGCATATTATTTTCAATTCGTTTACTCAGCTTGAACGTCATCGTGACAAGGTTCTGAGTGCAGGAAAGAAAATCGGACTGCGCATTAACCCCGAGCTTTCCACTCAGGAGGGACACGAAATCTATGACCCGTGCTCGCCGAAATCCCGTCTTGGAATAAGACTTCGTGACTTCCGTGAGGACTGCCTGGAGGGCGTTTCGGGGCTTCACTTCCACACGCTCTGCGAGCAGAATTCCGACGACCTTGAAAAAACGCTTGATGCAGTTGAGGAAAAATTCGGGAAATATTTAAGCCGTATGGAGTGGATTAACTTCGGCGGCGGACACCACATAACCCGCCCCGATTACGACATAGAGCGCCTTGAAAAATGTATAAAAAGAATGCAGGAAAAGTATGGTCTTACTGTCTATCTCGAGCCGGGTGAAGCCGTTGCGCTCAATGCAGGCTATCTTGTAACAAAGGTTCTCGATTTGTCTGATAGTGACATTCCGACTGCTATACTCGATACATCAGCCGCATGCCACATGCCTGATGTACTTGAAATGCCATACCGTCCGCCGCTTTACAATTCGGGACAGGCTTATGAAAAGGCATACACATACCGTCTCGGTTCACAGACCTGTCTTGCAGGCGACATGATTTCGGAATACTCATTTGATAAGCCGCTTGAAATCGGTGACACTCTCATTTTCGAGGACATGGCAATTTACAGTATGGTCAAGAACAACACATTCAATGGCATGCCTCTGCCGTCAATATATCTGCTTTGTGAGAACGGTGAAGTGAAACTTATAAAGCAGTTTGGCTATGATGATTTCAGGGAGAGACTTTCATGAACGATATTCTTTCTGTCTGTACTCTCTGTCCCAGGAAATGCGGTGTTGACAGATATAAGACTGTCGGCGTTTGCGGCAGTACTGCCACAATAAAAGCCGCAAAAGCCCAGCTTCACCACTGGGAAGAACCATGCATAAGCGGCAGTAACGGCTCGGGAACCGTGTTCTTTTCGGGCTGTACGCTAAAATGCTGTTTTTGTCAAAATAATACAATAAGCGCAGAAAATAACGGAATGGAAATTTCAACGGAAAGACTCGGAGAAATTTTCCTGGAGCTTCAGAACAAGGGTGCACACAATATAAATCTTGTTAATCCGACTCACTATGTTCCGCAGATTATCAAAGCGCTTGACAGCGTAAAGCACAGGCTGAATATCCCTGTTGTATACAATTCGGGCGGGTACGAGAGCGTTGAAACGCTCAGAACGCTTGTGGATTATATTGACATTTATCTGCCCGACTTTAAATATGTAAGCGCTGAAATTTCAACAAAATATTCAAAAACATCCGACTACTTTGAACGTGCCACAGAGGCTCTTCTCGAGATGCACCGTCAGCAGCCAGAATTTGTATGGGACGGTGATTTGCTAAGAAATGGGCTGATTGTGCGGCATCTGATACTGCCGTCGCACAGGCATGATTCAATTGCAGTTGTAAGGCATCTCGCAAAACTTCTCCCGAAAGACAGCTTTCTCCTGAGCCTTATGAGCCAGTATACGCCGTTTGGCACGCTTGACGCTTACCCCGAGCTTAAGCGCCGTGTTTCGACTTTTGAGTACAACTCTGTCCTCGAAGTTGTGGAGGAACTCGGGATTCAGGGCTTTTCACAGGAGCGCACTTCGGCCGTGAGCGACTACACGCCCGAGTTTAATTTTGAGGGGCTGTAATTGTTCTTGACATATCACTTCTTATGTTGTATAATATATAAAAAGGGGCATACCGATAGACGGTCGCTCCCTCACGAATTAGTTTATAGAATAAACCGCTAAGTTTGGGAGACTGGGCGGTTTATTTCTTTTTTACTCTGGGACGTCGAGGGCGCCGTCCCCTACAAAATAAATGGTCGAGACAAAAAAATCGCACCTCACAAAGTGAAGAACGATTTGTCCTGTGCGGTCACGCACTCGCCTACCGTTTAAGGTATGCCCTTAATTGATATTATATATCGTAGCACAAAAATTGTCAATAATAGAAATCTAAAAGGAGACCAAATTGGTCTCCTTTTTTGTGTTATATGGTCGAGCCGAAAAGCAACCGTTTTTCTTATCTATATAACGAAATGCGGTCAAGCGGCACGCTTGTCATGTATTCTTGTCAACCTGGTGGAACTTCTTGAGATTACCGATTTTTTCGTTTCTCTCGTCAAGCACCTTTTCAATATCAGCCCAATCAAGACCCTGATTTGCACAGAGCACCATAACGTGGTAAAGCAGGTCGTTGATTTCGTTTTTCAGTTCATCATTATCGCCGTTTTTAGCGGCAATTACTGTCTCAGTTGCTTCCTCGCCAATCTTCTTGCAGATTTTGTCAACACCCTTGTCAAAAAGGTAGCATGTATAGGAATTTTCCTGTGCAGTACCGTTTTCATAGTCTGCCTTTCTCTGCTTTATAACTTCAAAAATTTCTTCATAAACTGTCATTTCAGTTTTCCTCCTCATTGTACATTTCATTAAAGAAACAGCTGTATTCACCTGTATGGCATGCAACACCCGTCTGCTTCACGTTCACAAGCAGAGTATCATTGTCACAGTCACCATAAATGCTGACAACCTTCTGCAGATGCCCCGATGTTGCGCCCTTGTTCCAGTATTCCTGTCTTGAACGGCTCCAGAACCATGTATAGCCTGTTTCGAGCGTTTTCTTAAGACTTTCCTTGTTCATGTAAGCGAGCATGAGCACTGTTTTTGTGTCAACCTCATAGCAGATTGCAGGTATCAGCTCACCCTTTTCAAAGAATTTGTCCAGGTCATTCAAATCAATTTTTATCATAGTTTTCTCCTGTTAATGAAATATGACTGCACCAATAGCAACCGTTGCAATCACTGCCAAATAAATAATAATTACTTCTTTTATAATTATCGAAATTATTTTTGACTTGCCTTTTAAAAGTTTTATATTTATTATTAATAAAATCATTGTCAGAACTGCTATTACAAGTGCATTTATGCCTGCTAATTCATGCAATAATCCTCTCACACCGAATAACCCACCCTGAATTGCGGCACATGCATAGCATTTCTTTTTATAATCCATATTAATCACGTCCACAGCGATGTTATAAACAGCGGTGTTGAGTCCTTTGCCCTTTCAAAGCCGCAGTTTTCATAAAACTCAAGCTCCTTGTTATAGCCGACAACCACAATTCTAAGGTAATCCTTGTACTTCTCCTTAATCATATTCACAAGCGTTCTGCCGATTTTGTTCTTGTGATACTTCGGATTTACAAGCAGATAGTGAACATAAGCCGTCATAACGCCGTCGTCCATGGCGCACACCATTCCGACAAGCTTTTCATCGTCCCACGCCGAGTAAACTGTCGAATAGTTCTGCATTGCCTTAACAAGCTTGTCTGGATAATGTCCCGACGACCAGTTTACCGAGAGAAAAAGCTCCTGCAGCTCCTCACGGTTAAAGTCGTGCACATCATTATAAATTATATTCATCTTACAATAATTCCTTTCGACTTACAGTGATTCTTAACCTCTCCGACAGTCAGCTCCTTGAAGTGAAAGAGCGATGCCGCCAGGGCAGCAGTTGCGCCCGTTTTCTCAAATACTTCTGAGAAATCGTCAATTTTACCCGCACCGCCGCTTGCGATTACAGGGATTTTTACAGCGTCGCACACAGCCTTCAGCATATCAATATCAAAGCCTGCCTTAGTACCGTCTGCGTCGATTGAGTTAAGGCAGATTTCACCTGCGCCAAGCTCCTCAACCTTTTTCACCCACTCGATTAAATCAAGCTTCATGTCAACTCTGCCGCCGTTTATGAAAACCGTCCACTTGTTGTCGGCAATCTTCTTGGCGTCAACGCCAACGCAGATACACTGGCTTCCGAAAACGTCAGCACCGTCCTTTATAAGCTGTGGGTTCTGTACTGCCTGTGAGTTTACAGAAACCTTGTCAGCACCCGCTCTGAGTGCGTCTCTTATATCGTCAACCGTTTTGATACCGCCGCCTACTGTAAGCGGTACAAACACCTTTTTAGCGGTCTCTCTTACAACGTCGAGGAACACGCCTCTGCCTTCAAATGACGCTGTGATATCGTAAAAGACAAGCTCGTCCGCACCCTGGAGGTTATACTCCGCCGCACATTCAACAGGGTCACCGACGTCCTTTATCCCCTCAAAATTAACACCCTTTACAACCTTGCCGTTTCTTACATCAAGGCAAGGAATAATTCTTTTAGCAAGCATGAATTACTCTCCTTCCCCGATTTTAACAGCCTCAGCAAGGTCAAGCGTACCCTTGTAAATCGACTTGCCGCAGATTGTGCCGTAAAGTCCAAGCGCCTTGCACGCCTTAATGTCCTCGATTGTGTGTACGCCGCCGCTTGCGATGATACAGCACTCACCGTCTGTTGCCTTTGCAAGCTCAGCCAGCTGGTCTGTGTTGACGCCCGAGAGTGTGCCGTCCTTTGAAATATCGGTTACGATGAAGTACTTAACACCAATCTTAATCATTTCTTTTGCAAGGTCGATGTAGTGAACGTCAGACGCCTCAAGCCAGCCCTCAGTTGCAACCATTCCATCCTTTGAGTCGATACCGACTGCGATTTTCTCGCTTCCGAATTTTTCAACAGCGTCCTTTACAAGCTGTGGATTCTTAAGCGCCGCAGAACCGATGATAACTCTTGAAATACCCATATTGAGGTACTCCTCAATTGTCTCGATGTTTCTGATACCGCCGCCGACTTCAACCTTAAGTGAAGTCTTTTCCGCAACGTCCTTGTAAATTTTCGTATTGACAGGTCTGCCTTCTTTTGCACCGTCGAGGTCAACCATGTGAATCCATGAAGCCCCTGCCGCCTCAAAACCCTTTGCAGTTTCGAGATAGTCAGCCGCAACCTTTTCAACTGTTGCAAAATCGCCCTTGAAAAGTCTTACGCAGTTTCCGTCCTTTATATCAATTGCAGGTAAAATTATCATTTAATAAGCCCTCCGAAATTTTTAAGGATTGCAAGACCTGTTTCACCGCTTTTTTCAGGGTGGAACTGTGCGCCGAAAACAGTTTTGCCGTCGGTCACAAGTGCAGGTACTCTGCCGCCGTAGTTTGAATATGCGGCAATGTTCTTGTCGTCGCACTCAGCCTTGTAGGAGTGTACAAAATAAACGTAGCTGTCCTCCGAAAGACCGTCCATAAGCGGACAGTAGTTAAGCTTTTCAAGCTTGTTCCAGCCCATGTGCGGAATGATAAGCTCAGGCTCGTCCATATATTTTACGCTGCCGGGAATAAGTCCCAGCCCGTCGCACTCCTCAAACTCATATCCCTTTTCAAAAAGCATCTGCATTCCAAGACAGATTCCAAGAAACGGCTTTTTGCCTGCCTCTGATTTTATTGTCTCAATAAGCCCTGTTTCTCCAAGCTTTTTCATAGCGGCAGGAAACGCCCCAACTCCCGGAAGTATTATGGCGTCAGCCGCCTCGATAACCGCCTTGTCGCTTGTGAGTCCATAAGCGGACAGTAGTTAAGCTTTTCAAGCTTGTTCCAGCCCATGTGCGGAATGATAAGCTCAGGCTCGTCCATATATTTTACGCTGCCGGGAATAAGTCCCAGCCCGTCGCACTCCTCAAACTCATATCCCTTTTCAAAAAGCATCTGCATTCCAAGACAGATTCCAAGAAACGGCTTTTTGCCTGCCTCTGATTTTATTGTCTCAATAAGCCCTGTTTCTCCAAGCTTTTTCATAGCGGCAGGAAACGCCCCAACTCCCGGAAGTATTATGGCGTCAGCCGCCTCGATAACCGCCTTGTCGCTTGTGAGTACGCTCTCAAGCCCAAGATAGTCAAGAGCATTTTTAACGCTGAAAATGTTCCCAGCGCCGTAATCTATAACAGCAATCATGTTTTAAATTCCTTTCGCTCAGAGTGTTCCCTTTGTGGAGAGAGTTTCACCGTTGTCAGTCGGCTTCACAGCCATTTTCAGAGCATGCGCACACGCCTTGAAAAGAGCCTCACATTTGTGGTGGTCATTTGAGCCGTAGACCATATCAAGGTGAAGAGTAATCCCCGCATTAAAAGCAAACGCCCTGAAAAATTCCTCTGTCAGACAAGCGTCATAGCCGCCAATCATCTGATTTGTAAATTCGCCCTTAAATACTAAAAACGGTCTGTTGCTGATATCGAGCGAACAGAAGCTGAGTGCCTCGTCCATCGGGATATATGCACTGCCATAGCGTGCAATACCCGACTTGTCGCCGAGCGCCTGTGCCATTGCCTGACCGAGCACAATTCCTGTATCCTCAACTGTGTGATGACCGTCAACCTCAAGGTCACCCTTAACCTTTATATCCATGCTGATACCGCTGTGCTTTGAAAGTGCAGTCAGCATGTGGTCAAAAAAGCCTATGCCCGTATCAATTTCAGAATTTCCCTTTCCATCAAGGACAACGCTTATTTTAATATCCGTTTCACGGGTTTTTCTTTCAACAGTTCCTGTTTTCATGTGTTATCCTTTCTTATCCGAGAATTTC
>CAZULQ010000057.1:0-8567 GCA_964621265.1 uncultured Clostridium sp. | reverse complement strand
ATATAAATATATGTATAATTTTTAAAGCATATTTAAACGAAAGGAAAAATATGGATACACTCAAGAATAACGAATCGACTGCAAATATAGCTGCCTCAAAAGTAATGCTTATTAGTATAATTGTATACACAGCTTTATATGTGCTGAATTTACTGGGAATATTTGTTGTCCCTTTCTATGCTATGACATTTGCATATGTGGTAAGTTCAATATTTCTGGTTATTCCTTATGTAATGATAAAGATTTTAGGCGCTGAAAACAGTTATATTAAATATATAACAGTCATATGTTCCGTATTGTTTGTCGTGACGTCAGCGTCGGTATTGTCTTATCACACCATAACGGTTTACATATACCCGATTGCCATTGCCAGTATTTATTTTTCAGGAAGACTGAATAAATTGGCTTCTATACTTACCATTACAGGTGTTTCAATATCACAGATAATTTCATTTTTCGTAAATGCAGTGCCGGATGATAATTTTCCATTTATGAAAAATGTCATCGTTTTCTCAGTAATTCCCCGTGCATTAACGTTGTTTGCGGTATCGGCGATTTTTACAATGCTTGCCAGAAGAACAACGAAAACCATGAACAATCTGAAAAATGCATATGAACAGGCGAGAGAAGCAGAGGCACTCAGACATGAAAAAATGCTTGCTGAAAAAGCAAGCCAGGCCAAGAGTAATTTCCTGGCAAACATGTCTCATGAAATCAGAACACCTATAAATGCAATTATCGGTATGAACGAAATGATACTTCGTGAATGTTCTGATAAAAGCATTCTTGAATATGCTGCCAATATAAATTCAGCAAGTAGTACTCTTTTATCGACAATTAATGATATTCTTGATTTTTCTAAAATTGAGTCAGGTAAAATGGATATTGTTGAAGCTGAGTATAAGCTTGGAAGAGTGCTCAATGACATCATTACAATGATTGAAATTAAGGCAAAGCAGAAAAATCTCACATTCAGGATTAATGTTGACAAGAATCTTCCTGAAAAAATGATAGGCGATGAAGTCAGAATAAAACAGATTCTCATCAATATTTTAAATAATGCCGTAAAATATACTCATGAAGGATTTATTGAGCTTGAAGTAAAAGGAACTGAAACACAGGATAGTCAGTTTATTCTTTCAGCAACTATAAAGGATTCCGGTATAGGAATAAAGAAGGAAAACATGGATATGCTCTTTGTCGGCTTCCAGCGACTTGACCTCGATAAAAACAGACATATTGAAGGAACAGGTCTCGGACTTGCCATAACTCATAATCTTGTAAAGATGATGGGCGGAAGAATCAATGTTCAGAGTGAGTACGGACATGGTTCAGAGTTTACTGTTATTATTCCGCAGAAAAAAGTCAATGATGAATTTATTGGTGATTTCAATGCGAAATACCGTAAATCAATAAAGCCGGAGCATAAATATACTGAACTGTTTACCGCACCTGATGCTGAAATTCTTGTGGTTGACGATAATGCAATGAACATTATGGTTATATCAAAGCTGCTCAAGAAAACACAGGTGAAAATCACTTCCTGCAGCAGTGGTCGTGAAGCGCTTGAGTTTATGGAAAAAAATAAGTATGATGTTGTTTTTCTTGACCACATGATGCCTGATATGGACGGCATAGAAACGCTCCATAATTTAAAGAGCGTTCCTGACAACATTAATATGGACACTCCGTTTATTGCTCTTACAGCCAATGCGATTGCAGGCGTCAAGGAAATGTACATTTCCGAGGGATTCAATGATTATCTGAGTAAGCCTGTTGATGCGGTACAGCTTGAAGAAATGCTGGCAGAATATATTCCTGATGAAAAAATAGTGAGAAGTAAGGGGAATAGCACTCAGCAGGAAACTGAATAATTACATTTGATGTTATAAAAAAGTCCGATTATTACAATCGGACTTTTACTTTTTATTAAAGAGGAAACTGACTTTTTCCCTGGGAAATACCGTCCTCTACCATAGGAATGTTTTCATCTACGATAACCTGTCCGTATATGTCAGTTACTCTGAATGTAAACGGACCTGCACCCATTTCATCGCTTTCAAAGAAGTTGTAGTGTCTTCTCTGGAGTTCAATATATTCACCGTTTTCGTTAAGATATTCAAGTTTTGTTACAGGATAACGGTGATTTCTCACCTGAACACTGCACCAGTACGGAGATGAGCCTTCCTTGAATTTATATGAAACAGGAGCGTCATCGGCAGTATCAAGCGGAATGATTTTCCAGCTTATAGGAACTCTTCCTTTTTCAACGGGTGCAATCAGCGGAAATGCCTGTTCGCATAAATCTACGTCGCCCTTTTTTCCTTCTGGCAAAAGGTCTGTAATAAGCATTTTAATACTTCCGAGCTCACCTGTCAGTTCTATGTAAGCGCCTGCAAGCTGTGCATTGTTGTAATCCTCAAGATTCATAGCCGCAACCCATATATCTGTCGGCACAGGGTCAAGCATTGCACAGCCGCCTTCATAACCACCGCCATAGAAAGTGCCCTCGCCGTAATGAACAGTACCTTTCGGCTCGAGTATAGCCGATTCGTCAATAGGGTAGGAGTTTTGACCGGTATTTATTTCTCTGCCTGTCAGAAAATTTCTTAACAGTGGGATTTTATCCGAACTGCTGTCCTGGCGTATCTGTAAAATCATGTCAAAGACATTTACTTTCCCGTCAGAATTGATGTCCAGGTCTATTGTTTCAGCATTACCTGCAACTGATGACATGGAAACAACAGAAATTACTGCCGAGAGAAATGCTGAAAATAATCTTTTGCTGATTTTCATTTTAAATCACTCCTGTATTTTTTCTAAATTATAGCAGATTTTTTCGTACAGGTCAATCGTTTTTATATAAAATAAAACGCCTCCGCGATTAATTTTCAGGAGGCGTCGGTAATTATTTCTTGTCAAGAAGCTCTGACGCTTCATTCATGAGATTTATAATAGGCAGATGCTGTGGACATACGCTTTCACACTGTCCGCAGCCTATACATGCAGAAGCTTTTCCGCCATGCTCTGTAAGACCACCGTAATAGTTGCGTGGTCTCCAGTCATCAGTAGGATAAAGACGTATGGTGTTTACAACTCTGAAAACATCAGGTATGCTGATTTGTGCAGGACAGCCGTCTGTGCAGTATCTGCATGAAGTACAGCCGATAGTAGGAGTCGACATCATGACTTCATAAACTTCCTTTATAACTGATTTTTCGCTTTCGGTAAGCGGTTTGAAATCAGTAAAGGTTGCAATGTTGTCATTCATCTGTTCTTCATTGGACATGCCCGAAAGAATTGTCTTTACACCAGGAAGTGAACCTGCAAATCTGAGCGCCCATGAAGCAACAGATGCGTCAGGGTTTGCTTTCTTGAATTTTGCTTCAAGGTCTGGGGCTAAATTCGCAAGATTTCCACCCTTTACAGGTTCCATGATAATCATTGGTATATTGCGTCGGCTGAGTATTTCATAAAGCTTTCCTGACTGCACAACAGGATTTTCCCAGTCGGCATAATTGAGCTGAATCTGAACAAATTCCATTTCAGGGTGCTTGTCGAGAACTTTTTCAAGAAGCTCTGGTGTTCCGTGATATGAAAAACCGAAATGAACGATTTTGCCTTCAGCCTTCTTTTTCATTCCCCAGCTGAAGCTGTCATATTTTTCGTATGTATCATAGTTGTTTCCGTCTTCAAGTGAGTGGAGCAGGTAATAGTCAAAATAATCAGCACCTGTTCTTTCGAGCTGTTCGTTGAAAATCCTGTCCATGTCCTCAGCAGATTTCATGCACCATGCAGGAAGCTTTGTTGCAAGATAAAAGCTTTCTCTCGGATAGCGGTTGACAATACATTCCTTTACAATACTTTCTGATTTCCCGCTGTGGTATACATATGCAGTATCAAAATAATTGAGTCCTGCTTTCATATAAGCGTCAACCATTCTGTTTACGGCTGTTGTATCAACCTCACCGTCCTTTTCGGGAAGTCTCATTAACCCAAAGCCGAGCTTAGGCAAGTTATTGATGTTGTCTGACATATAAATCTCCGTTCTGCCGCTTTTGGAAGTGAGAGGAGTGCAAAACCTGGCAGCGACGAAGCCTGCTTTTGCCCTTAAATTTATTCCGAATTAATTTACTCAAATTATATCATGATGAGCCCAGTATGTCAATATAAATCAATATTTTGAAGCGCGACTGAGCATGAATAACCGAAATTATAACATGCTGCAAAAATATTTGAAAAAGGCGTTGACAAAGTTTCATTATAGTGATATAATGTAATAAGTGAAAATATTACAAACCGTTGAAACGGAGATAACGGCAATTATGCCTTTACAGAGAGCCTGTGTTGCTGAGAATCGGGTAGGAAACAAGTTGTCAAATGGACCGTGGAGGGCGCAGTCAAAAATGCGGATATTTTTTGCATTGAGTATTCTGCGACGTGATGACATACGTTAGTTGTCGGGGGTATGCTGGTATCCTGCTAAGTGCACGGCGTTAAGGCTGTGAATCAAGGTGGCACCACGGATAAGTGTAATTATTCGTCCTTGACAGAAGTAAGGTATATTTCTGTCGGGGGCGTTTTTGTTTTAGGCTTCGGACAGAATATATAAGTTGATTCCGGAGGTAAATTATGCTTTTGACAAAACGATGGCGAAGCCTGCATTGATTTTTGAATTGAATTGTACGATTATAAATAAATTTTTGGAGGAAAACTATTATGAAACACAATAATTTTGAATTTGATAACTATTTTAAGAACTATCCTGATAAGAACGGATATTTCGGTAAATACGGCGGCTCATACATTTCTGATGAATTGCAGAGAGCTATGGACGAAATCACAGAGGCATATTTTACAATCTGTAAGTCAAGCAAGTTCATAAGCGAGCTCCGCAGAATCCGTAAGGAATTCCAGGGAAGACCAACACCGATTTCACATCTTGAACGTCTTTCAAACAGCCTTGGAAACGTTCAGCTTTATGTAAAGCGAGAGGACCTGAACCACACAGGTGCGCATAAGCTCAACCACTGCATGGGTGAAGCACTTCTTGCAAAATATATGGGCAAGAAGAAGGTTATTGCTGAAACAGGTGCAGGTCAGCATGGTGTTGCACTTGCAACTGCTGCTGCATACTTCGGTCTTGAATGTGATATTTACATGGGTTCTGTTGATATTAAAAAGCAGGCTCCTAACGTTGCAAGAATGAAAATTCTTGGCGCTAATGTAGTTGAAGTTACACATGGTCTTGCAACACTCAAGGAAGCTGTTGACGCTGCTTTTGATGCATACTGCAAGGAATATAAGGATGCAATTTACTGTATCGGTTCAGTACTCGGACCACATCCGTTCCCTATGATGGTACGTGATTTCCAGAGTGTAATCGGAATTGAAGCAAGAGAACAGTTCCTTTCAATGACAGGCGAGCTTCCTGATGCTGTTGTATCATGCGTTGGCGGCGGCTCAAATGCTATGGGTATGTTCTCAGGATTCTTAAATGACCCTGTTGAAATTTACGGAATTGAACCACTTGGCAGAGGTGAAAAGCTCGGTGACCACGCTGCCAGCCTTAAATACGGCACAGAAGGCGTAATGCACGGCTTTAACAGTATCATGCTCAAGGATGAAAACGGTGAACCTGCACCTGTTTATTCAGTTGCAAGTGGTCTTGACTATCCTTCAAGTGGTCCTGAACATGCATTCCTGCACGAAATCGGCAGAGTCAAGTATGACGTTGTGAACGACGAAGAAACAATTGACGCATTCTTCACACTTTCAAGAATGGAGGGTATTATCCCTGCTATTGAAAGCTCACATGCTGTTGCTTACGGAATTAAGCTTGCAAAGCAGATGGAACGTGGCTCTGTTCTTATCAATCTTTCGGGCAGAGGCGATAAGGATATGGACTATATTATTGAAAAGTATGGTATCCGCTGATATAGAAATAAACTTAACCTGAAAAATCCCTGTAATTTTTATTACAGGGATTTTTGTGTCTGCTGATGTTTACTATATATTTTTATATGTATTTGGCGTGATGCCTACAAGCTGTCGGAACTGCCTTAAAAAGTATTTGTCATCATCATACCCGCATTTATATGCAATCGCTGAAAGGCTCATAGATGTTGTCAGCAGAAGAAATTTTGCGTAGTAAATACGGCTTCTGATTGAATCCTGGTGAAAGCTTATTCCAAAAAGCTCCTTATATGTTGAACGGAAATGACCATAGCTGACGTTAAGTCTGCTGCTTATCTGCTGGGCCGACCATTCGTTCTGAGGATTCTGGTACAATTCATTGCGTACACGAAGATAAGTCATAAAATCAGCATGCTGTTTTTTGTCAGTGTAGAGTGATACATTCATATTGATTTTGTATATAAGCTGTCGCAGTGCCTTGTCGGTATTGAATTCCTCGGCAGGTATGCAGACAGAAGAAATAACGAGGGAATCTGTTCCGCAGTTTTCACTGTATAACGGAGCATGACTTATAAGCGTGTAAAGCTTGTCAGACAACAATTCTGCTGACTCTTCGCTGTAATCACCTATTGATGCGAATGCGTAAAGTCTGGACGAAAGTTTAGCGCAGAATGTATTCTTGCCCGACACTATGCGTTTCAGATTTTCGGAAAGTTCAATGTCCATTCTTACTGATATATCCTGTTTATCAAGAATACTGTTGTCAGTAAACAAATCCGAACGTACTAAAATCAGCATTACACTGTCGTCCTTTTCTGAATTGTTTACATGATTGTCAAGCTCGTGTCTGAGTCCTTTTTCGTTGTACAGACCTGTTATGGAATCATGATATTCAGAAAGATTACGACATTCAATAAGCGTTGTGATGTCGTTTTTCATTCGCAGGAATTCAAGTGCATTCGACGCAATTTTTATCCAGTCACGGAAAATTATGTCATAGCTGTCCGGCTTATCATACTGTAGAATGAAATACCCGAGCTCTTTTCCGCTGAAGAAAACAGGACAGAAGTATAATATATCACCGCTTTCGGATTCGATTAGCTGTTTTGGAAACAAATCATATTTATTATAGAATAAAGGCTTGCTGGTTATGAATTTTTCGGATATGACTCTGTAACATACCATAGTTTCCGTATCGGAGCTGACTCCTCCGGAAATCTCAGTTGTACACCAGTTTTCATAAAGGCAGAGATGTACACCCTTTACATCACGGATAAGATATGAAAACTGCTGCAGAACATCAACATAATCTTCTATTGAACGGCATACTGTCATCTGCTGTTCAAAGTTGCCGACGAGATTAAGCTTGCTGTAAAACTGCTCATTACGGACAATCTGAAGCTCGGTGTTCAGGCATTTGCGGTCTGTTCCACATGTACAGGTATCACCCAGTACCATGTATCCTGAAAGGGAAATATCATCAGTTTTTTCACCTGTCATTTTTTCCCAGAGGGTGTTGACAGCCTTTATTCCGACGGCTTTTCTGTTTCGCTGATATGTTGTGAGAATAGGCGAGTGATAAAATCTTTCTCCGACATGCTCATATCCTATAACAGTTACATCTTCGGGGACGGATATTCCTTCTGAGAGGAATGTGTCGCAAAGACCGTAAGCCATGTAGTCGTTTGCACATACAATCGCCTGCGGAAGAGGGCGCTGTTTGTCAATATATTCTTTCGCAAGCTTTTCTCCGGATGTCATCCAGAAATCGCCATAAATGACCTTGTTTTCATCAAACTGTATACCATGCTCCTCAAGTGATTTTCTGTATCCGCACACACGTGCATTTGTTGTATCAATTCCGGGTACACCTGTAAGAAAATCAATGTCGCTGAAATTATGCACCTCAATAAGATGATTGACAATGTCCTCAATGTCAGTCATGACATCATTGTTGATATATATGAAATCATCAATTTCGGCTCCTGTTACAACAACGGGGACTTTTTTTCGTGCCAGTATTTTTTTGTAAATAAACTGCTGAACATCGGCATTAAGAAAAGATTCTGCCGTAAGAATAAGACCATCGAGCTTTTCAGAGGTAATCAGGTCATAGATTCTGTTTTCGATTTCGACTTCCGCAAAATATTCATAGGAATTGTAAATGTTAGAAAAAATAGCAGTATAGGCACCAAGCTTTGCCGCCTGCATGGTAATGCCTTCAAGAAGCTGTTTTTGTTCACTCTGAGAGGCACTTGCAGTTATAACACCGATAGTTTTTTTATTTTTCATGTCAATCACCCCGACTTTTTTAACATTATAACATATTTTTTGCAGTATTTCAATAAAAGTTCTGCATTTTATCCACCATATCTGCAAATTGTGGGTTGGAAAGATTAAGATAATTCAGTATACTATAAACATAGATGGTAGATTAAAGCTAAACGGACAGGGCTTAATACAAATTCAAGGGGGAAATTATATGAAAAAGAAGAGAATCACAGCCGCTCTGACTGCTGCTGCCTGCTGTGGCGGACTGCTTACAGCAGCACCTTTCAATGAAAGCATTACTTATGCAGCTTCAGCCGTATACAACGATTTCGAGGCAAACTACGAAGGCTGGCACGGTTCAGACGAAACAGTAGACCTTC
>CAZULQ010000056.1:0-8827 GCA_964621265.1 uncultured Clostridium sp. | reverse complement strand
TCCTACAGTTAAAAAAATTAGGTCAGAGTGTTACAAAAATGCTTGACCACAACAAGTCTTGACATCAAAAAATCTTTATGCTACAATTTATAAAAATAGAAAAAGCGAGTGATTATATGATACTCAGAATACCGCAGTACTGCGAAAAATTCCGATGTATTGCCGATAAATGTCGTGACAGCTGCTGTATCGGCTGGGAGATTGACATTGACGAAAAAACGGCGTCGTTTTACGACAGCGTCGGAGGCGATTTCGGCAAACGCCTGAGGAGCAACATAACAACAGGGGAGACACGCTGCTTTAAGCTTGACAGCAGTGAGCGCTGTCCGTTTTTGAATGAACACAATCTTTGCGATATCTACATAAATCTCGGTGAGGAAAATCTCTGTCAGATTTGCACTGACCATCCAAGGTACTACGAATGGTTTGACGGTGTAAAGGAGGGGGGAGTCGGTCTTTGTTGTGAGGCGGCGGCGGTGCTTATTCTTTCCGAGGAGTTTTCACTTGTGGAAAAGGAAATTCCGACTGAATCTGCCGATGAGTATGATAAAGAGTTTTACAGCTGTCTTTACAGCGCAAGGGAAAGTATTATTTCACATTTGATGAATAAGGATTACCCTTTGTCGCAGGCGCTCTGTGATATACTTCTTTATGCGGAAGCTTTGCAGTATAATGTTGACAATGGTGACCTTGCAAAAATGAACATTACCCACACGGGCAAAAGCCTTTCTTACGACATCAAAGCGATTCTAAGCTTTTTGCAAACGCTTGAAATAATGGACGAGACATGGACACCGTATGTAAAAACACTATCGGAAAGTTACGATAGAATTGCTCCCGAAATGAAAAATTTCAGAATGCAGAATCCTGAGGTTTCGGAATATCTTCGCAATATTGCGGTATATTTTGTGTGGAGATATTTCATGAAGGGTGTTTTCGACGGCGAGTTTGTTTCCAAGATAAAGCTTATGACGGTAAGCAGTTTTGTTCTGGAGTATCTTTTTTGTTATGAATGGGTCTGTGATGGCTCAGCAGGTCTTGAGGCGTATGCTGAAGCCGCACGAAGATGCTCAAAGGAGATTGAGTACTGCGAAGAAAACCTCAATACTCTTTATGACGCTTTTTATGAGCTTGAAATCTTCGGAACGCAGAATGTGACAGAGTGATTTACAGGAGTTGTTTTTATGGCGAAAGTGATAGCAATCTATGGGAAAATATGCTCCGGAAAAACTTATTATGCCAATCAGATAAAAGAAAAGGAAAATGCCGTTATTTTATCATGTGACGAATTGACAAAGGATTTGTTTGACAATGATTTAGGCGAAAATCACGATGAAATGGCAAAGAGAATCTGGAGCTACTTCAGGAAAAAATCTGTTGAGCTTGTAAATGTCGGGTGTACTGTAATTCTTGACTGGGGCTTCTGGTGCAGGGACGACAGAAAAAACCTGACGGAGTTTTGCAATTCTCATAATATTTTCTGCGAATGGCATTATGTTTATGTCGATGACAACACCTGGAAAATAAACATTGAGGAGAGAAACAAAAAGGTTTTAAATGGCGAAGGTGGTTCTGATTACTACCTCGATGATGGGCTTTTGAATAAACTGCTGTCCAGATGGCAGGAGCCTTCTGAAAATGAAATCGATGTTTATTATAGGGTAGAAAGATAATAAATACGCCCCGTGAAGAATTTTCTTCACGGGGCGTTGCTTTAATCAGAATATATCCTTTTTCTTTTTGATGTGTCTTCTTATCAGAATGAACACAATAATTCCGATACAGATAATCAGGAACACAGGCATAAACCAGACATTTGCATCAGCGTCCTCGGCTGATTTCATTTCTGTCCAGAGTGTCTGCATTTCGAGATTGGCTTCGTCCGAAAGGTTGACAAAAACTGTTGTCTTGTCAGCAATGAACTGCTGGTCAGGATAGGATACAGGGTCGTTCTGTACCTCCTCGTCAAGCATTTCAAATGCCGCAGAGTGCGGTGTTGAATAGCAGATATAATCAATGTTTGCGTATGCAATATCAGGCTCGCACATAAAGTTTATGTACATTTCAGCGGCTTCTTTGTTTTTTGATGTTGTCGGAATACACATTGCGTCAACAAAGAGGTTTGTACCGCTTTTCGGAACAACGAAATTGAGGTCCTCGTTTTCCTCCATGATAGTCAGCGCATCACCTGCATAGTACGGCGCAATAAGCGCTTCACCCGCACCCATTTTATCGAAGATTTCGTCCATTACATAAGCCTGGACGATTTTTTTCTGCTCCTTGAGCTTTTCGGCAGACTGATTAAGCTGATTGCTGTTTTCAGTGTTTATTGAATATCCGAGCATTATTTCCGCAATCGCAAAAGCGTCTCTCGGATTGTCGAACATGAGTATCTGGTCTGCGTAGTCTTCATTCCAGAGGAGGTCCCAGTCGATTTCCTCTTCAGGAATATCAATCATTGTTTCATCATAGATAATACCGACTGTTCCCCATGTATATGGTACAGAATATTCATCATTCGGGTCATAGTCAAGTCCCTTGAAATTGTCCATGATGTATTTCGAGTTCGGGATGTTGTCCATGTTTACCTTCTGGATAAGACCTTCCTTTATCATCTTGCTTATCATGTAGTCGGACGGAATGATGATGTCATAGCTTGCGCCGCCGCCCTTGAGCTTTGCATAAAGCTCTTCGTTTGTGGCGAAATTCGTATAGTTTACTTCAATACCTGTGAGCTTTGTGAATTCCTCGTTTACATTGAGTGTTCCTTCGTCAGCACCTGTTGAGATGTACTCACCCCAGTTGTAAACATTGATTGAAATATCCTTTCCCTTAAAGCGGGAATAGTAGTCAGGGTCAGCAACACTCAGTGTGTGATAAACGATTTCCTCATCTTCTTCTGATGCATTTTCAGAAGAAGAACATCCGGTAAATCCTGTCAGCAGGAGAACTGTCGCTGAGAAAACCGATAAAAATTTCTTTTTCAATTTTATTCCCCTTTGTATGAAAAATTGCGTTTAGCCTGTTTGTTTTCGATTACGTTTTTCACAATCAGAATGATAACAACGGCTATAAAAATAAGAGTTGAAAGCGCATTGATTTCAGGTGAAACCTTACGTCTTGTCATAGAATAAATCGTAATCGGGAGTGTCTGTGAGGTTGAACCGCTTGTGAAATAGCTGATAACAAAATCATCGAGTGAGTATGTAAACGCCATAAGAAAACCGCTTATAACACCCGGCATGATTTCAGGAAGTACAACCTTGCGGAACGCCTTGAACGGACTGCAGCCCAGATCCTGTGCCGCTTCATAGAGATGCGGGTCCATCTGCTTGAACTTCGGCATGATATTTAAGATAACATAAGGAACATTGAATGTTATGTGAGCGATGAGAAGTGTCACAAAGCCGAATTCAAGATTCATTCTTGCCGCAAAGAATACGAACAGGAGCATGAGCGAAACACCGGTTACGATTTCAGGGTTGATAATCGGCATGTTTGTAACGTTCATGACAAGTGCCTTCGGCACCTTTCTCATACTGTTTATTCCGATTGCCGCAAGTGTTCCGAGAATAGTCGAGAGAATACTTGCAAGAACAGCAATAATTATTGTGTTTACAAGTGAAGATATTATAATCTCATTATTGAACAGCTTTTCGTACCAGTCGAGCGTAAAGCCGCTGAAAACGGAACGGCTCTTTGTTTCATTGAATGAGAAAACGATAAGCACGAAAATCGGAATATAAAGGAACATAAGCACCAGTGAAAGATATATTTTTCCAAGCTTTTTCATGTTTTCGCCTCCTTATATAAGTACCTGGTCGTCAGGGCTGAACTGATTCATGACAGTCATGATAACAAGTATTATGACCATGAGTACCAGCGATATTGCCGCCCCGAGATGCGGGTTATAGGCGTTGCCCAGAAACTGCATTTCAATAAGGTCACCGATAAGCAGGTTTGAGCCGCCACCGAGCATTCTTGAAATGATAAAGGTTGAAATTGCTGGAACGAATACCATTGTAATTCCCGAAGTGATACCCGGGAGACTCAGCGGTACGATCACCTTGAAAAGTACTGAGCGTGAATTACAGCCGAGGTCACTTGCCGCTTCTATGACACTCTTGTCAATCTTGACCATTACAGAGTAAAGCGGAAGAATCATAAACGGCAGGTAGTTGTATACCATACCCAGTACAACAGCCCCGGAAGTATTTATAAGCTTATAAGGACCAAGCCCGACAATTCCGAGAAGATAGTTTATAATACCATTGTTTCCGAGAAGCGTCATCCAGGCGTATGTTCTCAGCAGGAAGTTCATCCACATCGGAAGAATCATGAGCATGAGCATTGTGCCCTGATGATGTTTTTTCATTCTTGAGAGAATGAATGCAACGGGATAGCCGATTATAAGACAGATTATTGTTGCGATAATTGAAAGCCATATTGAACGAATGAAAATGTTTGCATACTGTCCGACGTCGGAAATGTGTTCGAGTGTAAATCCGCCGTCTTCATTTGTAAATGCAAAGACTGCCACCATCAGCAGAGGAACGAGGATAAATATTGTCATCCACACAAGATACGGGAGGGAAAGAACTTTCAGCTTCATGTCAGTCCTCCTTTGTCTTTTTCATGATGTGTATGTCAAACGGGTCAAAGTCCATACCGACCATAGAACCAACAGGCTCTGCCTTGGTTGAATGTATCATCCATTTGTGGTCAACGCCGTCAACAATCATTTCATAGTGGACGCCCTTGAACACGACGGACTCAACAATACCTGTAAGCTTTGCGCCGTCAGCAGGGATAATTTTAACGTCCTCAGGTCTTATAACAACGTCAACGGTTTCGTTAGGTGAAAATCCCTTGTCAACACATTCAAACTGTCTGCCTGTAAATTCAACCAGGCAATCCTTCGGCATACAGCCGTTTATGATATTGCTCTCACCTATAAAATCAGCAACAAAAGCGTTGACAGGTTCGTTATAAATATCTGTTGGTGAACCAATCTGCTGGATTTCGCCGTTGTTCATTACTACGACAGTATCACTCATTGTGAGTGCTTCTTCCTGGTCGTGAGTAACATAGACGAAAGTAAGCTCCATTGCCTGCTGAATCTTACGAAGCTCAGTCTGCATTTCCTTTCTGAGCTTTAAGTCGAGAGCGCCGAGCGGTTCGTCAAGAAGCAGAACCTTCGGCTGATTTACAAGCGCTCTTGCAATTGCAACACGCTGCTGCTGACCGCCTGACAGACGGTTTACAGTACGCTTTTCAAATCCCTTTAGGTTTACAAGCTCAAGCATATCTCCGACACGCTTTACAATTTCCTTTTCAGGAAGCTTTTTGACTCTCAGTCCGAATGCGATATTTTCATACACATTAAGATGAGGGAAAAGGGCATAGCGCTGGAAAACCGTATTTACATTTCTTTTATGCGGAGGAAGACCGTTTATACGCTTTCCGTCAAAAAAGAGGTCACCGCTTGTCGGCTCAAGAAAGCCTGCAATAATACGCAGCGTTGTGGTTTTGCCACAGCCCGATGGTCCGAGCAGAGTTACGAACTCCTTGTCCTTTATATCAAGATTGAGACTTTTGAGAATACGTTCGCCATCCTCAAAGTCAACAATAACATTTTTAAGGCTAACTATATTTTCCATATCATTCTCCATTCTGCCGATATTTCACAGCACAAATCATTCAAAAAAAGTCCACCAAAGCAGGTGGACTATGAACGATAAAAATTATATCACAAAATGTCGAAAAAGTCAATAGAGTATAGTAATATTTATTGCCGCACAGGTGAGGTTTTCTTTTGGTTTATTTAATAAACGTGAATTCCTCAAGCTCAAAGAGGTTCTTGTCTTTGAACATATAGGCTGTCCAGTCATCATAGGTGGTATCAGCTTCAAAATAGATTGCGTGTCTGCCCGTCAGCGCCCTGACTCTTGCTGAGTAGACACCTGAATCAAGACCTATGTTACAAACTCCGATTTCTTCTCCGTCCTTTGCAGGGTCACCCGCAAAAATACGTATCATACATCTGCAGCCAAGACCTGTAACCTTGAAATTCAGTTCCATTGTCTTACTGGAATAATCCTCACCGAAATCGAAATATTTGTATCCTATGATATCATGTCTTTTTATGTTTGTAATACAGCGTGTGAACGGATTCTTTTCAGTTACATAACATCCGCCTCTGATTACACAGGCAATATCCGCAGGAGTAATATTATAAGGAGAAAGTGAGTCCTCAAAGCCGAGTGAAGTCATTTCAACCTGCGGAATAGTACCGTCGGGGAGAATTTCAATCTTTTCAACGCAGGCACGTCTTGACATGATTGTATTATTTGTGCCTCTGTGGTAGAAAATGTACCACTGACCATTTATACAGCATATTGAGCCATGATTGTTGCAGGCAGGGTAGTCCTCGCCGTTGTCAACAATATAGCCTCTGTATGTAAAAGGTCCCGTCGGGCTTTTTGAGGTTGCATATGCAAGACGCTGTCCGAACGGCGGCTTCGGTGAGAAAATGAGATAGTATGTATCACCGATTTTTCTTGGCGAGCATGCTTCAAAAAACAGAAACGGTTCTTCCTCGGGGAGAATATCCTTTATATATGTGCCGGGGAGAATTTCGTTCATCTTTTCGGGATTTACCTGTGCCATAAATGAGCTTTCAAAACCACAGTAAATGTAAATCTTCCCGTCGTCATCACGAAGCACACCGGGGTCGATAAACCAGCCGTCGCCATATATATTGTCGGGATTTTCATACTCATAAGGACCTATAAGCTCAAACGGTCCTTCGGGCTTGTCGCTGACAGCAACACAGCCCTTTGCACCGATAATATAAGCAAAGAGATAATATTTTCCGTTGTGCTCGATAACGTCAGGTGCGTAAAGCTCACGTTCCGTCCATGCACTTGTAGCTGACGGGTGGTCGGCATCTGCTTTGGTGTGGAAGCTGTCGCCGTGACATTCCCAGCGGTTAAGATTGTCAATCGGCGCCGACCATACTTTTAATTTGTAGTCGCAGAAGGAGTCAGAGCCGACTCTGTCGTGAGAGCCGTAAATATAGACTCTGTCACCGAAAACTCTAGGTTCACCGTCGGGTATATATTCCCAGAGGGGGAGAAATGGATTAGCCATAATGTCTGTCCTTTCGATTTTTAAACTGAATTCTATTATAGTGTAATTATACTATACTTCCGCAATAAAGTCCATAAAGGAAGATGACATATATTAGCATAAAACGGACATAAATATGCTTCGGCGTTTTTCGCCGAAGCATATTTTCAGAACACGGTTTCAATTATTTTAGAGGAATTTTCAGGAGTATAACGCCAGTGGGAAATATGATTTTCCGTTACGAAATATTTAAGCTTTTCTGTGCGGTACTGAGCGTCGAAAACATCGACTGCAATCAGCTTAACCTTCATTTTTTCGGGGATAATGGATTTTATATAGACGCTTGCGTGCTGACCCGGTTTTACGTTCCGTCTTGGCTCGGCAAGTCCTGCAAGGTTTGGTGTCAGCTCAACAAAAATGCCATAATCCTCAACCGAGCGCACAATTCCCGAAACAGTTTCTCCCGTACTGAAAAGCTCAGCGTTTTCATTCCATGTGCCTAAAAGCTCCTTGTGGGACAGCCATATTCTTCCGTCATCAAGTGATTTTATGATAACCCTGATGTCCTGACCCACTTCAAAACGGTCAGACGGATGAGCAATTCTCGAAACAGAAATAGCGTCAATTGGAATGAGCGAGGGTATTCCGCAGCCGACGTCCACAAAACAGCCGAACTGTTCAAGGTGAGTAACCTTAGCGGGGATTATATCGCCTGATTTCAAGTTTTCTATGTATTCCTTCCTGCACTCCTCCTGTGCGGCACGTCTTGACAAAACGGCGTTTTCAACGCCGTTGTCATCAGTATTGATTGCGATTATCTTAAAGCATACAGGCTTATTTACCTTTGATATCAGAGCAATGTCACGGGTTGAGCCGTCTTCAATTCCGATTGCACCCTCAATTCTCGGGATAATGCCTTTCATGCATGGGAAATCTATTATAAGATTATGGTTGCTGTCACATACGCTTACACGTCCTTCAAGAATCACTCCGCATGCCATTGCCTCGTGCATGCCTGCTGAAGTTGATGTAAGACGGATGTTTTCATCAGTGTTTATAAGATATCCTTCCGGCTGATAGTTTTTCATTTATTCCTTGCCTTTCCGATTCTTTCCGAATCTTTGTTTTTGATTATTACCCGCATTTTCAAGTACGGCAGAGCGTTTCCGCTGATTAATCTATATGCTTGCAAGGGTTGCGATATGCCATCAGCCTTTAATCGAATATCCTCCGTATGAGAGGATATACTGCTTGGCTTTTGTGTAGTAAGCCTTGTCGCAGATAACCTCCATTGAAACCGTGTCACTATACAAAGGCTCCTTTATTTCGTCTTTCACAATATCCTTTATAACGAAATTTGTGACATAATTGTTTGAATGGGTCGAGAACGGGTACAATATCTGCGTACTGCCGTTTGCGGCGGCAAGCTCAGTTCTGCCGTTTATGCTTCCTGTGAAGCGTTCTTTGTTCTGATATATCACGATTTTTTTCTGGCCGTTTATATTTTCCTTTATCATTCTGGCGGCCGATTCTGCAAATTCTATGCAGTCAAACTGTGCGTTTAATACTGTGTACATTTAGCATACTGGTGTGAGAATACACACTTTCCTCCTGTGTTTTTTATTATTTTTCGATAAAATATGAAAAATATTTGTAGAAAATATTGCCTATAATAAAAAAATAGAGTATAATGTAT
>CAZULQ010000055.1:0-9165 GCA_964621265.1 uncultured Clostridium sp. | reverse complement strand
CATTTAGAAAAAAGTAAATTTATGCCATAATCAACGCAAAGCCACTTCTGATATTGTATTCTTTTCCGTGGAATCAGTATGTAATTCACCAAAATATTCAATACATGGATTACAGTTTTCTTTTTCATAAACCATCCTTAAAGGCATAAGGCAGTCCTGCTTTAGACAGGACTGCCTTTATTTTTACTTTTTGATTTTATCAATGCGTTCATGTGCATCGGCAATTCGTTTGTTTGCAGTAGCAATCTGTTCATCACGCTCTGCCTGCATTTTTCTTTTGGTGTATTCAGGATTTCTCATAGCCTTTGCTTCTTCCCACTGTGCTTTTGATTCAGCTTTTACAGCAGCAAAATTAGCCTTGTCAACTTCGTGCTGTGCCTTTGCACTTTCTTTCATACCTTCAAACGCACCCTTGAAAAATTCTGTTACCTTGTTACTCATTGTAAATACCTCCGTTATTTTTTGTGTTTTTATTCTATCATCCACATATTTCTGAGATGTTTTTGAAATGTTTACGAAATGTTAAAATTCGAAAAATCTAAAAAAGCTCTGTTATACCAATAGGATATAACAGAGCCTTTAGGTTTTAGTTCTGAGATGAGTGCATGTTCAATTTCTGTCAGCTGTTCAAAAGCATACGTTTCATCACACATAAGTCGAATATATTTAAACTGTCATCATTGTATAAATCCGCAGCTTTCCAGTCTGAAAGACGTGTATTTGATACAGCAAGAAGCCACTTTTGTAAGAGAATGACATCTGCAACATCAAAGCATCCGTCATCGTTGCAGTCGCCTATGCAATCAGTAGCTTTGTCCGCAAAATAAACGGAAAGCCTGTTGGTTGAAATTTCGTACTTGAACTCATATATGCCGCCTGTGGCGTTCAGTACACATTCCGATGCTCCCGGAACTAAAACAAGACGATTTGCAGTATCTGCAATTGAAGTGCTGTCTTTTCCGTACCATTTATCTGTGCCGATGTTGTGAAGTCTGAATGTATATTCACCGGCAGACAATTCCTTGGTAAGAGTAATTACATCACTGTTGTCTGTTTTCCTGAATACATCAGTTTCGCTCTGATTATTGAATGAACCCTTTAAGCAGAAAACCGAATCAGTAACAGACAGCGTGTTTGCAGTATTGTATGTGATTGTATAAGTGCCGTCACCACCGTTTACAAAAGTCATTGTACGATAAGTTCCATTAGCGTTTGCTGAACCTATAACAGCAGTTGCACCAGCATCAACAGATGGATTAACAGTCACCTTTGAACCGCTCAGCTTGATAAAATCAGCATTTGTTGTGTCACTCATAACAATATCACCGTCAAGGCTTACTGTATATAAAGTTACTGTTGATGACATTTCTATTGTAGCTCCGTCTTTGGCAATACCACCTGCAGCGTCACTGTTTGCTGTATTATTTGCGTGAAGTGTAAGAGCAAGTCCGCTAAATGACTCATCAGTCAAAGCGGTTGTATTGTTTCGAAGCTTACTGTTGTTTGATGAAAAACGGATAGTCACAGCTGTAAATTTACCATTATTCACAGTAAAGGAACTATTATATCCTAAGTTTGTAAGATATGCAATAAAGGAAGCGTGTGTATTGCTGTCCAGTACCACAGATGTTGCTGATGATGCACCATGCGGGTAACAATAAAGCGTCTGACCTGAAAAATCATAGTACACTCTGCCCGCTCTTGTAAGATATGTTGCTCCCGATACAGGGTCAAGAATACGATATGTGCCGTTTGTAAGAACAGATGGTACATTTGCAGGCGGGGTAACAGTATTATCCTGCTTTGAAAGATAAAAGCTGTCAAGCGTACTGTAATTCATACTTGTAACAAGCTTATCCCAGTTATCTGAAAGCTTCACTTCCTTTGTCACAGAAATTCCGCCCGGCATAACCTGTGTTTTATTTCTTGAGCTGTCACCTGTAATGATAATATCGGTGTTACCCTTTTTCATAGTGGCAACAGTATCTATATTTGCATAAGTGATACCATTCATCCATGGTGGTGAAGCTGTGGATTCTGCGTCTTCAGAATCGGCTGATTTCAGCTCATTGTAAACATCTTCAAAGGATTTGCTGAGAGCACCATTTGTATTTGCATAATAATAAGCATAGGCTCTCATCCACAGCGGACGTCTTGCTGTTTTAACAAGAGCGCTTTCAAGAGCGTCTTTTGACTTGTACTTTGTAGCCAACGCTGATGCCACAGATTCTGTTATAAAGATAAGACGATGAGTATTTGCATTATCTTCTATTGAAGCACTGCCGAGAGCTCCAAGATTTTTCTCTGTAATATCCCATGCAATAATCTTCATGATTTCTTCTGGCAAATCTGTTGCGGGTGTAACATTATTACCCCACATAGAAAAAGATGTAGCTGTAATCACATTGTCGTTAAGCTGATAGCCTTTTTCAACATGGTGCGGCTCCCAGCCGATATCAAGGCAAACCTCATCATTTTCAGAAAACACCAGCGGCTGAACATTACCAAAAGCGTTTGTGCGTTCAATACCTGCAAGATTTATAAGGGCAAGTTCCATAAAGCGCCCGATTGCAATATTGGTTTCTTCGGTTGTCATGCCCTGAGTATTATCAATGCCGATCTGACGTGCCACAGGTCCATTTACATACATCATAGGAGTAAGCTTTCCTGATTTTAGAGAATCAAGATATTTACTGTCGCTTAACGCTTCTGTAAACGCAATACATACAGGTAAATGCTCGGGTGAGCAACCTGCCATAATTGCGTTTGCGGCAATCTGATATGCCTTGACTTTTCTTCCGTTAACAGTAGCCACCACATCGTTGTAACCGTAAGAAGAATAGCCTATAAACTTTTCTGCTTTTATTTTAGTCGGCGGCACAACAGGCAGACCGTCTGTCATACCCTGTTCTCTGAAATATTCCTCTGTTTCTCCATATGTTCCGATAAACAGCGGTGGATATGACTTGTCATATTTACTGCTTGGAGAAATCACAGGAAATCTGTTGTTTTCCGGTTCAATAAGATCGTACTGATCTTCAAGAATACCCATGTCCTGATATGTTTTTCCCTGTGCTTCATATTCATCTTCATAACCATCCTTCAATACAGCCGCATCAGCTATAAGAGAAACGGGCATAAAGCTTATTACAAGCACCAGACAAGAAAGTGCAGAAATCGCACGGTTTAAGTATCTGAACTTCATAGTATCATCCTTTCTGATTTTTTAAAAAGCTTTATTCTGAAAGATAGTAATCTGATATCGGGCTGTAACCATCATTTGCAACAAGAGCATCCCAGCTGCGTGGGAGATTTACATTGAATGAACAAGCATCACCACCTGGCATAATCTGTGCCTGACTGCTTATATCACCGCCTGTTATCACAAAGCCTGTACTGTTCTCCTGAATTGTCTGTGTTGTATCAATTTTCTTGAAAGGTATAATACCTTTGAGCCATTCAGGTACAAGTGTTTCCAGAACAAAATCCTGCTCAACATTTTCAGTTGACGCTCCGCTCTTGATATCATTATAATGCTCATCAAAGGTAGTGTTCATATGAATTTTCGAGCCTGTATTAGCCCAGTAATGAGCATATGTACGCATCCAGAGCGGTCTTCTTGCCGTATCCACAAGAATATCCTTTAATTCTGTCTTTGAACTACAGCCCTTTGCGATTGTTTCTGCCGCATCTTTTGTCAGCCATATCATACGGGCTTCACGAGGATTGGTATTGCCAAGACCATTCTGCTGTTTTTCTGTAACGTCCCATGCAAGAAGCTGAATCGCCCTATCTGCATCGGTTGTGCCGATGTCTATAGGATTGCCCCATGTAAGAGTAGAGCCGCATGTTACAACACTTGTGTTAAGGTCATACCCCTTTTCAACATGGTAAGGATTCCAGCCGATATCAAGACAAGCCTGTTCGTCTTCAGCAAACGCTATTGGCAACATATATCCGAAAGTCCCCATTCTGTTTTCCTTGATTTTATATCCCGCGAGATTGAGCATGGCAAGGGAAACAAATCTTCCCAGAAGCTTATTGGCTTCCTTGTTTATCATTCCGTCTTCATAGGAAATGCCAAGCTGTCTTGCAATAGGACCGCTTACCAGTACATAAGGAGTCCAGCCGTGGGTACTTGCAAGTGACTTATAGAAATTACCGTTTGCAAAGCATCTTGTAATTGCAATACAAAGCGGCATATATTCAGGCGGACAACCCGCCATAATTGCGTTTACGGCAACTTGATAAGCCAGTATTTCCCTGTTTGCAGGAGGTACGTCCTGTACCTCTCCATTTCTCATGTTTACAATATCCGTAGCCTTATATGTAGTAAATTGCAGATAATATTCAACAAGTTCTCTTGTTGGCGGTACAACAGTAAGACCGTCGGACATTTCGTTTACCTCATAGTACTGCTGAACACGTTCATGTGAGCCTGTAAAGACAATATCATCATAGTTCACACCAGCTATATCTCCTGCAATCCTGTCCTTTTCAGCCTGAGTAATCTGAGTTGTAAGGGCTATTACAATCTGTGGGTATAAATCTTCACGAGCCTTTCTCTGCTGTTCTTCTGTTGTGTCATTTGCAAATGCTCCGGGATAAGCAGCTGTTCTTACAACCGGTACGCCTCTGTTGTAGCCTGTTGATTCAATCTGAGGAATAAACGCCTCAGCTCCCACTACAACTGCAGGAATTCCCGCATATTCTGCGGCAAGTCCATTTCCCGTTTCCTTTACTGTACAGATACCACAGCCACAGTTTCCCGAAATCACAGCATCAATTTTGAATTCCTTGAGTTTCTGCTGAAATTCCTTTGATTTGTCGCTGATACTGTTAGGATTGAACGTACCGCTTTTTCCGATTTCGTCTGTCATGTAGTATGTAATACAGCCGTATTCATCTTCTAGCATGTCGCTGATAACCTGATGTGTTACAGAAGCGGAAAAGCTTCCTCCCACAAGAGCAATTCTTCTGCCTTTCAGTGAATCAAGGCGAGCAGGCTGTTCAATAGGCGTAATCGATGAACCCGACGGAACAGGCGATAAAATCTGATATTCGTTTTTGCTAGGTTCTGAATACATTACTTCAGCCTCAGCTACCGGATATGATGTTGTATTCACAGCAGCAACACTGGTTAAACAGGTTGCCGCAATGGCAACTGACAGCAGTCGTTTTAAAAGATTGTGTTTCATGAAATCATCCTTTCGTTTTAATAATCCTGACCAGATAAATCATTATTATATTATAGCTTATAATCATTAAAATCAGATTAAAAAGCATAGTACATAAACTAAAAAATCTGTCCAATCAGCATTGAACAGATTTTTTCTGAAATTATTTTAAATTGTTTTTTGAAAGAAAAAGTGTAAAGCAGCTGCCTTTTTGAGGCTTACTTTCAACTTCAATTGTCCCTCCGTGCTTTTTGGCAATCTTTAAAGCAATCGGCATTCCAAGTCCGTAGCCGTTACTGTTGCGTGATGAATCCGATTTAAACAGGCGTGTAAAAACCTTCTGAATTTCCTCTTCAGTCATGCCAATGCCATAGTCCTTTACCTTTGCAAACACATAGCCGTCTTTCTCCCCGGTTTCAATTTCAATTTCCGAATCATCATGACTGAATTTTACGGCATTTGAAATCAGATTGGTTACCGCTATCGTAACAAGATTTATGTTTCCGCATGTTTCTGCATTGCCATTGTTTGTTATCCTGAATTTAATCTTACAATCAGGCGACTTATACTGATGTGCCTCACATACAGCAGACACAATTTCCGTTAAATCAATCGGCTCCTGCATATCAACATTATCTCCCGATTCAAGACGTGAGAGTGTAAGCAATGTAGTAATAAGATTCTGCATTTTTTTAGACTGCTTTAAAATCACCTCAAAGGAATTTTTCTCCTCATCAGAAAGCTCCATATTATTCAGCGCATACTGGCTCTGTGCCTTGATTACAGCAACAGGAGTTTTAAGTTCGTGTGCAACGTCGGAAGAAAACTGTTCCTGCTGGTCAAAAATCTCATTCATACGGTCCAGCATACGATTATTTGCTTTTATAAGGGAATTGATTTCCTTATAATGCCCGCTTTCCTCCATATGCTTATCCAACTGCTTTGAAACCCCGATTTCCGCCACACTCTTTTCCATGGTTTTTATGGAACGCTTGAAGCGTTTCAGGGCATAAAGCATTGTTACAGTCAGAACTGCAAACACTACCACCACACCGCCATAACAGATAATTCTGATGTGGACATAATCACTAAGAACATCGCTTTCGCTTACATATGCCCTTACATATCCGTTATCAGGCATAGCTGGTTTTATATATCGGTCAATGTAGTAATATGAATTTTCTTCTGCCACAACCTTCGAAGGTGCAAGTGACCTTTTTGTATCGATTTTCACACCCTTCGGCGGCAATCCCCACAGAACATTCCCTTTACCGTCAATAACAATAATGTGCATATCGGGATATTTTTTCTCGATTTTATTTTCATCTACATTCAGCATTCCGTTATTGCTTGTGATATTTTCCGAAAGACTTGTAACCTGTCTGGAAAGACTGCTTCGGATATCAAGCTCAACCGACTGCGTAATATATAAATGAACAAAGAATGTCATTATAGAAAACATTATTATTTCGGATATAAACCATATTGTCATTATGTAGGTCATAACCGACCTGTTTTTTATTCTGCTTTTAATTGGTAACCAACTCCCCTGACAGTGTGTATCATCTTTTTATCGTACCCGTCATCAATCTTTTTACGCAAATAACGTATATACACATCAATAATATTTGAATTGTTTTCATTGTCAAAATGCCAAAGATTATTTTCAATCTGCTCTCTTGTCACAACCATACCTTTATTCCTTGCAAGATACAAAAGCAGCTGAAATTCCTTTGCAGAAAGTGAAATCAGCCTGTCGTTTCGAAAAACCGTATAATCATTACAGTTGATAATAAGCTCACCACAGCGATATATGTTTTCACGTGTTTCAACCTTTTTTCTCAGCATCACACGAATACGTGCCAGAAGCTCATCAAAGTCAAACGGCTTTGAAATATAGTCATCTGCCCCCAAATCAAGCCCATGTATAATATCCTTTTTTGAATCCCTTGCTGTAAGAAACAATACAGGCGTTTGTATTCCCTTGTTTCTGATTCTTTCAAGTGTTTCAAAACCGTTAAGCTTCGGAAGCATAATATCAAGTATCGCACCGTCATATTCTCCATGTAGTAAATACTCATAAGCCTCTTCCCCGTCAAAACATGAGTCAACAACATAACCATTTGCAGTCAGTTCTTTGGTTATTATTTCATTCAGGTCTTTTTCGTCTTCAACTACAAGTAATTTCATGCTATGTGTACTCCTTTCAACGTAGTCTGACATTTATTTTCTATTATAAGTTTAATATAACTGCCCCAAAAAGTCAAGGTACGTCATATAGATTAACATAAGAAAACAGGCGTATGCCAAGCAACAATCACCTGGCCTTTTTCATAGTATTCAGCTTATCGTCAATAACTTCAGATGCAATTTCGTCAGCCGATTGTATAGCATGAATATAAACTTTAGTTGTTGCTATGCTTGAGTGCCCTATGCTTCTTTCAGAATTAAAGAGAATTGATTATAAATTCAATTGTCATAGGTTCTTCGCTGTTTATCTTGAATTCCTTGTGTACGGGCGCTCCCCAGCTGTCATCGCCGCCAACGCCCATCTGCTTTGCGGCAATTCTTACCCAAGTGTATGAAGGGTCAGGAAGTTCGTCACGGTGTATTGCATTGTCAAGCTCGTATACGTTATATGGAAGAACACTCATTTCAAAAGGTATTTTTGCTGCTGTAAAACCAAGTCCTGTTCCGTTTTCATCGTATACGTTAACATATCTCACGCCTGTTCTGTTGCCGCATTCCTGCGGGTTAAGATACTTTGTGAAATTATCGCTTGCTGTCGATGTATACACACCAAGTCTTGCACCGTTGTTTCTGTCGATGTAGTTTTCATCAGGACCAATTCCGTAGAATGTGAACTTGTCATACTGCTTCTTCATTTTGAAATCCATTGCAAATACTGGCATATCTGCCATTCCCTTCACGCCGGGATAGTCAGCCTTTACGCCAAGTCTACCGTCAAAGTAAGCGGTGTATGTAACCTTGTATTCAAATGACGGAACAGTGGGCGCAAGGAACTTGAATGTTACTTCAAGGCTGTCAGCGTTTTCTTTTGTTTCAAAACCTGTCTGTTTTGCATATCTGCCTGCAATTTGCCACTGTGCCATTGCAAAGGGATAGCCTGCTCCTGTGTCGTTATCTGTGTACGCTCTAAAAAAGCTGATTTTCGGTGCTCTTGTAATGTACTCTGTGCCGCCGTAAATCAAGGAGCTTACGCCGCCCTCACGCTTATCAAACTGCATTGAGAAGTTTTCGCCGTGTACGCCTATACAGAAATCACCATAGACGATCTCTGCCTTTGCAGAAGTGGTTTCTGCTTTGATTTCGGGTGTTTTTACGATTTCCTGTGCAAAGGAAATCTCGTGACCTTTTTCAGCCCAGAGTGTATCTTCGGCAAGAACCGCTGATGCTGTCAGAACATACTCTCCCCCGTTTTCCGGAACAGCAATACCGATTTTCACGCTGTCTTTTTCCCCTGCTGAAATGTTCAGACGATGTTCCTCTGCCGCAAGAATTTCGCCCTCTTTTTCGAGTGTAATTCTGAAAATATATCTGCTTGTGTCAATAAAGAGATTTCTGTTTTCTACAGTCAGTACACGGTTTTTAATGCTCATTCTGATGTTGGAGTAAAGCTGTTTTGCTTCGCTTACTTTAGGAGAATATGTACGGTCAGCGTAAACAATACCGTTTGTGCAGAAGCCGTAATCGCTTGCTCTGTCATCAAAATCACCGCCGTAAACAAGCACTCCGTCCTTGTAAAGCGACTGGTCGATGTAGTCCCAGATAAAGCCGCCCTGATATGCGTCATACTTGTCCTCAAGGTCGGTGTAAAGCTTCATACCGCCGAGAGAATTACCCATTGCATGCATATATTCACAGCTGATGTAATGCTTGCCCGTATTCTGCTTCAGATATTCCTCAATGTCATCAGGCTTTGCGTACATTCTGCTTTCCATATCGGTGATGTGGTCGTATTTTCTGT
>CAZULQ010000054.1:0-9740 GCA_964621265.1 uncultured Clostridium sp. | reverse complement strand
TCTCCGTCCCTGACAGCTTTATTATTATATCACCTATTTCTCCCTTTGTCAACAGCTTTTGACACTTTTGGAGGGTTTGATATTTTATACCCTATTTTTTTCCACACACGAGAACTTATGCACAAAAAGTCAAAAAATACGCTTTATTATCAGTCCTCTTCTTCTGTATTATTGCCATTTTCATGCTCTTCTATTCCGTCAGCAGACTCTTTTCTTATAAAATAAACTGCACAGGCAAGACAAGCACCAATAACAACAATAATCATCACAACAAACAATATCGCTTTACCCATTCTATCTCCCCTCTGCATTATCCGCCGACATCTGATTTTATTATAACATAATATTATCACAACGTCAACATTTGCATACATTTTCATCTCTCATTCCGTATATCATTTATTTAGAGGTGATATTATGTCTGAATCAATGCTGAACGCCGAGGCTGTCGGCAAAGCTATTACACATATAAGGAAAAGCAAGGGATTGTCACAGGAGGTTCTGAGCGGTCTTGCTAATATCGGGCGGACGCATCTTATCGCTATCGAAAAAGGAACCCGTAAGCCAACCCTTGAAACTCTTTACCGCTTGTCATGCGCTCTGAACATGAAAATGAGTGATATTGTAAGAGAAATTGAAAAAGAGCTTGAGCACTAAAAAGCACCCTTTAATGGGTGCTTTTTCTTAATACTCTTCTGCGTTCAGTTCAGGATGTGCCGACATGTAGTCTTTCAGAAATTCGCTGTCAGCAAGTTCAACTGTTTTATAAACGAAAATTTAAGCTTATGTAGCTTGCAAAAAGCATTTTGCTATGTGTTATCAGTATGCATAGTCACGGGTTCAAAGAGCCTCAATGCGCTCACAAATTATGAGTTCTTGGCTTTTCTTTGCTTCTTTCTTTTCGTAGAAAAGCAAAGAAGTGTATTTCTTTCCCTCTTTCTTTGTACACGCAAAGAAAGAGGTGCGGTCGAGCACAAAACGGGCCGTCTCCTACAAAATAAACGGTCGTGCCTTATTTAACGTTTTTATAAATGATAACAGAGCGAAATTGTCCACCGAGGTCACTCGGGGTCACCGACCTCACCCCATGAGCTTAACCATAACAGCCTTCTGAGCGTGGAGACGGTTTTCAGCTTCCTCGAAGATTTCGTTTGCGTGTTCTTCGAATACCTTAGCTGTAATTTCTTCTTCACGGTGTGCTGGGAGACAGTGCATAACAAGAGCGTCAGACTTAGCAAGCGCCATGATATCATCGTTAATCTGATATCCTGCAAATGCCTTCTTACGTTCCTCTGCTTCGCCTTCCTGACCCATTGATGCCCAAACGTCTGTAAGGATAATATCAGCGTCCTTTGCAGCTTCCTTAGGGTCATTTGTGATTGTAAAGCAGTCAAAACCGTTTGCAAAATCCATAACTTCCTTGTCAGGACGGTAATTGTCAGGTGTTGCAACTGAAACAGCCATGCCAACCTTTAAACCGCCAACGATGAGTGAGTTTGCCATGTTGTTGCCGTCGCCGATGTAGCACATTTTAAGACCGTCAAAGCTTCCCTTGAATTCACGGATTGTCATAAGGTCAGCAAGAACCTGACATGGGTGAGAGAAGTCTGTAAGACCATTGATAATCGGAATGTTACCATATTCAGCTAAGTCTTCAACTTCCTTCTGCTCGAAAGTACGGATCATGATTCCGTCGATGTAACGTGAGAGTACACGGGCAGTATCCTGAACAGGTTCGCCTCTGCCGATCTGAAGGTCAGATGATGAGAGGAAGAGCGGATAGCCACCGAGCTGATACATACCTGTTTCAAAAGAAACACGAGTACGTGTTGAAGCCTTCTGGAAAATCATTCCGAGGCACTTGCCCTTGAGGTGTGGATGTGGAATACCGTGCTTGAGCTCATACTTAAGCTGGTCAGCAAGGTTTAAGATATCTGTGATTTCCTCTTTTGTGAGGTCGAGCATTTTAAGTAAGTGATTCATTTTTTCGTAAGTCCTTTCATTAGCCCTTGTTGATTTTCGCAAATGCCATATCAATAAACACCGCAATCAAGGGGATATAGTCATCAAAATATTTTTCCTCGGTTTCAATCGAGTATTTCATTTCTTTTTTATCTTCTTCCGAAGAAACGCTGCCAACCTGCTTGTCGCCACGCATAATTTTAAATTCACGTCTGTCCTCGCTGACAACGTTGAAGTCTATTTTTTCTCCTCTGAACTCGCCCTGGAGAGCAAAGCTCGGTTCAAGAAACATTGATGTGCAGACAGCGCTGAAAACTTCCTTACTGTCACGATACACCATAAACGCAGGCTTTTTCGATTTCTTTTCCGGAACAAAATGGAAAAGCTTATAGCCGCTTGCGTCAAGCAGATGTGTCTTTCCGCCCATGCCTGTCTTTACGTTGTAAATCAGACGGTCTTTAGAATCTGTGACAGTATATTTTCCGTTTTTCAGAGTAACATTAAGTTTTACCATAGCAATCAGTCCTTCAGAATAGTTTCAAGGATTCCGAGACCCTTATCGAGTTCATCATATGTGATATTAAGCGGAGGGAGCAGTCTCACCTTTTCCTTTGCTGTGAGCACCAGCAGACCCATTTCAAGAGCCTTTGCCGCAACCTCAGACGCAACCTTTGTCTTAAGCTCAATACCAATCATAAGTCCCATACCTGAAATGCTGACTACTTCATCAAGTACTTCAAGCTTTTTCTTTATGTAATCGCCCTTAGCGACAACTTCATCAAGGAAACCGTCCGCTGTAACCTTATCAATTACAACATTTCCCGCAGCACATGCAAGAGGGTTTCCGCCGAATGTTGAGCCGTGAGTACCCTTTGTAAGAACGCCCTCGCATTTTTCATTTACAAGACAAGCACCCACAGGGATGCCGCCCGCCAAGCCCTTTGCAAGAGTCGTGATATCAGGCTTTACACCGAAGTTTTCTGAAGCTAAGAATTTACCTGTACGTCCTGTACCCGTCTGAACCTCATCGCCGATTACGAGAATATCCTTTTCAGCACAGATTTTAAACACAAAATCAACAAAATCCTTGTCGAGTGCGATAACGCCGCCCTCGCCCTGAACAAATTCCATCATAACCGCACAAGCGCCGTCAAGCTTGGATTCCAAGTCCGCCTTGTCATTGGCTTTAGCGTACACAAAGCCCTCAGGAAACGGGAAGAAGTAGTTATGAAAAACGTCCTGTCCTGTTGCCGCAAGAGTGCAGAGTGTTCTTCCGTGGAATGAGTTTACAAGAGTTACAATGTTGTGTCTGCCCTTGCCGTATTTGTCAAAGCTGTATTTTCTTGCAACCTTGATTGCACATTCATTCGCCTCAGCGCCCGAGTTTCCGAAGAAAACCTTTGAATAACCCGTAGTACCGCAAAGCTTGTCGGCAAAATCCGCCTGAACCTTTGTGTAGTAATAGTTTGAAGCGTGCTGAATGCTTCTTGCCTGACTGCAAACAGCGTCAGCCCAGTCCTCATCGCAGAAACCGAGTGAATTTGTACCGATGCCGCTGCCAAAGTCGATATACTCCTTACCGTTTTCGTCAGCACATGTGCGTCCGCTTCCCTTTTCAAGAACAACGTCATAACGGCCATAGGTCTGCATAACGCTTCCGTTGAACTTTTCTATCGTATTCATTTCAATTCATTCCTTTCATATGCCGTATCTGAGCAGAATAACCGCATAAGCCAGCATAATGCAAACACCGCAGCCGATTAGCAGTAGCTCTTTCATTCCGCCGCTTTCCGCAGGAAGAAACTTCCCCGGATTTTTTCTGCTGACTCTTATAAGAATATTTTTTCCCTTTGTAAATTCCATACGTCCCTCGGGGTAGAATTTTGAACACGCTGTGCAGTATTCCTTTCCGCCGAAGTTGTATTTTACAACAGGTGCCATAAGGTCAACCTTGACCCTTGCAACCTTTCCGGGCATTTTTGCAACGGAAGTTATAATTCCCTCTGTAAGCACTCCGTTTTTTATGCGCCGGATTTTCATTACGCCACCGATTAAAATAAGGACAAGCCCGACTATAAGCGGTGCTGCAAATACTATTTTTTCCATTACTTGAACTGTGTACCGATTCCTGAGCTTGAAAGAATTTCAATCAGAATTGAGTGCGGCACTCTGCCGTCAATGATTGATGTTTTCTTAACGCCTCGTCTTACTGCCTCAACACAGCAGTCGATTTTCGGAATCATGCCGCCCGAGATAATTCCCTGACGCTTCATGAACGGAACCTCGCTCACGTTCACAAACGGGATTAATGTTTTCGGGTCGTCCTTGTCTCTTAAAAGTCCCGCAATATCAGTCATAAGGATAAGGTTTTCAGCGCCAAGCTCAGCCGCAATTCTTGAAGCGGCTGTGTCCGCATTGATATTGTATGTATGACCGTCCTCACCGCATGCAACTGTTGCGATAACAGGAATATATCCGTTTTCGAGAGAATGCTCGATAACTTCAGTATTCACTCTCTTGATTTCACCTACAAAGCCATAGTCCTCACCGTTTTCGCCCTCTGCTCTTTCAGCAACGAGCATTTTTCCGTCAAGACCGCAAAGTCCGACTGCTCTTCCCTTGTGTTCAGTCAGAAGTGAAACAAGCTCCTTGTTGACTTTACCTGCAAGCACCATCTTAACAATGTCGATAGTGTCCTTGTCTGTATATCTCAGGCCGTTGATAAACTTGCTTTCGATGTTGAGCTTACCGAGCATATCGTTTATCTCAGGACCGCCGCCGTGAACGAGTACAACTCTGATTCCGACAAGCGAAAGAAGAACGATATCGCTCATAACCGCCTGTTTGAGCTCTTCATTAGTCATGGCGTTGCCGCCGTATTTTACAACGATTGTCTTGTTGTTGTAATTCTGTATGTAAGGCAGAGCGTCCATAAGGACCTTTGCTCTTGTACTGTTTGATATGTCCATTTCCTATAAATCTCCCCAAATTTATGAACGGTAGTCCCCGTTGATTTTCACATAGTCATAAGTAAGGTCACAGCCCCACGCCGCCGCAGAGGATTTTCCGTCACCGATTGTAACAATAACGCTGATTTCCTCTTCCATGAGGATTTTCTTCGCTTCCTCTTCTGAGAACTTAACGCCTGCGCCGTTTCTGCAGACAGCAACCCTTCCTGCCGCAGATGTAATGTCAACGTCAACGCAGTTTATGTCAAACTCAGCATCAGCATAGCCGACTGCGCAGAGAATACGTCCCCAGTTTGCGTCCTCGCCGAACACAGCCGCCTTGAAAAGACTTGATGTGATAACCGATTTTGCAACAGTCTGGGCAGTTTTAACGTCGTCCGCCCCTGTGCATACGCACTCGATAAGCTTTGTTGCGCCCTCGCCGTCCCTTGCCATCATCTTGGCAAGATTCATCATAATAACGTAAAGAGCATTCTTGAATACTTCAAAGTCTGCATTTTCGCCGTTAATCTGAGTATTTTCAGCCATGCCGTTTGCAAGCACACAGCACATATCGTTTGTAGACTGGTCGCCGTCAACGCTTACCATGTTAAGAGTTGTCTTTACAACATCGCTGAGCGCTCTCTGGAGATACTCAGGCGCAATGTTAACGTCAGTTGTGATAAAGGAAAGAGTTGTCGCCATATTCGGGTGAATCATACCGCTTCCCTTGAGCATACCGCCCATAACGCACTTCTTGCCGCCGATTTCAAATGTAACAGCAACTTCCTTCGGCTGAGTATCAGTTGTCATAATCGCTTCAACCGCCGCTGTGTTGCCTTCATAGCTGACGCCCTTGCAAAGCTTAGGCATACCCTTTTCAATCGGTTTAATCGGAAGAGGCTGACCGATAACACCTGTTGATGCAACGATAAAGTCGGCGGGTGTCAGGTCAAATTCCTTTGAAACGAGTTCACACATTCTCTGTGCCTTTTCAACACCGTCAGCGTTGCATGTATTTGCATTTACCGAGTTTACGATAACACCTCTTGCCTTGCCGTCTGCAATATTGTTTTTAGTAACGGCAATAGGTGCACCCTTTACCTTGTTTGATGTATAAACAGCCGCCGCTGAGCATTCCTTGTCAGCGATAATAACGGCTAAGTCTTTTTTAGTACCTGTTGCGATACAGCCCTCGTGTGCGAGTCCGCACTTTATACCGTTAGCCTTAAAGCCCTGTGCCGCACACACGCCGCCGTCTGTATACTTAAAACCTTCAAATTCTACTTTTTTTATCATAATTCCGTCGTCCTTTTAAACAAGTCCTGTTGTTTCATCAATGCCCATCATAATGTTCATACACTGAACAGCCGCACCCGAAGCGCCCTTTCCGAGGTTATCGAGTCTTGCACAGAGGAGCATCTGCTCGCTGTCGCCGAAAACGTAAAGTTCAAGCTTGTTTGTGCCGCTGATTCCGTTTGATGTAAGGAAGCCGTCAGGCACACATTCGCTTCCCGCAGGCATAACCTCAACGAGTTTTGCGTCCTTATAGTTTTCGTAGAGAGCCTCTCTCACCTGCTGTGGAGTATACTTTTTCTGAAGCAGTCTGCCCTGAAGAGGAACTGACACAACCATACCGCTGTAATAATTGTCAACGATAGGATTGAACATAGGCTTATATGCAAGCCCTGAAATCATCTGCATTTCAGGAAGATGCTTGTGATTCATGTTAAGCGCATACTGTCTAGGGCTTAAAAGCTCCTTTGGCTTGTCTTCAGACTCGTATGCGGCAATCGCCTTTTTACCCGCACCGCTGTAGCCTGATGTTGCATACGCAAAAACAGGGTAAAACTGCGGCATGATACCCGCCTTTATAAGCGGATAGCAGATTGAGATAAAGCCGCTTGCGTAACAGCCGGGGTTTGCAACCCTCTTTGAGTTTACGATTTTTTCCCTGTGTTCCTTTGAAAGCTCAGGGAAACCATATGCCCATGCCGGATTTGTTCTGTGAGCAGTTGAAGCGTCGATGATTCTCACGTTATCGTTTTCAACAAGTGACACAGCCTCAATCGCCGCCGCATCAGGCAGACAGAGGAATGTAAAATCCGAAGCGTTGATAAGCTTTTTTCTTTCCTGTGGGTCTTTTCTCTTGTCCTCGTCAATTCTCAGAAGCTCAATATCGTTTCTTCCTTCAAATCTTTCAAGTATCTTAAGTCCGGTCGTACCCTCCTGACCGTCTATATAAACCTTTACAGCCATTTTCCTTCTCCAATTCTCCTACCATTTTCTGCTGTTCTTGTCATTGTCGTCCTTAAAGCCCTTCCACACGCTTATAACAACAGTTGCAACCACCATAAAGACGGTCCACCATATAGAAGCGGTTCCGCTGAGCTTTAAAACTGCAACAATCAGAATTTCGCCTGCAATCCAAAGCAGCATTGCAATGATTGTCAGCGCTATAATAAAACCAAGATGTTTTTTACTCATAATATGCTCCAAGCAGTTTTTCGGTAATTTCAATCTGCTTTAAAACAGATTCCGGTGCAGGACCGCCGAATGACTTTCTTTCCTTTACGCATGTTTCAAGGCTGATTGCCTCAAAAACGTCCTCGCCAAAGAGGTCAGACAGCGCCTTGTAGTTTTCAAGCGGAAGTGTTTCAAGTGTAAGACCCTTGTCGATACACTCAGCAACAAGTCTGCCTGTAATCTTATATGCATCTCTGAAAGGCATGCCGTGCTTTACAAGGTAGTCGGCGCAGTCTGTCGCATTAATAAAGCCGCCTGCCGCCGCCGCTCTCATCTTGTCGGCATTTACCTTCATAGTTTCAATCATAGGGATAAATGTTTTTAAACAGAGCTTTACATTGTCAACTGAATCAAAAATCGCTTCCTTATCCTCCTGCATATCCTTATTGTATGCAAGCGGAAGTCCTTTAAGCATTGAAAGGAGCGTCATAAGATTGCCGTTAACTCTTCCTGCCTTACCTCTGATAAGCTCTGTGATATCAGGGTTTTTCTTCTGAGGCATGATTGATGAGCCTGTTGCGTATGCGTCGTCTAAGTCTATAAACTTGAATTCCCATGAACACCACATGATTATTTCTTCGGAAAATCTTGAAAGGTGAGTCATGATAAGTGAAATCGCACAGCCGAGCTCAACGCAGAAATCCCTGTCGGAAACGCCGTCAAGACTGTTAATCATAGGACCGTTGAATCCGAGTGCTTCTGCTGTCATGTATCTGTCGATGTTGTATGTTGTTCCTGCAAGCGCACAGCTTCCGAGCGGACACTCGTTCATTCTGCCGCATGTATCGTCAAGACGTCCCAGATCCCTGAGGAACATCTGGGCATATGCCATAAGATGATGTGCAAGTGTTACAGGCTGTGCTCTCTGAAGATGAGTATAGCCAGGCATAACTGTGTCAGTATGCTTTTTCGCCATATCGCAGAGCACTGCGACAAGCTTTACCACAAGCTCTCTGATTTCCGCAATTTCATCTCTTAAATAAAGACGGATATCGAGCGCAACCTGGTCGTTTCTTGAACGTGATGTGTGAAGTCTCTTTCCGACGTCGCCGAGTCTCTTGGTAAGCTCAGCTTCGATAAACATATGGATATCCTCAGCGGTCATATCCATATCAAGACTGCCATTATCTATATCAGCAAGCACACCCTTCAGGCCCTCGATAATTTCCTTGCTGTCATCTTTTGAAATAATACCGCATTCACCAAGCATTGTTGCATGGGCGATGCTTCCCTGAATATCATGGCGGTACATTCTTCCGTCAAAGGATATGGAGGAGTTGAAAGCGTTGACAGTTTCGTCAACCTCCTTTGAGAATCTTCCCGCCCACATTTTATCTGCCATGGTTTTTCGTCCTTTCGATTAAAGCACATACGGGCGAACAGCAATGTCCGCCCATATAGTACACTATTTTCTTTTCAAAAATTACTTGTTGTTTCTCTTCTGGTCGAGCTTAGCCTTAACCTTAATTGGAAGACCGAAGAGGTTGATGAAGCCTGCGCTGTCAGCCTGGTCATAAACTTCGTCAGCATCGAATGTAGCAACTTCTTCATCATAAAGTGTGTATGGTGAAGTAACGCCTGCGTTGATGATGTTACCCTTATAGAGCTTGAGCTTAACATCGCCTGTAACATTCTTCTGAGTTTCTGTTACGAATGCGCTTAGAGCTTCACGAAGTGGTGTGTACCACTGACCGTTGTAAACGATATCAGCAAACTTGATGCCGATATACTGCTTCATTCTTGCAGTTTCCTTGTCGATTGTGATTGTTTCAAGAACCTCGTGAGCGTGGTAAAGAATAGCACCGCCCGGAGTTTCATAAACACCTCTTGACTTCATACCAACGAGACGGTTTTCAACGAGGTCAGCAAGACCGATACCGTTTGCGCCGCCGAGTTCGTTAAGCTTTGTAACGAGTTCAACTGCACCCATTTCCTTACCGTCGATAGCAGTAGGAACACCCTTTTCAAAGTGAATTGTAACGTAAGTCGGCTTGTCAGGAGCCTGGAGCGGTGAAACGCCCATTTCAAGGAAGCCTTCCTTTTCGTACATTGGTTCATTTGCTGGGTCTTCAAGGTCTAAGCCTTCGTGTGAAAGGTGCCAGATGTTCTTATCCTTTGAGTAGTTAGTTTCTCTGTTAATCTTGAGCGGAATGTTGTGAGCTTCTGCATACTCGATTTCTTCATCTCTTGACTTGAGGTCCCAGATTCTCCAAGGAGCAATGATTTCCATATCAGGAGCAAAAGCCTTGATAGCAAGTTCAAAACGAACCTGGTCATTACCCTTACCTGTACAGCCGTGGCAGA
>CAZULQ010000053.1:0-10548 GCA_964621265.1 uncultured Clostridium sp. | reverse complement strand
GTTTGAGGGGCGTGTGTCGCAAGGCGTATGGGTTCAAGTCCCATCACTCGCACCATTGATTACACCTCAGCTTTATGCTGAGGTTTTTTTATACGGAAAGATGGCTGAGCTGGTCTAAGGCGCACGACTGGAACTCGTGTATGCGTTAATAGCGCATCGAGGGTTCGAATCCCTCTCTTTCCGCCAGAATGAAAAGCCTGTAATTAGCGAAAAACCGCTGAATTACAGGCTTTTTTGCTATAATGCAGATACAGTTAAAACTGCGTGTGTGACACTGAAAATGCGTGAAATCACACGAAAATGCAGGGTCAGTCACACGAAAAATCACACGAAAAAGCTATAAAGGCTGTTCCATATAATTTGTTCTGCATTATACAACACCGTAGTGTCTAATTACTTATGAGGATAAAAAGTCTTTCTGAATTCTTTCTTCATGTTATTCTCTTTTTTCTTTACAAGAACGCATTTTTCACCCGTCTGGTCTGCAACGCTCTGTGCTACAGGGAACAGAGTATTATTGTCAGCGTAAATCATACTGCCATCTCTGTAATTTGTGGTATGAATGAAACTGTGAGAATGAAAATCTGATTTCTCATTTTCTCTCCCATGAATACCAACTAACATAAGGTGGTCGTCCTTAAAACCACTCAATGCGTTGTCTGTTATTTTCATAGCAGTATGAGCGTCAGGAGCCTCCTGAGCCTCGAATGAAAACGTCAGGTGTATAAATTGGTTTTTATTCTGATTGTTCCAGTATCGTGCTGTTTTGTTAAACTGCATTTCTGTAACAGCAGGGTCATTCGCTGTAACACCATATCCTTTTGCTAGTACAGAATCCTCATTTGCAGGATATCTTGAGGCATTGTGCACATACTCTTCACCACCATCAGGGTGTGTGGTAATTATAATATACGCCATGTTTCATTCAACTCCTTCTGTGCTTTATTTACTGCTTTTTGTTTCTCAGGTCTCTCATCATCAGAAAATTCATTTATCATATCCTGAAATGCTGCAAGAAGTGCTGGAGTGGGACCGTTCTGAGAATGATTGAGTCTGCGCTCGATAATCTGTGATCTGTTAAGTCCAAGCTCCTGGGCTTTTGTATCGAGGGTTTCAATAGTCTCATCAGTTAGTCTGACTGATACAAGAGACTTGCTTTTCTTTTGTTGCTTTTGAGTTTTCATAATAATTACTCCTTAGTGTAAATTATTCTGTAACTTCTTATATACGCGTGTACATGCGTAATATATATAATAAATAATATAATAATTATATTATTTAAATTAATAATATTAATGCAAGATACTTCGTATAGAGAAAATGTATTACAGAATTTACATAAGAGTAGAAATTTTCAGATAAATATTATCCTCAATATCAAAATAACACATGTATAATAAAAATATTGATTATCATATTTTTGCCTTGCCGCAGTGGTAGATAATATCACTGCGATTTTATATAGAGTCTTGCCGCCCCTTGTGGGCGGTGGCTCATCAAAGAATATCAACTAAGGTTTTATATGTTTCTTTATTTAATAATATATATATTGAATTCTGTTTTTTTCCTTTTGAGCTTCAGATTTTTATAACGCACAGCCGCCTCTTATGGGCGGCTATATCTATACAAAAAGAACCGGAACCCCTTTTGAAAAGAGATTCCGGTTCCGTCATATATTACTTAAAGAGGATTGTTATGAATTTACCAGTCGAGTTCGATATCAGGAAGCTCTATTCCGAAATCGTCATCATCAGGTGCAATACTGGTTGTTATGATGTCTTCTTCTTCAAAGACAGTTATTTCCATTTTTGCTTTAATATATTCTTTCATTTTTCTTCTCCATTACTTGCTTTCGTTATACGCCTTTGAAGCAACATTGTATTCATACATCGACTTTGCAAGATTCTTCATGTCAGTACCGTAATTTTTTCCTTCAAGGATTGTCTTTAAGTACGCAAACGCGCTACAGTAAACTGTGATTTCTGAATCTGCACCCTTAACATTTACAGCGTAGATGTTATCAAACTTATCAGGTGTGATTCCCTTGATTGAGATGTAATAGTAACCATCTTCACCGTCATAAACATTCACGTTTGCACCCTTGCATGAGAAGTCAAAGTCCTTTATATCATAGCCTTCCTGTACCTGACAGCCGATTTTGATTTCTGTAAGGTCATCGATTATGAGCTTGAATGACTTGATTTTAAGTCCGTTAACTGCGCCGTCACGGCTGAGTGAATACTTATCGTCGATTGTGATTTCCTTGTTATCAACTGCCATGTCTGAAAGCTCTGCATTTGCAAGCTTTGAAGTATTCTTGCCTGTATAAATCTGTGTGTAGCCGCCGTAGTTGAGCATTGTCTTTACAAGCTTTACAGTTTCAGCGCTGAGTGTATCAGCACTTTCAAATACCTTGTCTGCATACTGCATAACTGAATACTTGCATACAACACCCTTATCACCATTTGAATAGAATGTCTGTGCGCTGACAGTTTCTGTCATCTGGTTTGCAAGAAGCGGGCATGTAAGAATATACTTTCCGTCGCTGTTGATTGTTGCATCGTGAATGTTCATCTTGTTAAGGACTGTTCCGTCATCGAGTGTAAACTGAATATATGCGTTCTTATCCTCAAGAGCAAGCTCTGAGAAGTCAACAACATAATTCATTCTGATACCGTCTGTAAGTGTAAGACCTACTGCCTCGTAAACCTCATAAATCGGTTCTCCGATTGTTACAGTAACTGATTTGATACTGCTTGAATAGTAGTTGCTGCTTGAATTTGCGTAGTAGTAAACTGTGTAAGTACCTGGCTGAGTTGCTGTCGGAATTTCGCTTGTGTATTCGCCGTACTTTGAAAGGTTATACACGATTCCGCCGCCTGTACCATCACCTGCTGTTACAAGCGCCTGAGCCTTGCCGTTGTAAATAAGCCCCTCAATCGGCTGTGGGTCTGTGATGATGAAAGCTGAACGCTTTGAAATTGTAACTGTAACAGATTTAACTTCGCTGTCCTGAGCACCGTTAGTACCCTTTGCATAGTAATATACTGTGTAAGTTCCCGCATTTTTAGCTGTCGGGATTTCATCTGAGTAGTTTGTGCCGCTGAGTGAGTACATCATTGTGCCGTTTGAGGCTGTGCCCGCTGTTACAAGTTCCTGTGCTGTACCGCTGTACTTAAGACCTGAAATTGCCTCTGGGGCTGATGTAACCTGTGCCTGTTTTGGGATTGGGTGATTATCTAAAGTTTTTTCGCCTGTGAAATTGCCATTACCTGTGATTGTGATATTGTAATAATAATACGAATCAGGATTATCGCCTGTACCTGGGGTGATTTTTGCTGTGTAATCAGTATCCGCAGTCATTACAAAGCCATCAATTTTAAGGCTGTTTACAGATTCGCTATTATCTTCGCTTCCGAGATTATTAAGTATAATCTCGACATCTTTTGCAGATGAAATATCATATGGATTGATTGTAAATGTACCCACTTCAATATCAGTAGCAGCGACATAGTTTTCTCCCTCTGCCACATCAATGAAAACTCTATAAGTTCCTGCGGTTACAGGATTTGCAGAATACTTGACGGTGATTTTTCCCATACCTATTATGTCTTGACTTGCCACAACATCTGCAGATTTTTCTGTTCCGTCATATACAGCACTTTCTATATATGTAAACATATCCGCTTTCGGTGTTGCCTTTGTAATCTCAAACTGACAACTTGCTGTCACTTCTGTGCCATCTTCATTTGTAAGAGTAAGATTTGCAGTATATGTTCCTACATTTACAGCCCCATCAACTTTCGTTCCCGTATTGTCCTTATATATGATTGATGACCTGTAATCTGTTCCGTCAACTTTATTTTCAACTGTTGCCCTTACCGCTGTGCCGTCATAGGTCTTATCACTTGCGGAAATTACAATTGTTCCTATATTTTCTTGTGAACAGCTTGCAGTAATTGTGTCGCCACTTGCAGAGTAGTTCGGTATATGCGCGATAACTGCATAAGCCAAATTATCATCTGACTTTTCCAGCCAAATCTTGCACTGGCTTAAATCAAGGGTTGACAGGTTGATAGTGTCTCCATTCGCATTCTTCGCACCAGCCATAATGGAGCTTAGCCCCACCAAACCGTCTTTACTTATCTTTTGAGAATATACCCAGTCGTTTGTTCCGTCATTCCCCTGTACATAGAGATATACCGTTTCTTCCTCTGCCACATCAACATACACACCATCCGTGATATAAGATGCTTCACTTTTTATCTCATTCTCTCCATCCACACGGAAGGTCATGGTATCTGTCAGGCTTGCATCAGATGCTGCTGCCGGCGCAGCAGATGCGAAGAGGACAGATGCCAGATTTAATCGAAAAGCGGGCACAACTGCATATGGGTCATTTGTCTGCACGCTGACGCATCCCACATTGTCTCTTAACAGGCTCACACAATGCACACTACTTATACCTTTTAAGTACGGTGTCCGCAGATAGAATTTAGTTATGTCGTCATTCGCGTAAGGACCTGATGTCAGGCTTACTTTTAATCCGCTATTTAAGCTGTCTGCACTGTTTTCTCCTACGGTAATTATTGCTTCTTCAAATACTCCATACGCTGCATACAGCTTATCTGTTGTATAATAAGTATATTCCGGATTACGTTCATCTCTTAGCATATCATCGTCTGTATAAACCTTGGTTGCCAGCATCATATCCTGTTCACTTGTGGAAAATGCACTGCTTTCCAAACTTGGTAAGGTAATCAGACGCAGATCACTTGCTCCATAGTGGTTCACATATACCCGACTTGGAGCTGTTCCATAGGTACAGTTCCAATTATTGTCATAAGTCTTATAATCAGTGTCAACCAGATCACTCTCATCATCAAAACAACCAGTTGTCATCGGAAGCATCGGGTCACACAACAGCACGATACTGTTATCTGCATCCGAACCTGCGATATACCAAGTCTGCTGACTATTTCCGTTGGTACCGAAGTATACCTTTCCCAGAGTATCATTCGTTCCATCCAAATCAAAGCTGCTCCTCAACTGCTCCGGTGTAGCAAAGGCTGTCACACTTAACAGTGTGCTTGTGCTCTCCTCTGCACTTGCGGTAATACCCCAGTCGATGTCGAATGTTCCGCTCGGATACTCCCCGAAAAACGGGAGAATCATGGCAATCGCCATTAAAAACGAGCCGATTCGTTTAAATTTTTTGCTCATAAAATTTCCTCCTGTAAAATTTAATATATATAACAAAAACGCCTTTAAAGCCTATTATAAAAATAGACCTTAAAAGCGTTATAAACAATTATTTTTGCATGCAGATATAGTTATGCTGTATGTATGTATGTATGTATGTATGTATGTATGTATGTATGTATGTATGTATAATTATCGCATGCCCTTGACATTTTGTCAACTCCTTTTTTGTCAATTCAGTTTATTATACCATTTTATTGAGATTTTTTCAACATTTTATGGGTTGCTCGGATTTTTTTCGTAAATTTGTACAACTCACGCAGTTTTGCGAAACTCTTTTTTGAAAACCTAACGTTTTCTGCCGCCTGTTATTCTTATTTCCTGTATATATATTATTTATCTGATATCATTATACCGCCACCGCTATTGCGGTGGTTTCTGATATACACTACAAACAGGAGGAAAAAACATGGAAGAAAACAAAATGGTATGCTCACATTGCGGAGCCCTTATTGATGACGACGATTACAGCCACGTTAACGGAGAGATTGTCTGTTCAGACTGCGTTGATAGGTACTGCTGCAGCTGTATGCGCTGTGGGGCGCTTATCTATGATTCTGACTCATTCGGCGATGACTTCGTCAATTTATGCAGACGATGTTATGAAAACCACTACACCCATTGCTATAACTGCGACATTCTGCTACTGAACGATGACACATACGAATATGACGGTGAATATTACTGCGCCGAGTGTCACTATGATTTATGCAATGATAGTGGCTCCATCAAGGACTACAACTACAAGCCCGAGCCTATATTCTATGGTGACACGAATCGCTATTTTGGTGTTGAGCTCGAGATTGATATCGGCGGTAAGACACCTGAAAATGCTGATGAATTACTACATATCGGCAATCGTAATGCTGAATGCATTTACATCAAATCTGATGGTTCACTCAACGACGGCATGGAAATTGTAACACATCCGATGACGCTTGAATACCACAAGCATTATCAATGGAAGGAAATCATGCGCAAAGCCGTTATGCTCGGCTACCGCTCACATCAGACTTCCACTTGTGGGTTGCACATTCATGTTAATAGAAGTAGTCTTGGTGACTGCCATGAAAAACAGGAAGAGGTTATTTCAAGAATACTCTACTTCGTTGAACAACATTGGAATGAGCTTTTAAAGTTCTCCCGTCGTTCAGAAGCGACCATGAATCGTTGGGCGGCTCGCTATGGATACGAGAATACGCCTAAAGCAATCCTTGACAAAGCTAAGAAAAACTGCTGCGGCAGATACGCCGCAGTCAATCTTTGCAATTACCACACAATAGAGTTTCGAATGTTCCGTGGAACGCTTAAATTCAATACAATGATAGCCGCATTGCAGCTCGTAAATGAGATTTGCAATGCGGCTTTTCTCATGTCTGATGAAGAAATTCAGAAGCTTTCGTGGTCTGAGTTTGTGAGTAAGCTTGAGGAACCAGAGCTGATACAGTATCTGAAAGAACGTAATTTGTATATTAATGAAAAAATTAATGTCGAGGAGGATATGTAAATGAACAAGCTTGATTTTCTGAAACGAATACCCATGGCCGTCGGAGCACCTGAGGTTATAAAGCTCGTCACGCTGATTGCGGCGACATGCTTTGCATGCAAGGTTGAGGACATCATCAAAACCGTAATGTCCTCGGACAAGTCTGCGCCGCCCGATTTTATTGACGTTATAAAATGCGATAAGGAGGATGAATGATATGTGTGCATTATTTGGTTGGCTCGATTGTGGCAAAGTGTTGCCGCACAAATTTTTGAAGAGATTTACCCAGGAACTCGCTAATGCTGCCGAGGAACGTGGAACAGATGCCAGCGGCATTTCCTACGTTGAAAACGGCAAAATCAAGATTTATAAAAAGGCTAAGCCTGCCCATAAGATGCGGTTTACATTTCCCGAGGGAACGACAGCTGTTATGGGTCACACTAGGCTTACAACCCAGGGTAACCAGAAGTTTAATTTCAATAATCATCCATTCTACGGTAAAGCTGACAAGGAATTCGCCTTTGCACATAACGGTGTGCTGTACAACGATATCTCGCTACGAAAGGAAAAGAAACTCCCTAAAACTCACATTGAAACTGACAGCTACATTGCAGTCCAGCTCATAGAGCAACAGGGAAAGCTTGATATGGATTCACTAAAATCCATGGCTGAAGATGTACAGGGTAATTTCGCATTTACTGCTCTTGACGAGAACAACACTCTTTATTTCGTCAAAGGCAGTAACCCGATATTCCTGATACACTTTGAAAAGCTTGGGCTGTTCGCCTATGCTTCAACTGAATCTATCATGGATAAGGCTCTGAAAAAGTCGGGATTATGGAAGTATAAGTACAGCCGTATTACTCTGAACGAAGGCGATATTCTTTCGCTTGACAAGAACGGTCACGCTGAGATGTCTACTTTTGAAACATTTTCTTATCAGTTCGGACTCGGATATGACAGCTATTACAGTTGCCATGAGGAAATGCTTTTTGACGTATGCTCCTGCTTTGGAGTAACTGAAGATGAAGTTATGCTCCTGCTCGATTTCGGCTATACCGCCGATGACATCGAAGATATGCTCATGGATTATGACCTGCTCGAGCAGACCCTTTATGACATTAAGGAGATAAACGAGTACGAGGATATATGTGAGTATTGCTGTGGATGAGTTCCAAAAAGTATACTTTATGACACAGCTGAAAAACGGCAAAAAAAGTATTCCAAAAGGTGGTGTTTTGACTTTTGAGACGTTCCGAAAGTCGGCACCACTTTTTGAAACAGATTGGAGGTTTTATGGACAACAGAATTTATGGGTACGCCCGTGTATCAAGTCGTGAGCAGAATGAGGACAGACAGCTTGAAGCGCTGATGAGGTTCGGGGTATTTGAGCAGAACATAATAATTGACAAATGCTCGGGCAAGGACACTGAACGTGAGGGGTATCAATACTTAAAGCGCCAGATACTTCGCAAGGGTGACACTCTTGTTATCAAGGAGCTTGACAGGCTCAGCCGAAATAAATCTGACATAAAGCGTGAGCTTGAACAGTTCAAGGGAATGGGCGTTCGAGTGAAGATTCTTGATATTCCAACAACTCTGACGGAATTCCCGTCTGAGCAGATGTGGGTAATGGATATGATAAATTCTATCCTTATTGAAGTACTCGGAAGTATTGCTGAAAATGAACGAAACAAGATACGCTCACGTCAGCGTGAAGGCATTGAAGCCGCCAAAAAGAAAAACGTCCGTTTCGGACGCCCGTCAAAGCCTCTGCCTGATAACTGGCGTGAGGTACTGACTGATGTCCGTAACGGAACGAAAAAGCCTGTGGAAGCAATCCGTGAGCTTGGTATTTCACGGTCTTGCTATTACAGGCTGTATAATGAATTCTGAGTTATGGGGAGTCTTGCAAATTGTAGGACTCCCTTGATATTGTACAAGTCAATATGGGCGAGAGTTTTCCTCATTCTTAGGTTTGTTCAACCTTTACTTTATTTTATATGCAACAGCTCTCGCTTCTCCGAATTTTTCAATCAGACCATCTTCAATAAGAGAGTTCAGTATCTTTACAGCAACGGATTTTGAGCAGTCAAGCTGTATTTCAATATCCTTTCTTGTCACCTTATCCTTTGCTTTGAAAACTGCTAAAGCCTTGTCTCTGTCGGACATATTATCGTTTATACTGTTTATCATCTTCGGGAGTGTTACTGCAAATGAAGCTGTCGCAGGGTTAAAGCATGGCTGTAACGCCTGCTTCTGATATGCTTCAACAATACGCTTGATACCTGTACCATAGCTTTCAATTAGCTTTAGACGGTAAAATACATTTGCAATTATCGTGTTTCTTGCTTGGGAAATACCGTTTTTTATATCCTCAACAGTAATACCTTTGACAAGTCCGCCAAGAGAAACAAGCTCTATTCTGTCATCAAAAATATTTACAATAATGCTGCCTGAATAATCGTAATCTCTGTGAACGATAGCGTTTATAAGCGCTTCTCTTACTGCAAATTCCGGATAATCGGGGTGTTCTACTCTTTTCAGACCATCGAAGGTTGAGTTAAGGTTATTGCTGAGGTTGATATACTCATAAGCCTCGTTCATCTGTTTTAAAATTGAGCCGTTATACTCCTTACGCATTTTGAATTTTGTTTTGCCTGTACCATCATACACGGCGCATTTTATGCTATGCTCACACTGGTCGGAAATGAGAAGTGCGGCATTTGTGTAGTAACCGTCTGCGTCAATAAGACCGAGTGTGCGTTTCTGCTCTGTGCCAAAAGCAACGCCGCTTTCCGAGAAGAAGCTATCGGCATAATTGAAGGTCAGCTCCTGATTGATACAGCGTGATTTATCAAAAGCAACACCACCGCTTTCACGGAGCATTTCTCTTATCATTTCATCTGTTGCAGGTACGGAAGATATACCGTGACGAACAAATACTCCCGTAGATTTCAAACCTTTATCGGTAAGATGATAAGGACGTTTTGTGCCTCTGAGGACTGTCACACGAATTACAGACAAATCATTTTCCTTGATTTCCTCAATACTTGTGTACGCGGTAAGGTCAGGCTTTATACCATCACGAATCATATTGCCTATGGCTTCCATTGTCTTTTCAGCGTTGTCAATTCCGATAACCTTTCCGTCATCGTAAACACCAACATATATTTCACCACCATCGCAGTTAGCAAAAGCAATTATCTCCTTTTTGAAATCTGCATTAAGCTCTCGTTTCAGTTCAACGGTGTATGATTCTTTATAAGCCATGGCAATTCTCCTTTTCCGTTTTATCGTTACTATCGATTATTATAGCACGTTTCAGCAGATATATCAAGGGCTAAAACAGAAATTATCGTTTTTATCGTTTTGAAAAATCGATTCAGGAACGATTTAAAAACGATATCTCAAACACACATTGTGCTTTAAAATATATGAGCAGGTATTGCGTTGTATTATATGCTATATCCTGTAACTAAGGACCCGGACAGGCTTAGTCGTAACAAGTTTGACATAAAATGTGAGTTTGGGATTTCACGGTCATGCTATTACAGGCTGTATAATGAATTCTGAGTTATGGGGAGTCTTGCAAATTGTAGGACTCCCTTGATATTGTACAAAAAAATGAAAAAATTTTTCTGATTACGTTTTTTGAAAAGATAGCCACTCTGAAAACACTAAAAAAGCAGGGTTTTTAAGGTTTTTTCAAAAGGGATTTTTTAAAAAAACGTAATTTCAAATTGGTTCTGAAAAATAAACTGTGTAAATAGAATCAACCCAACAAAAATAGACTATAT
>CAZULQ010000052.1:0-11249 GCA_964621265.1 uncultured Clostridium sp. | reverse complement strand
CCAAGTTTTCTTGTGGGTATTATTACCATTTACACGGTTTTGTATTCAGACTCATTCAAGCAGCTTTTTTGCAATTCCAATTGCATCGTAAAGGTCAACAACGCCGTTTTCATCAAAGTCAGCTATTGCTTCCTCATCTTCTGTAAGTTTTTTCATACCCATAATATATTTACAGATATCAATTGCGTCATAAAGATTGATAAGTCCATCGCCTGTAATGTCGCCTTGTAAATAATCAGGTTTATCGTCTTCATCAAGAGATACAAATACTCTGTCGTATTTTTCTGCATAAGCCTCGGCAGTTGAACCTGTATATCCGAAAATAACTGTCTTTTCATTAATTGTTGTTTCTGAATCTGTAATTATAACATTTGGATTATCAAAGGTTATTGTTTTCAAATCAGAACTGCTGAATACATAATCATTAATCTTGATAATCTCAACACCATTTATCTCAACAGGAACTGTTACATTTACAACGAGAGTATCACAGTCAATAATGATTATTCCGCCGTCAACTTCTTTTATATCAAAGATATCTGCATTGACTGTTGTTGATGTACTTGTTGTAGTAATTGCAGTAGTTGTAACAGGTGCTGTTGTAGTGGAAATATCAGTTGTTATAATTGGAACATCAGAAATTGTTGTTACGACAGTTTCTGGATTTTGAGTGGTTGACGGTATAGTTGTTGTCACAGTTTTTGTGGTAGTAGTTGTATTTTTAGAAGTAGTTGTCACAGCACCGGTTGTTGTAACAATATCATTTTCTGAAACAATAACCTCACAGGTTAATACTTCTTCACCGATGATTGCGTAAACAATTGTTTTTCCGGCTGAAACTGCCTCTACATAGCCGGCTGAAACTGTTGCGACTGCTGGATTTTCAGATGTCCATACAACGTTTGAAGAATTGTTTTTTACTGTAAGAAGCTTGCCTTCTCCAACGGAAAGATTAAGAGTAGTTTCTGAAAGCATTGCTGAATTATTTATATCTACAAATGTTATTCCGTTTTTGAGAGCATATTCCTCAGCGGCAGTACCCGTAACGCCGTAAATCTTGTAACCCGATATCAGCGTATCGCTCGAAGAATAACCAAAAGCCTTTTCCTCAATTGTCTCAACAGTTGCAGGAATAATAATTTCCTTTATTTTGTTACAGCCATGAAATGCGTTGCTACCGATTACCTTTACACTATCTGGAATTGTTATGCTTTCAAGACCCGTACAGCCTGAAAATGCATAATCGTCAATATATACTAAGCTATCAGGGAGAGTTATGTCTGCAAGATTTTCCCACAGACAGAATGCATATTCTGCTAAACCGACTGTATCGTCTCTCAGTTCAACATTTTCAGCCGTTTCGTCGCATTTAATTAGCCAATTATCTATGTAATATACAGAATTTTTCTTACCATTGCTATAAACAGGAGTACCCGAGAAAGCGTGACTTCCAATTGAAGTAATGCTGTCCGGAAGTGTTATATTTTCAAGATTTACAAGATCATAAAATGCACATACACCGATTGATGTTACGCCATCTTCAATAATAACCGTTTTAATTTCTTCGCTTTCATTATACCAAGGCATAGTGTAAACTCCATAATCATACATATCGCCTGTGCCGCTGATTGTCAGAACGCCTTTTGAGTAGGTTGCTGTGAGATTGCTTCCGCAGGTGTATGTAACCTCTTTGGGCTTAAAGGTTATCGGGATTTCTCCCGAAAATTCGTAATCAATATAATTCCAGTTTATTGTATACGTGAATCCGAGAGTTACAGTTTCCTCTTCATATCCCTGAAGTCCGAAAGCTTCATACATTTCAGCAGGGGAGGAGAAGCTTGGCTCGAAATCGAAGTCTGTTAATGAATACTGCTTGTCATAATATCCTCCTGTTGGAGAACCATAAATAGTTTCATATGTTTCTGAGCCATCAGACCAATAATAAAATATAATAGTTCCGCCACCACCATGATAATATCTGTATGTGACATCAATAAGGACATCATCTAAATTAAATTCGCTGTCATCATAGGAATAAACCTGTTCACCGCATGAAGCAACAGTTGCAGTTTCGACGGTTTCGTATGGAGCTTCTGTAAGATATTCTGTTCTGGTGTATAACAGTTCCTTTACAGATGTTGTAACAGGTATTGAGGTTGTTGTGTATGTAGTGGTTGTACTTGTTGTTACGAGTGCTATTGTAGTTGTTGTAGTGGTTGTTGTTGTAACAGGCGGTGTTGTCGTAACAATTGGCTCATCTGATGAAACAGAATTACTGCTGTATTCATCTTCATATATCTGATCTGCCACCGCCTCCGCAGTAATCGGCTCGCTTAGCAGATTTATTTCGTTTATTATGTCTGAAAAACCTCCGACAAGGCAAGTGAGTGCCATAACGGCAGATGTTATAAAGCTTATGATTTTCTTTTTCATGGGTTTCCTCCTGTGTAAAAATATTATACTCTAATTATTTTAGCATAAAATACTGGAAATTCCAATAACTAATTATAAATTTCTATTTTTTGTTATCTTAAAACTGATTAGTTACCGCATCTCAGTAATATGATACTTAATAATTCATAGAAATAATAATAATGATAGAGCGGAGATACACAAAAAGCGACCGAGAATATTCTCGGTCGCTTTAAATTATTCGCTTTTTGGCAAAACCACTGTAATAGTGGTACCCTTGTTTTCCTCGCTCTGAATTAAAATTTTTCCGCCGTGATACTGAACAGAATGTTTAACGATAGAAAGTCCAAGACCTGTTCCACCTGATTTTTTGGAGTGGTTCAATTATCTTTTTTGACATCCGATATGCAAGTACAGCTGAAATTGCAATTGCAATTATGATAACGATAATAACAGGGTAGAGTAATCCTAAAAGGAGTGTAAGTCCGCTTGCACGGTTTACGGAAATACGAAGTACAGTTCCGTCAGAAAGAAGTACCGCCTCATAAAGTGTTTTCTCGGTAAGGGTTGCCGAGTAGCGTGAACTGCTGCCTTTGCCTGTTTCAAAAGCTTCTGTTATTTCCTCACGGTCAAGGTGATTATCCATAACAGCTTCATCAGCCTGAGAGTCGAAAAGCACAGTTCCGTCACTTGCTACCCAGGTCAGACGGAAGTTATCTGATTTCAGATTATCAAGATACGCTTCACCCGACTGTTCTTTCATCCAGGTTTAGTTGTAATCCACGGATTTGCAGAACACGGGTAACCGTCTTGGGCTTGCAGCGACGCATTACCGCCTTTACTCTTGAAATCATTTCCATCATTCCGAAAGGCTTTACAAGATAATCGTCAGCGCCCATATCATATAAATCAACTCCTTTACGAGTTCTTATGTTCGCCTGTTACTGAAAAGATTACCCATTCGGCGATGTTTGTTGCGTGGTCGCCGATGCGTTCAAAATATTTAGCTGTCATCAGAAGGTCAAGGGCATATTCACCGTTTTCAGGGTTTTCCGCAATCATTTTAATAAGACTGCTCTTTATCCTGTCGAAATATTCGTCAACCTTGTCATCGTGAACAATAACTGATTTTGCAAGCTCGGTGTCTTTTTTACATAGGCGTCGACGCTGTCTGTTACCATTGAAATAGTTTCTGCCGCCATATCACGGATATGCACTGTTTCTTCGACTGTTTTGCCCTTAAGATAGGTTATGATTTCTGCGATATCTTCTGTGCCTGTGATTGACTCAAAGCCGTCTCTTGTACCGCTTCCTGCTTCGCGTCCGATAAGAATAATTTCAGCGTCGTTTCCGCCGATTTCGTTCCAGTTTGCGATTTCGCCTGTGTAAATTTTGGCAATAGTATCAACGTCAAGGTCAGAAACGGGATTTTCTGGATTTACGATGATTGCAATACCGTCGTAAGCGAGAACGGTCGCTGTGAGTCCTTGTTCCTTTTCTTCGTCTTTTAAATCACGGCTTGAAAGTCCGATATCGCAGGTCCCTGCCTCAACAGCCTTAATGCCTGAGCCTGAGCCAGTTGGGTTATATGTCACTGTAATGCCTGTGTCTGCTTCAAAGGTTTCGCCTAGAACCCCGATAACCTTTTCCATAGAGGTCGAGCCGTCAGTTGCAACCGCTTCCTTTTCAGAAGAACAGCCTGCGAGTGTGCCGCACATAACGAGTGCTGCTGTAAAAATACTGATAATTTTTTTCATAATTACAAGTCCTTTCAGATGTATATTTGTTTGTATTTTTGTTTACACCTGAATTATACAGCTCCAATGTAAAGTCTGGAAGAGGAGTTTTGTAAAATTTGTGTCAAATTTTCATTGGAATACAAAATCCCTGTTATTTTTAAATGTAAAGTAACAGGGATTTAAGAAATATACGATTTTACTTTTGTTTTACACGTCTGAACAAGAATTGCGAAATAGCAGTAACGACAATAATGCCCAGCGCTAGTGCACAGGCAAGCTTCAGTGTAGAAACTGCCTTTTCAAGAAACGTTGTAAAATTACTTTCAAATGCCGAAGCCATTGTGTAATAAAGTGAACCGCCGGGGATAAGCGGTATAAGTGAGGTCGTAACAACAGGTGCGGCAGGAGTTTTCAAAGCTCTTGCCATAATCTCGGAATATAATGATACAACAGCCGCTACAATAAAGTAGTTTATCGGCTCGCTCGAAACAAAATGGCTAAGAACAACGAACAAGCCCCATGAAAGCAGTCCTCCGACAGCCGCCGCGATTAATCTTTTTCCTCGCATATTAAAAAGTATTCCGAAGCACAGTGAACCTATGAGACCTGCCGCAATCTGAATAAGCTCTGAACTTGTCATATTATACCTCCTGTAAGAAATGCAACAGCAAAATATCCTGCGGCTATAGCAAGGGCTGTAATACACGCTTCAATAGTACGAAGCAGACCTGCAATGCTGTCGCCCACGAGCAAATCCTTTAGTGCAGTTGTAAGACCGATGCCCGGAATAAGTGTCATAATATTTCCGATGATTACCTTGTCAACTGATGAAACAAAACTGAGTCGCAGTGCAGTATATGCAAGTGTAGTAACAATAAAAGCCGAAACAAACTTGCTGAAAATTTTGTTTTTTACTGTTTTATCACAAAGCAATATCACTAATCTGACTAAAGCACCTATTATAAATGAAACTGCAGCTTCTATTATTCCTCCACCAAAAAACAGCGTAAAAGCTCCTGAAATAATCGCATAACAGGCAAATTCAAGCCATAACGGATATTTTTTGCTTTTAGCAATTTCTGCGAGCTGTTTTTTTATTTCGTTGTCAGAATATTTATTTTTGCATATACTTCGTGAAAGCTCATTGAGCTTATGAAGCTTTTCATAGTCCGTAGATGTTTCGGTAATACGTCTTGTCTGAGTGTATGCTTTGTCATCTGTATGTATCGTGACAACAATGCTGCTTGTTATAATGAAAACATCGGTTCGTTTTGTACCATAAGCGGCAAATATTCTTTTGATACTGTCCTCAACCTTATGTACCTCTCCGCCGTTTATGAGCATCTGCTCGCCTATATCCATAACACTGTCAAGTAGTTTTTCCATTGTATACCTCCAAATTCGTATCAACTTATTCTATCATAAAATGCTCTGAATGTAAACCGACTTTCCTAAAGCTTTACAAAATATTGCTATTGTAAAACAATTTTAGAAATTCGGACATTTTTTGCAAAAAGAAATACCTGAATTTTACACCTCTGTGGTTTTGGATTTTACTTTGCAGCTGTATAATAAACCTGTAATAAAAAACTGAAAGGATAATACAGATGCTTGAACTAAAAAATATTGAAAAGTCATTCGATAATGTGAATGTTTTAAACCATGTGAATTTTTCTGTTGAGGACGGCGAAATCGTGTCTATTCTTGGCTCATCAGGAAGCGGCAAAACAACTCTCCTTAATATTATTTTAGGAATCACTTAGCCCGACAGCGGCGAAATATTTTTTGATACTCACGATATAACAAAGGTATCTATGGAAAACAGAGGCTTCAATATTGTTTTTCAGGACTACGCCCTGTTTCCTAACCTTAACGCATACGAAAATATTGTGTACGGACTTCGCAACAAACCGAATATTTCCACTGCTGCTGCCCACAATTACATACGGCTTTGCAATTATCTATTCATTCGGCAAGCAGGGACTTATCACAAAGCTTCTCGGCAGACAGCTTGTTGACATATATGGTATCGCAGACCTTATCCATATATGATATTCAGAAATCTCGAGGAGCTTGGTGTGAGCAGTGTAAATGCCGCAATCAAGGTCGGCGACACGGTTGCTGACATTAAAGAAGGCAAAAACGCAGGTATGATTTCTGTCGGAATTATTGAGGGAAGCTCAGTTATGGGTTATACCGAAGCCGAGTATGAGACGTTTTCTCCTGAACGCAAGAAGCTTGAATGTCAGCGTGTCCGTCAGATTTACGAAGCCTGCGGTGCAGATTATGTGACAAGCAATATGAGTGAGCTTATATCGCTTATTGAAAAAATAGAAGAATAATCAGAACCACCCGTAGAATGGGTGGTATGAGGAAGCCCTGGAAGGGCTTTCTTATACTACTCGTTTCGGGTGGTTCTGATTTATTCAAGCAATTTACTTGCAATAGCGATAACATCATAAAGGTCAACCTTACCGCTGTAATCGTAATCTGCAATAATAAGCTCTTCTTCAGTGAAATCGCGCATTCCCATGATATACTTGCAGATTTCGATTGCATCATAAAGGTCAATCATGTTATTGCCTGAAATATCGCCTGTCATGTATGAAGCGTTAATCCGGTACTGAGCAGTTGTTTCGCCTGTATATTCGCCTGTTCCGACGATTGTTATTTCATATAAGCCTGCGTCAGCTGCGGAAAAATCTCCCGCTATGTCGTAATCCTCGCCCTCGGTGAGAATTTCGTCACCGAAATAAACCGTTACCTGCGGAGACTGTTCTTCTCCTGTGTATTCAAGGTCAGTTACTTCAACATAAGCGTCGGAAATATCAATTCTTGTCATTCCGGCGAGAATCAACACAGCATCTGCATACTCTTCCTTTGGTATGTAGGAAATCGTGAGATTGCCGTATTCGTCGGCAATGCCTTGTGTTACATAAAGCAGATTTTCGCTTGAAAGTGGAGTTTCTGTATTGCTTGTCTTCAGCACATAGAAGTTATAAACTTCGTTTGGAATAAGAACTGTGTACTCCGCTGTCTGGGATTGTTATGCTTTCAAGGCTTGTGCATTGCATTATGAAACTATAGACGCTATTACTTGTGCATATCATACAATACCACCTCTGCGCATGAATGTCGTTTTGAAACATTCTACAAAAATGCAAAAAACTATAAAAAAATACTGAAAAAGGTGTAGATTTTTGAAATTTTGATCGTTATTATTATTAAAGAAACATATTCACAGTATTTTTTTAAAAATAGGTGAGTATTTTTTGAGTTTTAGTCGTCTAATAAGTAGAAGGCTATACAAGCTTTTATATTTTACAAAAAAGAAAGGTTGGTTTTTATGAAAAAAATAAAGAAGATTATGGCGGGAATTATGGCGGCGGCAATGATTGCTTCGGTTGGAGGTATGAGTGTTTCAGCAACAGACAAGCATATTGAATGGAAATATGAAATACCTAGTAATGGAAATCCCAGCACAGATAATGTCATTTGCTATGACGACGGTTCGTGTATAAGAGCCACAAAATATTTTGCAAGAATAATAGTAACTGTACCTGAAAATATCACTCCTGATATTAAATATTTCGGCATTGATAGAATATCTAGTATAGGTGAATTTGATGTTGTGTGTTATGAAAGCGAAAAAGTTGAAGAAGACATTTGGAACGAAGTTGAACCGAGAGATAATGAATATGTTCTTAATATCTATCTGGATGGGACTTTAGTTGAGCTTGAAGAAGAATGTAAAGAATACGCCAGAAAGCTTCTTTCAGAAGGAAAAATTGAAAGTGCAAGAACGTGGGAGCGTTATTCAACATATAATATTGATTCAATAGGTTCAATAAGCATTATAACTGACGGAACTGTTTCTGATTTTGAATTAAAAGAATCTGATGGTAGACTATCACATGTAAGAGATAACAAGTATTATTTATTTGACGTTACAGATGAAGAAAACGGAATGATTGGTATTATGGATTTATGCGACACACTTGTGAATAATTACAGCTTTATTGTTGAAGCTTTTCCGAATGTTCCTGATTTTCCTATCAATGACTATGAATATCAGGAAAACTATGTTACTGAAAATATTTATATGTGGGGCGACGCCACAAACGATGATGTTATCGATCTCTATGATGCAATCGAAATTTCCAAGCACATCATGGGCATAGGTGAGTTTGATGAGGATACAATTCTCCTTGCTGACATAAACCGTGACGGTGAAACAAATCTCTACGACGCAATCGAAATTGCGAAAAGTTTGATGTAAAATTTGAATTAAGGAGTGTTTATTATGAAAAAAATAAAGAAGATTATGGCGGGAATTATGGCGGCGGCAATGATTGCTTCGGTTGGTGCTGTGAATGTAAGTGCGACAACTACAGATGTTGAAATATTACCAAATACCTTAGAGCAGATAGTTGCAGAAGATACATCGTTTGCAGATAACTCCTTAATATATTCTGATAAATATAAATTCGCAATGGAATATGGAAGTGAGGATGATCTGTGTGATACACTTGTTGTTTACGGAATTCCTGATGAGGATTGTTATGGCTATAAATGGAATAAGCATATTGTAATCAATGAAGATTTGTATCCTTGTATGCGGGATGTATATCATTTCCCGACGGGTGCAGAAAGAACTATTTGTAGTGGATGGACTTATCATGTAGGATGTGCAGATATGCCGAAGTATGTCTTTGAAAAACCTTTGAGAATTATGTTTTTTGTTGAGGGTGAGGAGCCATACACATTTGACAGTATGGCCGCTGCATCTGAAGCATATGGTTTTGATATAGAACCATATGTTTATTCTGATAATGTAACTTCGGATGAATACATAGTTCCCGAGAATACAGTGCCTACAAAATATGGTGATGTAAATGATGATTCATGTATTAATGTTGCTGATATTGTAGCGTTGAACATGTTTATTCTCGATTATGAATCATATCCATTGTCTGATACACAAATGGCAAATTCTGATTGTACTAAGGACAATGTTGTTAATTCGAATGATAGTGCTGCTCTTATGAATGTTGTAGCTATGATTGAAAATTAAAAGAAAATTTGGAGCATAGGCATAACCGTGTAATATAAATTTCAAATACGCCGGAAATAACGTATTTGAAATGATTGCAATTAAATTCAGAACAGAAGATAGTTAAATAGATAAATGAAAGCTGACTGATAATACAGTCAGCTTTTCTTAAGAAAATAATATTTTTCATGTTGAAACCAAACGGTAGTCTGAAACGTCTAATATACAGAAACAAAGCTTTGATTCAGATTCTTAAGACAAGGAGTGATAAATATGAGCGATTTGATTTCAAAAGCCAGAAAAGGTGACCCCGAAGCATTCATAGCGCTTATTGAAGCAAATAAGCCTGATATGTATAAGGTAGCCTTTTCAATTCTGCATAATGACGCAGATGCAGCAGACGCTATGTCCGAGACAATTTTAAAATGCTGGACTCAGATTGAAAGACTTGAGAAGAAAAAGTATTTCAAAACATGGCTTATAAGAATACTTATCAACAACTGCAACGATATCATCCGCAAAAACAGCCGTACTGTATTTGTAGACAGCTATGACCGCATTGAACCTGCTGATTGTGAAGAATTACACAGCAAGGAAATTGATGAGTGCTTCGATTGTCTTTCCGAAACAAACCGCCTTATAATGCTTTTGTACTATACACAGGGCTTTAGGGTACGGGAGATAGCGCAAATGCTTGAAATGAATGAAAATACCGTTAAAACACGCCTTTCAAGAGCAAGAAAGGAATTTAAGGAAGCATATACGGAGGTAATGTCAACATGAAAAGAACTATAACATATAACACAAAAACAAACGTTCCTGAAATCGTGAATGAAAAGTGCAATGCCGCATATGAGCAGATAAGACTTGAAGCGAAATCTGCACCTAAGAAAATTTACCACAGAAAGAAAGCGACTTTTGCAGCGATTGCTGTTGCTGCCGCAGTAGCATGCGCAGTTCCTGTTGCGGCAGACTATTTCCGTGGCGGCTTTGAGGTTGTCAGCACAGAGTTTTATCATAAACACCCCGCAAAAAAGGTTAACCTGCAGGAATATGCAGACAATGTAAATGTCGAGGCTGAACATCAGCTTGCTGATATGAGTGTGCAGAGCGTATTTTCAGACGGCAAAAGCCTTTCAATCGCCTTTATGCTTGACCCTAAGGACGAAGACCTTAAAAGAATGACGAAGGTATATACAGAAATAAAAACAAAGGTTAATGGGAAGTTTGTTAAAACAAATATTGCTCACGATTTTATCCATGAGGTTGAATGGTTTGAAAAGGCTGATGACGGCTTGTTCTATGGTGTGGTAAATTATAATGATGTAATTATTGAGGATACATCAATCCTTGAAATTACAGTTGAAAATCTTAAGGCGTTTAACGGAAAGCTTTGGACATGGACCCCGTTTGACCCGAATGATTACTACGGCGAGGGTGAATATATGGCAGAGGAAATCGGTCCATTTGATGATGTATACGAGTTTTCGACAACAGTAACTCCAAATACAGATAACAACACTCTTTATGAAGTAAACGCAACTCATGGTGAAATTACCCTTGAAAGCGTACTTGTAACGCCATTTCAAACAAAGATTAGTATTAGTGGAATTAATGAAACAATAAGCGGACTTAAGCCATATAAATGGGTGAAGGTATTTGATAATGAAGGCAATGAGCTTGAATTGATGGGAGATATTGAAAATAATAGTGTATGGACATTCGCAACCCCACTCAAAACAGCAAATCAGCTGAAAATCAGCGTCTATCCAAGCTATGACGCTCCGGAGGCTGAATGCACATTCACTGTTGATATCGAAAAGGGCTTTGCAGATGTGTATACGGTTGAATTTGATGAGTCTGAGATAGTTTATGTTCCGCCGTTTGAAGAAATATATCCTGATGGAATAGCAGAAGATGCTGAATAATAAAGAAACAATATTGTAGGGAAAGAATTGACATAAAATAAATCGGATGTTTATGAACCGACCGAGTCTGAATACAAAACCGTGTAAATGGTAATAATACCCACAAGAAAACTTGGA
>CAZULQ010000051.1:0-11345 GCA_964621265.1 uncultured Clostridium sp. | reverse complement strand
GTATTATATTATGAAAAAGATGTTTTTAATTTTAATGGCATTAACTATGTTTACTACACTCGCCGGCTGCGGAGAAGATTCTGCTGAAAAGGAAAGCTCAGTTGCAGAAGTAACTGAAGCAGCTACAGAGGAAGAAACAACTCCGTCACCTGAGGACGAAAACATTGATACACCTGCTGAGCCAAACGAAGAAATCGTTGACGGCGGTGATGCAGGCAGTGCAGGAAGCTCAGCTTTACCTGAAAACGTAACCTATGCACAGTATCTTCTGAGCGACTTCAAGGCAATAGTTGCTGAAAATCCTGACATGACTGCTGATGAAATCGCCGCAGAGCTTTCTGCAAATGAAGCAATACTCTTCGCAAGCATGTATATGCCTGTTGAACCCGGATTCCTTTCAGGCTTCACTACTGAAATAACAGGCTTTGAATCGGGTTCAATGTTCGGTCCTGCTATGGGTTCAATTGCATTTATCGGTTATGTTTTCGAGCTTTCCGATGAATCACAAGCAGAAGCTTTCGTTACAACATTAAAGGACAATGCAGACCCGAGATGGCAGATATGCGTTGAAGCAGAAGAAACAGTTTGTGAGGCAGAAGGAAACAAGGTATTCTTTGTTATGGCTCCTCTTTCTAACGAAGGTTAATATTTTTCAAAGGGCACTTAAAGCGTGCCCTTTTTTATTAAGGATGTGAAATTTATGGTTTTCTCAAGTATTCCTTTTCTTTATCTGTTTCTACCAGCAGTTATTCTTGTTTATTTCCTTGTACCACGTGTTCTTAAAAACAGTATATTGCTTATTTCAGGACTGATTTTTTACGCATGGGGTGAGCCGAAGTATATTTTCCTTATGTGCTCTGCAATCCTGCTCAACTACATCTGCGGACTGATTATTGACAGATACAGGGACAAGGCAATCTCAAAAGTAGCGGTAATAACAGCAGTTTCTGCCGACATAGGAATGCTGTTGTTTTTCAAATACGCCGACTTTTTTATTAAAAATTTCAATGCAGTTTCAGGGCTGTCCGTACCATTCCTTAAAATCGCCCTGCCTGTCGGCATAAGCTTTTATACATTTCAGATTCTCAGCTATACAATTGATGTATACAAGGGTGAAACAGAAGCACAAAAAAATATAATATCACTCGGCGCTTATATCGTCATGTTTCCCCAGCTTGTTGCAGGACCGATTGTGCGCTACTCGGATATAAACAATGCGCTCAGTGAAAGAACACACACTCTTCAGATTGCATCTGAGGGAGTCAGACGCTTTGTTACAGGTCTCAGCAAAAAAGTGCTTATTGCGGATTCTCTGGGCAGTCTTTGCGAAACATTCAGAATATCCGATGACAAATCAGTCCTCTTTTACTGGATTTACGCAATTTCATTTTCACTTCAGATTTATTTTGACTTTTCAGGCTATTCCGACATGGCAATAGGTCTGGGCAAAATATTCGGCTTCAGATTCATTGAAAACTTTGATTATCCCTATATTTCCCGCTCTGTAACAGAATTCTGGAGACGCTGGCATCGTTCACTGGGTCAGTGGTTCCGTGACTATGTCTATATCCCTCTTGGCGGAAACCGTACATCCAAAATAAAGCATCTGAGAAATATCCTTGCAGTTTGGCTGCTGACAGGATTCTGGCATGGTGCACAGTGGAATTTTATTGTGTGGGGGCTTTATTTCGGCATACTTCTTATTGCAGAGAAATTCCTCTTACTGAAGCATCTTGAAAAATCCAGTATACTCAGCAGAATATATCTGTTGTTTATTATAATCATAAGTTTTGTAATTTTCAATGCAGTAAGCCTTAAAGAGGCATCAGACTATATCTGCGCAATGTTCGGAATCGGTACTGACAGCATCATTTCCGATGAAGCGGTTTACTACCTCAGAAGCTATGCGGTTACATTTATTATAGCAGTTATCGGCTCTACTCCCCTGCCCCGCAAGCTTTATGAAAAGTATTCAGAAAAAACAGCTGTCGCAGTTGCCGAGCCTATAATAACAGCAATATTGCTCATAGTCTCAACGGCTTATCTTGTTGACAGTTCGTTCAGTCCGTTTTTATATTTCAGATTTTAAGGAGAATGATTATGAAAACAAAAATTAAAAATATATTTACAATCGTTCTCTCGGGAATACTGGTTTTCGGTGGCGGACTATGGTTCATACTTAAAGAAAGTGAAGTATACTCGGAATCAGAACGCAGAAAACTCGAAGAACTCCCCAAAATCAGTGCAGAAAATGTATTCTCAGGAAAATACATGAAGGATTTCGAGAATGCGTCTCCTGACCAGTTTCCTATGAGAGATACGTTACGTAAAATTGCAACGTTATCCCGTCTGAGTATTTTTCAGAAAAGTGACAGCAATAAAATTTTCTATACAGACAATCACCTTTCAAAGCTTAATTACCCGCTTGATGAAAATATGCTCAGTCATGCGGCAGAACGCTTTGAGAATATATATACTCAGTATCTTGAAAATACGGATACAAAGCTTTATTTCTCGGTAGTTCCCGACAAGAACATGTTTCTTGCACAGGAAAACGGATATCTTTCAATTGACTACAACTACATGATAAACTACATGAAGGATAAAACAGCCTATATGAAATATATTGACATTACAGACTTACTTTCTGCTGATGATTATTACAGAACCGACACACACTGGAAGCAGGAGTGTATAACTGATGTTGCAGACAGGCTTGCTGAAAGCATGAATACTGAACTCAGTCGCAATTATGAAAAGCTTACCCTTGACACACCATTCTATGGCGTTTACCACGGGCAATCCGCCCTTGACACAGAAGCTGACAAGCTGACATATCTCACAAACGAAGAGCTCAGCAATGCAGTTGTTACAATTTATCCGAACGGTACTGCTGAAAAATCTGTAATCTACAACACAGAACTTGCGGCAGGAAAGGACGGGTATGAAATGTTCCTTTCGGGTTCACAGCCGCTTGTAGAAATAGAAAATCCTCTTTGTAAAAATGAAAGAGAGCTTGTTATTTTCCGTGATTCATACGCTTCCTCACTTGCTCCTCTGCTCGTTTCGGGATATTCAAAAATAACGCTTATTGACACAAGATACATGCATCCGTCAGTAATACCCGCTTTTGTAGAGTTTAAAAATCAGGATGTTCTGTTTCTATATTCATCCTTAATTCTCAATTCAAGCCTCGGAATTCAATAAAAATGTTGAAATCTGTATGAAAAAGTGGTATAATGTAATGTAAGATTGTTATTGAAAGGAATTAATATCGCATGAATATCAGAAAATTTCTGCCTGCTTTATTCGCGTCAGCTATTATTATGACCGCAGGCGGTATTACAGCTTCAGCCGATGACACTATCTACACAGGCTGGGTTATGGATGAAAACAATAAAACCTATTATCAGAACGAGCTTGGTGAAAAGCTTACAGGCTATCAGGAAATTGATGGCGAAAATTATCTTTTTGCCCCCAATGGTGCTTTAAGATACGGCTGGTTTGACGTTGACGGCGCAAGACTTTTCTTTAATCTTGAAACAGGTGCACAGCAAAACGGCTGGATTTATTACATGGATGAATTCTTCTATTCAGACAGCACACTCGGAAAGCTCACAGGCGTTAATGAAATTGACGGAAAGACATATTACTTTGAAGAAGACGGCTCACTCCTTGACGGCTGGTTTGAAATTGACGGCAGTAAATATTACAGCACAATTGAAACAGGTGTATATAAGGGTGAATGCCAGATTGGTGATGTCACATACATTTTCTCATCAACAGGACGTTTTCAGAATGGCTGGCAGACAGTTGATGACAAGAGAGTGTTTTACGACTATGAAACTGCGGCACCACTCTATGGCTGGATTCATTATAACGGATTAGTTTACTACTCTGACGAATTTGAAGGAAAATACACAGGCGAACGCTATGTTGATACTTACCTTTACCGTTTCTCCGAAAAGGGTGATATGCAGACAGGCATGCAGGAATTCTATGATGGTACAAGATACTATTACGAAGATGGTACTGTAGGGCTTGGTTTCGTTGAATACAACGGAAATACCTATTATTTCAACGATAACACACTTATGGTTACAGACTGGTATGTTATAGACGGAAATGATTACTATTTCGGATCAGATGGTATCATGGCAACAGGATTTACTGACATTGACGGCTATACATACTATTTTGGAAATGACGGCGTTATGAGAACAGGCTTCCAGACTATTTCCGGAAAGACATACTATTTTGATTATGATGGTTCCATGGTAACAGGCTGGCAGATTATTGACGGAAATGACTATTATTTCGACAATAAGGGCGTCATGGCAACTGGTATTTGTACCATTGACGGAGAAAAATATGGCTTTGATAAAAACGGCGTTATGCTCACGGGTATCCAGACAATAAACGGAAAAACATACTATTTCGATTATGACGGCATTATGCTCACAGGCTGGATTTACGGCTGGGATACATACTACGCTGATAAAAACGGTGTAATTTTAACTGGCTGGCAGACTATTGACGGCAGTAAATACTATTTCGGTACTGACGGTATCATGGCAACAGGATTTACAGAAATCAACGGCAGAACATATTGCTTTGACTATGATGGTACACTTATAACAAACACAACAATAAACGGTTTTAACATTGATGAAAACGGTATTGTTATAACAACAAATGACATTCTCAACAGAGCGGATCTTAAGCCCCACCTTTCATTCAAGATTTATAATCGTCAGGACACAACAGAAACAAGCTGGACTTCAAACATCAGCAGCAATGATGTAAAAATACTTCAGAAATTTGCTGATACACACTTCACAAGTGATATGACAAGAGAAGAAAAGCTCAGAACTACTTTCGATTACATTCACTATAACACTAAATATGCATACGGAAGCGACTGGTCTCAGATTGCAAACAAATCATATGTTGACGCTATCTTCACATATAATAAAGGACAGTGCGTACAGTATAACGGTGCTATGGCGTCAATGATGGCATGGCTCGGATATGATGTTAATATGGTTCAGGGTTACTATAACCGTGACGGAAACCAGCATTTCTGGACTGAGGTTCATATTGATGGTGTTACTTATGTTATGGAAACTGGTAACTATGGCAAAAACGGTAACTGGAAATTCTTCCTCATGACGTATGAAGATGCAGGCGGTTATATAATGTACAGCTGATTTTAACGGAGAAGCAAAAAGCTTCTCCGTTTTTATTGCATTTAATCTGATAATAGTATATAATATGAATAATAAAACTCAAAGGAACGATAACATGACACATGATAGCTTAAAATCACAAAAAAGAATATGTCCCTATTCCCGCAAATGCGGCGGGTGTCAGCTTCAGAACATGACATATGAAAAACAGCTTGAATTCAAGCAGAAGCTGGTAATTTCACTTCTGAAAAAATATGGATATGTTGAAAAGATAATTCCTATGGAATATCCTTTTCATTACAGAAATAAAGTTCAGGCAATGTTTTTTCAGAAGGGCAAGACGCTGATGTCCGGTATCTATCAGTCATCGGATAAAACCATTACAGCGGTTGACGGCTGTCTTATAGAAGATGAAACAGCTGACAGAATTATTGCAACAGTCACAAAACTCGGACAAAGCTTTAAATACAGGGCATATAATTCCGAAACAGGAAGAGGCTTTCTGCGCCACATTCTCGTAAAACATGGCTTTTTAAGCGGACAGGTCATGGTTGTACTCGTAACAACGGACGGCGAATTCAAATCACAGCGTTCCTTTATCAATGCTTTGTTACAGCGTCATCCCGAAATCACGACAATCGTCCGTAGTATCAATAATCAGAAGGACGGTCTGTTTCTCGGTGAAAATGAAGAAATACTCTTTGGAAACGGTTATATCGAAGAACAGCTTTGCGGAAAAACCTTCAGAATCAGTCCGCAGTCATTTTATCAGGTAAATCCTGTCCAGACAGAAGTACTCTACAATAAGGCGGCTGAATATGCCGCTCTTACGGGAAAAGAAACACTTCTTGACTGCTACTGCGGTACGGGAACAATCGGAATTATTATGGCTGACAAGGCAAGGCACGTTATCGGGGCTGAGCTTAATGCTGACGCTGTCACGGACGCAAAAGCAAATGCCAGAATAAACAATACAGAAAATATTGAATTTATCTGCCGTGATGCAGGCGAATTTATGACAGAGCTTGCCCAAAACAACCAAAATGCAGATGTTGTTGTGACAGACCCGCCTCGTGCAGGATGCAGCAAGGCCTTTCTGCAAAGCCTTGTAAAGCTTTCGCCAATGCGTGTTGTTTATGTATCATGCAATCCGAATACGCTTGCAAGAGATTTGCAGTACCTTACAGAAAACGGATATAAAACAATGAAAATCCAGCCTGTTGATATGTTTCCGTATACAAAGCACATCGAGACGGTTGTATTATTGTCCAAACTAAAATCAAAATAAACCTATATCATATAAAAAGGCGTATGCTAGATGCATACGCCTTTTTTATCTTTCACTATACCGCGTCATATCAGCCGACAGGTCTGATATGCGGATTTCTTTCTTCTGTCTCCTCAGCCACGGTCTGTTCCTGTATTTCTGTCACAGCTTCGGTAATATCAGGCTGATGTTCAGTTTCAGGAGTAACGTCCTCAGTTTCTTCATGCTCTGATATTTCACTTACATCTTCAAATACTTCTGTTTCATCAGTTTTGTCATCAGAAAATAACGGTGCAATTGAAGTAAAACGAACTAACGTCTCCTGCTGTGTTTCAGGCTCATAATCCATAGATTCCTGCGCAATTTCTATTCTCTGTATTGCTTCCTGTTCATTTACATCTTCATATGTTTCAGTAAGGCTGCTCTGTGAATCATTTTCTTCACTTCCACAACCACAAAGCATACAGCCCGCTGTAATAAACAGATATAAAATCAGCCTTTTAATCATAGATTCCACCTTAATAAACCTTCAGTATGTGCATCAGCCAAAAGCCATATCTTTATCATGGTTTTCTCTGAAATAATCCAGTGTGTATTCAGGATTAATGTCTTTTTCCCAACATACACTCTTACCCTCCATGCATTCAAATGCATCTCTTATGCAGGCACAGATATACGCCGCCTTAAGCTGAATGTTTTCACTCTGGAAATAGTCAGGAAGCGGTTCCTCTGATGACATAAATATTTCATCAAAAATTGTAGCAATATCTTCAGTACGGTATGTTGTTGAATATTCTTCTGCAAAATAAATATTGTCAACCGGAATATCTCCGCCCTCATAATAGTATGTCCCTACATAATCACTTTCAGTATAAGTAGAACCGATTGTCGTTCCATCCTCATCAGTATATGTATACAAATAATCAAAACCTTCAGGATTAAGCGAATTCCAGCGTTCAAAATTTTCTATATTACCTTCATCAGAGAAGGACTTGGTGAGTATCACATCTTCAATTGCATGCATAAATTCATGAGCAAGATTCTCTTCAATCGAGTATTGATTTATATCAACAACCATAACTCTTTCATCATATTCCGGCATATAAGTAAACGCCGCAGCATTATCAATGGAATTGCTGTTATAATCGTTAGGTAGAATAGTACCTGTAAGATAAATTGAAATTGTCCCCTCATCGCTGTAAGCACTCTTCATTTCGTCAAAAAATCCCTTAGGGAACTTTCCACAGAAGCTGTCAATAGTCTTCATAGTGCTAAGAATCTTATTTTCATCAGTTTCAGTTACGACTGCATAGTCATTAAAATACTTCACACCTTCTTCACCCGAATAAACCTCAATTCCGTAATCATTGAGAATTTTCTGTCTGAGCTCATCTATCTGACTTTTATTCTTATTTATAAGAAGTGGAAACAGTTGTTCTGACTTTTCACCGGTGTCTGTCGGCTGCCAGATAAAAACACCTCTGTTATCATTAAAATTCCCCATGAAAAATACATTTTTTCCGACTTCGGCAACAGAATAAACGCCACTGTATTCTCCACACGGAATATCAATACTCGCTGTACAGCAGCCTGTTTCAAGGGAATAACGCCTGATACTTAATTTGTTTTCATCCGAGTCTGAGAAGTATACATTATCAGCCCCCTCTAATGAAGCCAGTGAATAATAGCCATTAGGATATTCAAATGTTTTCTTAATATTCGGAGTGTCAATGCTGTATACACTAACTTCATGCGTATCACTGTTAATATCAAGAATATTATCTCCAATCAGATTGAAATACAGCAACTCGTCCATAAGAGTAAGTTCATTTGTGCTGACATCCCAGTAGAACGCATGACTCTTCCACGTTTCTGAATTTACCACATCTAAAAAAAACACATCATCCGAAAGTGCACCGATAATTGATGAATACTCCATAGGTTCTTCCAGAGGATAATTCTTTTCTTCAAGTGTAATTTCGCCATTGTCATCAACTGTAACCCATAAGAATTTATTTCCGTCAAAGCTGTATACAATCGCTGTGTCTTCATCTGTATTCACAACATTGCTCTGACTGATTCCACGTAGCTCACACTCAGAAACAACGTTCATGTTCCTGTCAAAAACTCTGATTACTGATTTAGTATCACAAAACGCAGTAATATAGTCGTTCAGAATTACTACTTGTGCACGGTCACCTGAATATGTATTTAAAACCTCACCCGTTTTTGCATTGACAATGTTAATGATGCTGCCCTCATAATATCCTTTTGCATTTTCATCAAATTTCGATTGCGGTATTACAAGCGTATTCTCATCAAGCTTAAGCATGTCATAGCCATCTATATTATCCAGCATGTAAAAGCCATCACATATTTCCTCGGCATAATCAGATAAATCGTCACCCGAAGCTTTATCCTCTGCGTTAACTGTTACAGCCTCAGTCTGCTTTGTTACTGACTGCTCCGTGATTACATGCTCGGTCACACTTTCCGTAATGCTTTGTAAAGAACTGTCTGCAGATTCTTTGGGCGTACAGCCGCAAAGCATAAGAAATGCGGCAAAAATTGCGTATATTCTTTTTTTCATATTTCTCCCTCTGTCCCTTACTTTTTTTTAAATTATAACATATATACATCAAAAATACAATGCAAAAAGTCATATTTTCAAAATAAATCTGACATACAAAAGTGAAACCGCCACCTGAAAAGGTGACGGATTCGGGTAAGATATATTAAGAGAAATTAATGAAAAAGCAATAATTATTTGAATGTCCACCAGTCAAATTCAAGCTGTCCGCTGAACACAAAGCAAATATCCTGTGTTCCGCTGAGACTTTCAACAGGGACTGTTATTTCAGACATTCCGCCTGCAGGTACTTCTACATAACCTATAGCATTACCCTTAGGACCGCCTGTGCAGACTTTTATAGCTGCACCATTTTTGGAAGATGCTCTTACTGTGAGTGTTTCACAGCCCTGTGAAAACTTAACACCTGACACCTTTAACCAGTCGCCCTTGTCAATTTCAGTTACAACTGTATCTCCAAGACCTGATACATTAATACCAGCCTGCATGGAAATTGTTTCTGCCTGAACCTTGTCGTAAGGACTGAGTGTCTTAAGCTGTGATATACCAGCCATAGTACCTGTTACACTGTTAAACTTTTCACCGCTCATGCTGATTTTGTCAACCTGAGGGCTTCTGTAGTTGCCTGTGATACCCATAGCGGCCTCAACAGGACGTGAGTGATAGAAAAGATATAACTGGTTATTGAACTCAATAATTGAGTGGTGGTTATTTCCGTAGTGGCCAAAGAATACGCCCTGATTCTTGAAAAGCTCTCCGCCGTATGTGAAAGGTCCCATAGGGCTGTCGCTTACCATGTATTCAATGGCACCGCTTGTCATACCATAGGAATTTCCCTTGGTATTCCAGTTGGAACAATAAGTGTAGTAATACTTGTTACCGATTTTGTTGATACCTGAGTCCTCGAACAAATAGGGGGGATTAATTGTAACCGGATCTCCTGCGAGGCTTATCATATCGTTTCCAAGCTTTACTACTCTTGCTGTTCCAGGGTTGGCGTCCTGTCCTGTCGGAACACCGCCGCCAAAATAGAGGTAACCTGTTCCATCATCGTCCACAAAAACAGCAGGGTCAAAGAGCCAAGTTACATTGGCACAGTTAGGAGTGGAACGGGTTATTAAACCGTGTCCAAGGGGATCAGTCCACGGTCCTGTAGGGCTGTCGGCTGTGAGCACACTCACGCCGTTACCCCCGTTGCAAAAGTAAAGGAAGAATTTCTCCTTACCGTTGATAGTTTTGTGTGCAGCACATGGTGCCCATGAATTGTTTGCCCATTTAGCCGCACCGTTTGCACCTGCAACTGCGATTGCACCATGGTCAGTCCAGTTGACCATATCATCAGATGAGATGCAGTTTATTTTATTTACTAAACCATATGTGTTTTCAACAACATTTCCATTTGAGTCATATTCAATAACGTCGTTTGTCATGTAGACATATACTCTTCCGTTATATTCCATTACTCCCGGGTCAGCGCCGAAGCGCTGCGTAAAAAGAGGGTTACCCTCACCTTCTGCTTTATAGCTTGCAGCTGGTGTAACACTTGCAAAAAGTGTTTTCATTGCCGCTGTATCAACCTGATTCACAGGCTTTTCAGCTATTGTAAAAGCGTTGATTTTTCCCATAACAAAGCTCTGAAGCTGTACAAGGTCAGCAACATCTGTTGTGCCGCTTTCATCAACATCAGCAGCAAGCTTTACAGCTGATGATGTAAATTCTGTAATGAGACCTCTTCTCGCAACGACAACATCAAGTGAATTAATTACGCCGTCAGAGTTTAAATCACCCTTTTCCAGAACTTCACCGCCTCCTGCGCCGAGGATTGTAACTCCTCCGACAGCGCCGATTACTTCGTCAATATAGAAATTGTTTGTAGTTTCAGCTGTTTCAATATAAAGCTGCATATCAGTTGCGTCAGCCGGAATCATATAGTTAGTGTTTTTCAGCTGAACCCATTCACCCTTGATTGCAGTTGCTTCTGCAATTGTCTTGTACTGTGTTTCACCGGCCGCGTCAACATACTGAAGCTTCATAAAGAATGTATCAGTTGCTCCGCCGTCAAAATACATAACATTTGCGCTGAAGCTGTATTCTTCGCCTGGAACGAATGCACGATTGAGAGTCTTGGCTGCGCCGTTCCATGCTTCTTCTCTGTTCTGAACGAGGAGCGCTTCGTCACCGACATAGGCTGTTCTGCCGCTTGTCATGATTGATGCTGCGCCTCTTTCCTGCCATGAGCATGTGTCACCCTCAAATCCGTCAGCGAAGTACCAGCCATATTCATTCGGTTCAATAACTG
>CAZULQ010000050.1:0-11361 GCA_964621265.1 uncultured Clostridium sp. | reverse complement strand
AAAAGACTTTAAATTTATAATTGCTTATTGGAATTTTAGATGTTTTATGATATAATAAAAATATAAAAAAACATTTTGACTTGGAGTTACTTACATGATTTTATATTTTACAGGTACCGGTAATACACAATTCGTTGGTGAATTTATAGCAAATCATATCAAAGATGAGTGCGTCTCGCTCAATAAAATTCTTAAGGAAAATCAGCCGCTGAAGTTTCACTCAGAGCGTCCTTTTGTTATAATGGCTCCGATATATGCATGGAGATTTCCGATTATTATTGAGGAACTTATAAAGAACGCAGAGCTTTCCGGTAATAATAAGCTTTATTTTATCGGAACAATGGGTTCTCAGTCGGGGAACTGTGACAAGTATCTTCAAAAGCTTACTCAGGTCAAAAACATGGAGTTTATGGGGTTTGGCAGTGTTGCAATGCCTAATAATTATGTGTACGGCGGTAAGCTTCCTGATAAAACAGAAGCATATAAGCAAATCGAATCTGTAATTCCACAAATCAGAAATCTGGCAGAAAAGATATCTGTAGGTGAAAAAATATATAAGAGCGATAAAACACCATTTGCATCAATCGCTTCAGGAGCGGTAAATAAGCTCTTTAATAAATTCATGATAAGCAGTAAGAATTTCAATATTTCTGAAAATTGTATATCATGCGGCAAATGTGTGGAGCTTTGCCCTGTAAATAACATTGCGCTTAAAGATGGAAAACCCGTTTTCGAAGATAAATGTTTGAATTGCTATTCATGTATCAACAGATGTCCGAAAGAAGCTATAAATATTGGCAAAAGGACACGCAATAACGGAAGATATGTCTGTCCGCAATACAGTAAATGGGCTGAAAAATAGTTCTGAGCAGAAAGCGAGTGAGAACAATATTCAAAGATAAAATAGTTGTAATAACCGGTGGGGCAAAAGGAATAGGCAAGTGCATAGCAGAGGAGTTCAGAAAAAATGGAGCAGTTGTCTGTATTATTGATAAAAGCGATGGTGACCACTTTGTAGGTGACATTTCTGATAAAGCCGTGCTTGAATCCTTTGCGGATAGTGTAATAAGTAAGCATGGACGGGTTGACTACCTCATCAACAACGCTTTGCCACTGATGAAAGGCATAAACGATTGTACCTAATCTCCTGGCTGGATTGATACGGATTATACGGTATACGAGGGCTCGGATGCTGTTCAGCAGCCTTGTGGCAGGGTAGGAAACCCTTTCGATATAGCGAACATGGTACTGTTTCTCTGCTCTGACAAGGCAGGATTCATAACAGGGGAGAACATCTGCATTGACGGCGGTATGACAAAACAGATGATTTATCATGGGGATAATGGATGGAGATTAGATTTATAATTTACGGAGGATAAAAAATGAACGCAATTGAAAACATGTTAACAAGAAGAAGCGTAAGAAAATATAGGGCAGACATGGTGCCAAAGGAAACTATCGAGAAAATAGTTGAGGCAGGCACTTATGCTGCGACGGGAATGAACAGACAGTCGCCTATAATCATTGCTGTGACAAACAAGGGACTTCGTGACAAGCTTTCTGAAATGAACGCAAAAATTATGGGTTCAGATATGGATCCGTTTTATGGTGCACCCGTTGTACTTATAGTTCTTGCAGACAGAGCTATGCCTACATATCTTTACGACGGAAGTCTTGTTATGGGCAATCTTATGCTTGCAGCTCACGCTTATGGTGTGGACAGCTGCTGGATTCACCGTGCAAAAGAGGAATTTGATAGCGAAGAAGGCAAGGAGATTCTCAGAACTCTCGGAATTACAGGAGATTACGAGGGTATTGGTCATTGTATTTTAGGTTATGCTGAAACTGAGCCTGCTCCTGCTTCACCAAGAAAAGAAAACTATATTTATTTTGCTGAATAAACTGAAAATCGGGGCATAACGCCCCTATTATTCCGAGGAGGTCTGTTATGTCAATCAATCTTTCAAAATCAAAATATTGTTCAGCCTTACAGTGCCCGAAAATACTGTGGCTGAAAAAATATAAGCCTGAAATCTTCGACGACTCGGTTATGAACCAATCTGTTCTGGAAACAGGTAACGAAGTCGGTGACCTTGCAATGGGTCTTTTTGGTGACTTTACGGAAGTTCCGTTCGGTGACCTTTCTCAGATGATTTCAGCAACAAAAGAGCTTATAGACAGCAACACACCTGTAATTACTGAAGCATCTTTTTCCTATGAAGGACTTTTCTGCAGTGTTGACATTCTCAAAAATCTCGGAAATAACCGGGTAGAGATTTATGAGGTTAAGAGTTCAACATCAGTCAGCGAAATATATCTTCATGACGCTACATATCAATGCTATGTCCTCTCAAAACTGGGATATACTGTAAACCGTGTGTGCATAATCCATATCAATAATCAGTATGTGAGAAAAGGTGAGCTTAATCTTAATGAACTTTTTCATACAGAGGATATTACAGATACAGTCAATACGCTTATAGGCGACGTTGGGGGCAATATTAACCGTTTTGAAGAATACATGAAGCAGTCACAGGAGCCGTCTGATGGCATAGGTGAACATTGCTTTGCGCCATATAACTGCGGATTCTTCGATTACTGTACAAGAGAACTTTCAAAGCCCAATGTGTTTGACATTTCAGGTGCCAGAACATCAACCAAGCTAAAATGCTATAACATGGGACTTATTGATTTCAAGGATTTTATAGGAACTAAGGCTGTTTCAGCAAATCAGATGATGCAGATTATTCATGAAGTGAATGACAGTGCTCCTCATATAGACAAAGAAGCGATTTCAGACTTTATGTCGAAGCTTTCATATCCTATTTATTTTCTTGATTTTGAATCATTTCAGCCTGCTATACCGCTTTATGACAATTCACGCCCGTATGAACAGATTGTTTTTCAATATTCGCTTCACTATGTCGAAGAATTCGGTGGCGAAATCAAGCATAAGGCATATCTTGCCTATCCCGGAGAAGACCCGCGAAGAGGTCTTGCGCTTCAGCTTGTCAGCGATATTCCTATGGATGTATGTGTGACGGCGTATAATATGGGCTTTGAAAAGGGCAGAATCAAGGGACTTGCGGCTCTTTATCCTGATTTGGCTGAACATCTTATGAATATTCATGATAATATCATAGACCTTATGGTACCTTTCCAGAAAAAGCAGTACTATACAAGGGCTATGCAGGGCTCATATTCAATAAAATATGTTTTGCCTGCACTGTTTCCCGATGACCCGTCGCTTGATTATCATAATCTTGAAGGTGTACATAATGGAACTGAGGCATCTGATACATTTAAAAAGATGGCAAAAATGACACTCGATGAACTTGAAAAGTATCGTACACATCTCCTTGATTATTGTAAGCTTGATACATACGCTATGGTTAAGTTGTGGCAGAAACTGACAGAAGTCGCAAACGTAAATAACGCTCAATAATATATTCTCTGACCGCCATCTGGCGGTCATTTTTATTACATATTCATTATCGTTTATGTATTGTTAAAAAAACTGTACCCTGATGCTATTGTGCAGCAGAAGATGAATAACCTACGCCAATAAAGGGCATACTTCAAGCGAAAGGAGGAATGATGCGTTGGAGATTTATGATAAGCGCAGCAAGGGGTTCATTGAAGTGTGGATGACAAACGAAGAACAACAGCAGTACGATTGTAAGGAACTGACGCATCTGCTCCTTAAAGGTACTGACCCGAAAAAGTGTAAGGTAGTCTTCTTCCTGTCGGGGAAAGAGGACTTATGTAAAAACACTGAAAACCTGCTTATTGCCAATTTAGGGTGTGCTTAAAGCGCACCCGTTTTTTTGACTTGACAGTTGAGTGTATTATATGCTACAATGCTGATAGGTTATAAGTATATAACTATTACAACATTGAATGAGAGGAGTATTACAGTGACGAATTTCAGGATAGCAGGCTACTGCCGTATTTCCGTAGATGAAGAGCTTGACAAGGACAATACGTCCATTGAGAACCAGAAAGCTCTCATTACAGACTATGTGACACGAACATTTCCAGACGCTAAGCTTGATATATATGCTGACCGTGACCGCTCGGGTTATACCTTTGAACAGCGTGAAAGCTATCAGGAACTGCGTAAAAAGCTGTTTCGTCGTGAGTATGATATTCTTATAATCAAGGACTTTTCTCGTTTTTCACGTCGTACAAGTCGTGGGCTTGTTGAGCTGGAGGACTTAAGAGACTCAGGATTGCGTATTATATCCATAGGTGATGGTATTGACTTTCCGACATCTGATGAGTGGATGGTAATACAGTTCAGATTCCTTGTGAACGAAATGCCTGTTACCGATACATCAAAGAAGGTAAAGGCTGTAATCAATAACCGTCAGAAGGAAGGGAAGTGGATATGCGCTGTTCCGTATGGCTATGTTATGACGAATACCAAAACCATGAAATTCAGGGTCGATGAACCATCTGCGGAAGTTGTAAGGAAAATATTTCAGCTTTATGCAGACGGCTGGGGTTATAAGAAAATAGCTAATTACCTTACTGACCAGCATATACCGACTCCCCGAAAGACTGAGGAAATGCGAAAGGAAGCCGACGGCGAGGAATATGTTGTTCGCTCTAAAGACACATGGAGTATTGTGACAATAAGCACTATACTCAGCAATGACTTCTACATCGGTACGCTCAGACAGCGTAAGTACCGCCGAAAAAAGATAAATGGTGGTGACATGAAGCTGAGTGAGACTGATCACATTGTTATAGAGAATAATCATGAAGCAATAGTCGATTACAGAGTATTTGCGGCAGTCCAGGAGCAGATTAAGGGACGTTCCAGCAACGGATATCGTGGTGTAAAGAAGTTTGAGAATATTTACACAGGTCATCTTTTCTGCGGAGACTGCGGAAGTCCTATGTTTTCGATGAGCCGTGGAGATATACCACAGGCATATCGTTGCGGTACCTACCATAAGCGAGGCATAAAAGGCTGTACTTCACATCATATAAGAGTTGATGCTCTTGACGAGATACTGCGCTCGTTTATCAGAAAGGTAAAAGAGAATTCCGAGGATATGCTTGCAGTTTTACAGAAGTCCATTGATAATGAAAAGAAGGAAACTTCTTCAAGCAAGGACGTAGTTGAAGTTCTCATGGAGAGAATGGAAGATGCCAAGACGGAAATGAAGTTCCTGAGCCGTCAGCATGTAAAAAACCTTGCAAAGCATCCTGAGCAGGAAGATATGCTTGAAGAGGTATATCAGGAACAGGTTGCTGACCTTATGAAGCAGATAGAAGGCTTCAGAAATCAGATACAGCTTGCAATAGACAAGCACAATGCGATTATTTCTGTCAACCGCACAGCTAAGACGGTAATGGAAGTATTCGATGCGATACTGAATAAGGAAAAGCTTACTAAAATTGATATCGACTTCATTGTTGACCGTATCGATGTATTTACCGACCACATCAATGTCAGACTCCGTTCTGATATAGATACTCTGCTTAAAACAGGTATTCCGGCTGAACTTCAGACAGAAACAGCAGGAGCAGTTGCAAATTTTAATTTCGGCACTAAGAAATCCGAAAACCTCACACAAATCGTCCAAATTACGAAAAAACAGGGGCGAAATTCTTAGTGTCAATGTCATCAGTGAGGGTGACCCCTTACAGAAATCATTGACACATGAATACAGCTTCTGCAATGCAATGCTTGAGATTGCGGAAAGACTACATATGTCTGGGAAATGAGTGGGTATTATAAAAAGAATATGTATCAGATATGAAGTAAGCCCCGGGGATTATTCCCCAGGGCTTATTTTTACTTTATACAACATGCTTTCGCATTTTCCAGTGCGGCAATAACTTTATCACACCATGCATCAAATTCAGCATCATCAACCTGTAGCTGTGGATTTGCCAGAATGTTGTCAAGCGCAATTCTGACGCCCTGTGCAAAACCTACTGTCGGGCGGAAGTCAGGAACAACCCCTTTCAGCTTGCTGTTGTCAAATACAACTGACACCGACTTATCGCCTGTCAGACTACCCTCAAAATCATATTCGGGACCGACTGCTGACAAAAATTCCGATGCAATATGATATGGATGAAGCTGTACGTCAAGCGCATTGGCGATTTCTTCATATATCTGATTCCAGCTCAGCGATTCGTCACTTGTAATGTGGAATGTCTCGCCTTTGGCATGAGGATTTCCCATAAGACCCACAAAACCGACTGCAAAATCCGTGTTGAAGGTGAGTGTCCATAGGGAAGCACCATCACCCTGAATGATAACAGGCTTTTGCTCCATGATACGCTTTACCACCTGCCAGAAACCGTTTTTGCCGTGAACACCGAGAGGAATATTGTTTTCATCATAAGTATGACTCGGACGAACGATGGTAACAGGGAAGTTGTTTTCACGATAAAGCTTCATCAAAAGCTCTTCACAGGCAATTTTGTTTCTTGAATACTGCCAGTGTGGATTTGCAAGTGTAGTACCCTCAGTTATGATGTAATTACTCGCAGGTTTGTGGTAAGCAGAAGCAGAGCTTATAAAAATATACTGGTTAGTTCTGCCATTAAAGAGCCTGTAATCACGCTCAATATGCTCAGGTACAAATCCGATAAACTCGCATACAGTATCAAAATGCATATCCCCAAGCTTTTCTTTTACAAGCTCTTCATCATTTATATCCGCCACAACAGGTACTGCACCCTCAGGCAACGCCTTATTGCCACGATTGAGTACATAAACCTCCCAGTTTCTTTCAAGAAGCAGTCTTACAACAGCACTGCTGATAATTCCTGTTCCGCCGATAATTAAAGCTTTCATTAACATATCCTCCTTTGAAATTGTTTGAGACAAATAGTCTTAATCCGCATAATTTTATAGTTGTATTATAGCATATCAATAGTGTGAAATCAATAATAAGTGTATTTGTAAAAAAAAGACCGTCATATAGCGGTCACAGTTTGTCGAAAAGCCTATAGAAGAATAATTTTCAAATATGAAAGTTTTGTTCAAACTTTTTCAAAAGTTTGCGGGGTCGAGGGGCAGCGCCACTCGTCGACGTCCGCAGACGGCGAAATGTCTTGCCTCAGCGGCGCATTTACGAGGGGTGAATTGACAAAACAGCCCAGTGGGCTGTTTTGCAAGAGGGGACGCTTTGCAAGAAAAAGCGTCCCATTACTTTCAATGCACTTAAATTTGTCTGCCGATTTAATCGGCACGAAAACCTGAAATGAAGTTTTTCTACTATAGATATCATTAACTGTTTTTCAGCAGCTCTTTCTTCATGACGCTAAGGTCAAACACATTGATTATGCCGTCATTACACATATCAGCCGCCTGCCAGTCAGTAAGTGTTGCTTTCGGCGTATTAACAAGCCATTTCTGAAGCATAAGTATATCTGCTACTGAGAATTTGCCGTCAGAATTTACATCACCACGCACCTTTTCATGCTCAGCTACACCTGACGGAACACCATAAACGATACCGCAACCGACTGTTGACATATAAACTTTCCCGAATTCGTCCATATCACCGACGATGAAATTAGCATTGCCTGTTCCGCCGTAAAGCTGAGAAGTGTTAATGCAAACCCATGTCTTGCCCTCATCGGTCGAACGGTAAATGCCCTCTGGTGCGTCATTTGTTGTTCTTCCATAGAAATAGACAGCATTCGGGTCGCCTGCCTTTTCAGGTGCGCCATAGCCTACAGTTTTACAGTAGCTTACACCGTCTATCTTTTCATTTACAACAACCTTGCCGTTCTCGACTCTGACGTGATATAATCCGTAATATCCGCCCGCAAGAATCAGTTCACCAGGTTTGCCAAGATATGCAATTCTGCCTGCACTGTCGCACTGGTCATATGTGCAGATGTCAGTTGATTCAAATGTTTTGCCGTAATCAGTGCTTACGCAGAGTTTATACTTCACATCTGCGTCATCAGGCTTTGGCTTTGACCATATCCATGATTCATTGTAATAAGTGACATAGGCATAAACCACATTCGGAGAGTCGGGTTCAACAAACATATGTGTTCCCCTTGAACCGTATGCAGTAGGGATTCCCTCACATGTTTCCCATGTTTTTCCGAAATCATCGGAATAGCTTACTGCCGTACTCTTATCGCTGTCCATACAAGACTTGAAAAATCTGTATTTTCCTTCTTCAAGCTGTGTGATTGCCGTGTGTCCGCCAGGTGCATTATCCATTTCAATCCATGTTTTGCCGCCGTCTGTGGTGTAGTAACCAGCCGCTATGTCATTGTTTCCTTCTGCAATTCTGATTCGTACATCTGTATTCTGCGGACAAACTGAAATTGCACAGGTACTTCCCATATTCGGCTGATACTGTATACCGATTTCATCAACAGCGTTGTGCTGGAAGCCGTCATAGTCGCCGATTGCTGAAAGGTCAAGACCGTCTGGCGTACTCACAAAATCAAGCGCCACAACTTCCTCAATGCCGTTCGGGTGGAAGTAGAACTGAACGTCTCTGTCGTCCCATACATTATCACAGGCAAAAATGCCGTTGCCGCTTGTCATGAACACTCTGTCGGGGTTCTGAGGGTCAATTACCATGCTGCTGCCCCAGTGACATGACTTTCCGTATATCCAGTCATATCCGCCGGTGCTTATCGGCAGAGACACAAAATGTTCATTGTCAGTATACTGGTCAGCCTTGGTACCTGGAGTTATGTTTTCCCATGTTGCACCGCCGTCCTCAGAACGATAGAACCAGTCACCCCATGCAACGGAATCCTCTGTCCATTCTTCTGAGTACCACTGCGGCGAGAATAAGCCGCATGTGCGCGTAACAAGCTTGTCAGGATTGTTCTTGTCGGCATAAACGGTACCATACGCATTGTCAGTAGGGGAGACGTCTGTTACTTTTCCATCTGCAATGTTATATTTATAAATGCCGCCTGAGGTTCCGTTGAATGCAAGTCCCGCAATGTATGTGAAATAAAAATTTTCACTTCCGTCGTAGGATATGCTGAGAGGATAGTTGTCTGTCGGCAGGTCTTCTGAGAGTAACTCGAATTTGTCGTCAGCAACATCTGCAACATGGATATTACCCATATCCTTAACAGCAGTTGCTACATATATTTTGCCGTCAAGAATACGGATTGCCGCAACGCCCTGCTGAGTCTTGTATTCACCGTCCTCGACACTACGCACCATGTGGTCTGTCCATGTAGGCCACTTGATTTCGTTTGTATATAAACCAAGTGCGTCATAGCCTGCAACAGGTTTCCATGTTTTACCGCCATCAATAGACTTGATAAGGCATGAATCACCTCCGGTAACATCACCGCCTGCGTAGATGACATCAGGATTGTCAGGGTCAACTGCGATTGGCTCGCCACACTGTCTGCCGTCGCCTGTTCCGTGTATCTGGATAAGGTCTGTTACTTCCGTTTTTGTGAATGTTTCTCCGCCGTCGGTAGTTTTGAAAATTACCGTTCTTGCATCTGAAAAGTAAGCACTTCCGCAAATAAAGTAGACAGTATCATCATCTGTCGGGTCAACAGCTATACCGCCGACGCCGAGATATCCTCTGTCCGTATCGTTTATAAACTCAAAAAGCTGTTCCCATGTTTCAGTATCATAATTGTATTTGTAGGCACCGCCAACATCAGTACGGGCAAACATATTTTTCTGTCCTGTAACGATTGCTGAAACAAAGCCTCCTCCACCGATTTTCAGAGTACCCCAGTCATAGGTACTTTCGATATTCTCCTCAGCGGATACTTCAGAAATGCTGTTTTCCATCTGAAACACAGCACCTGTCATCATACATACTGCACATACACATGCAGTCAGTTTTCGGAACAAATTCATATTGTCATTTCCCCCATTATATTATGATATTGAAATCAGCTTTCGTTTAGAGTACATACGGTTGATTTCATGCTTACATTATACAGGGCAAAGAATATCAAGTCAATAGAATAAATACGTTCTGTCCACCTTATCTTCATATTATGCACTTCATTATCCCATACAGCTAAATATGCAGATGAGACCGACTGCTATCACAATCGGTCTCATCATATTCTTATTTATTTGTACTATTTTACGTTTACACAGAATTCGGGATTTTTTGATTTACTTATCAGCGATACGCTTTGCAATATCAGTAATAACCTTCTGGTCACTTTCTGACTTGATTTTGTTTTCAGTTCTTGAATAGAATCCATCGTTAACGTCCCAGATAACAGGAACAAAGCCATAGTCAGCGGCCATTCCAAGAATTGTATCAAGACAATCTGATGACTGTGTAACAGTTGCACCTGCTTCAAATCTTGATGGTTCATAGTAACCTGTACATTCTCCGACAAATACAGGAATATCCTTTTCTGTGAAAGCATTTTTCAGAAGTTCACACTGTGCCTTGCTGTAATCAAGCCAGTGCTGTCCGCCAATCTGATTTGACCAGTAGCATGCATTGTCGATGTAGTGAACAGAAACCATCATCTTGTCATCGGCTGAATCCTCAGGCATTTTGAAGCTTTCCTTTGTTGTATTGTCGATATTTGTCCAGTAGCCAGACGCAATAAGAATACGTTCTTCGTTGTTTCCGCCTGATTTGCGTACAGCATCAACAAAAACCTGGTTCATATCATTGACATAATCATAGATTTCTTCTTCTGAAAGGTTAACGCCCTCAGGAAGAGTGCCGAGTGCCTCATTGTAGCCTTCAAAAACAAGGAAGTCGGAATAATCCTTGAATTTTTCCGCAATCTGTTCCCAGACTGTTTTAGCCGCCTTTAAAGCTTCATCCTTTTCCTTGTTAGCAACAAGGAATGCGTCATAATGATGAACATTTATAATAACATAAAGTTCTGCACTGCGTGCATAGTCAACGACTTCCTTTACACGGTTTATGTATGCTTCATTAATTTCATACTTGCCGTCGTCCTTCATCATATTTCCCCAGTAAACAGGGATACGGACTGTGTTGAAGCCTGCTTTTTTCATACCTTCGATACATTCCTTTGTCGTATCAATAGCGCCCCAGCATTTTTCGTAATCAGCAGGAGTGTCCTCCCCGATAACACTTGCGCCTGATGTTTCATTTGAAAGGTCCTCCCAGAAAGCGTCAAAAGTGTTTCCGAGATTAAGCCCTACACCCATTTCCTGTGCATATTCCATTGCAGTCATATCTCTCATTGCTCCGTCGTCAAATTCTGAGGAAGGGTTGTTGTCACAACCCGAGAGAATTGCTGCCGCACAAAAAATGGCAGATGTCAATAAGTATTTGATTCTTTTCATGATAATTCTCCTAAATATATTTTATATGATTATATCATAAAACATCTAAAATTCCAATAACCAATTATAAATTTAAAATCTTT
>CAZULQ010000049.1:0-12288 GCA_964621265.1 uncultured Clostridium sp. | reverse complement strand
TAATATTATATATACGAAAACGTTTCAGATAATTAAAAATGTACTCGCATTATGACATTATTGACAAATTAAACTAAAATAAAACATATTTGTTTGACAAATTAAGGCGAATGTGGTATAATTGTTACAAATAAATTATTGTAATTCTATTTGCGATTGGAGATATTATATGAAAACAACAATCAGAGCAAGAATTCTTCGACTTAGTATTATAAGTGTCTCGGTTATGGGTGTTACACTTACACTTATCGCGCTTATCATGTCATATTTTCTTTCTGTTGATTCTGCACATGACCTGACGGGTCATTCTGTGTCGGTAGCTCATGATATTATTCATGAGGAAAGCCTGTATGTCGGCGAGGAGCTTAAAACCGCACAGGTAAGCAATACAGGTGATGCACTTTTCAATAAAGTGTATATGAACGGAGATAGTGTGGGGTATGACTATTCCTCTGCTCTTTCAGAATCTTCGGATCTTGAATCGGGTGAGATTTACTTTTCACATGCGCTTCTTAACGAAAAGGGCGAGACTGTTATCCTTGCAGTGTTCAAAAGAGGAAACGAAGTTGTAATCGGCGAACTTGAAGGAAATTACTTTATAGCGGCAGCGTCTGCAATCAAGTCTGACGACGAATATATGGGATATGTTGTTGACTGCAATGGTAATATTGTTGTTTCAGGTGATTCCGAGGAAGTTATTGCGGGTGTCAATGCATCATCTGATCTGGGACTTGATGAGGTTGTAAAGGCGGCAGTAAGCGGAAGCGGTACTATAAATGTTTCATCTGACAAGATATTCGGCGGCGATGAACTTATGTATTCATACGATTATCTTAACGAAGCAGGCGTCGGTATTATTTACGGTATCAAGACAGGCGTTGCTATGGAAACATTCTATATTATGGCTATTGCTCTTGTTATCTTCGTTGGCACACTTCTGACAGTTGCGATTTACCTTTCACTCAAGGTTTCAGGAAAGGTTGCAACACCTGTAAGACAGACAGCTGAGCGTCTTGACAGATTCTCAAAGGGTGACCTTGATTCTGAATGTATTATCAGTAAGCGAGGCGATGAAACTGAAGTTCTTACATATGCGCTTCAGGATACAGTAAATGCGCTTTCAATGTATATCAATGACATCAAGTATATTCTTGCTGAAATCGGTAATGGAAATCTTACAGTAAAGAGTGACGTTGAATATGTAGGCGGATTTGTTGAGATCAAGAATTCACTTGATCAGATTCTCACTAATCTTTCAGGTACAATTTCTGATATTCAGCAGACATCTGCTCAGGTAATGGAAAGTGCACAGATGCTTTCAGATGGTGCCCAGAATGTTGCGGCAACATCTTCAAAGGAAGCGGCGGCTCTTGAAGAAATCAGTTCAATGACAGCTGATATTACAAACAGAATTACAGAAAACCATGAAAATACAAATAGTGCGGCTGTTCTTCTCGATGAGGTTGTAAATACTATTGATGATGGTATCAGAACAATGGGCGAGATGAATACATCAATGGGTCAGATTAAGACTTACTCCGATGAAATTCAGAAAATTATCAGAGTTATTGATGACATTGCGTTCCAGACAAACATCCTGGCGCTTAACGCTGCGGTTGAAGCTGCAAGAGCAGGAAATGCAGGTAAGGGATTTGCGGTTGTTGCTGATGAAGTAAGAAACCTTGCTAATAAGTCAGCTGAGGCGGCTAAGAATACTATTTCACTTGTAAATAAGAGCGCTGCGGCTGTTGAACAGGGTAATACCTTCACAGTGAGCACAAGCGAATCACTTAATGAAGTTAATAACGCTATCAAGCAGTTCAGCGAGCTTATGAACAAGATTGCTGAAGCTTCTTCCGAACAGAAATCTGCAATTGACCAGATTAACGCAGGCTTTGAACAGATTACTGATGCAGTTCAGTCCAATTCAGCAACAGCTCAGGAAAGTGCTGCTTCATCAGAAGAACTCAGAAGTATGGTACATACTCTCAACGACCGTGTTGAGGCTTTCAGAATTTAATTATTAAAAGACTCTGTTTTATATACAGAGTCTTTTTTATTGCAATAAAAAACACCGTACATTAAATGTACGGTGTTTTAAGTTTAGCTCCATGTTGCTGAAACTATAAGCTTTTCGCCTGATAAAAGTGCCGGAACTGTGAAGCTTTCGCCAGGCTGATAAATTGTACCATTGTACTTCCAGCCTGCAAAAGTTTTGCCTTCCTTAGTGAATTCACATTCAGGGAGTACGAATTCTTCTCCGTAAACTCCTGAGGTTGTATACTTGTCGGAGGAAACTCCGTTATTTGCAGTAATTGTAATCGGATAACTCGCAGGTGCCCAGACAGCTTCAAAAGTTACGTCTGTATCGGGAACAACATATCCTGAACCCGGCTGATAAACCTTGCCATCATCAGAACATGTCCAACCTGTTATAGTGTAGCCTGCTCTTGAAAAACGCTGTGCGTTTGCAAGATAAACTGTTACGCCTTCAACTGATATAACATAAGCTGATGTATTACCGGTGATGTCCTCATAATCACCTGCAGAATAGTTGACCTTGCAGCGCTTTTGCCATACAGGCTTGAATGTTACATCACAGGCAGGCATTTTGAAATAATCACCTGAAGAATATGTAACGCCGTCGTATTCCCAGCCCATGTGAATATAGCCGTCTCTCATGAGATTAGCTGTCTGAACAGCTATTTTACTCTTGTAGATAACTGTTGTGGAGTCGAGAACACTCGGGTCTTCGTAGTAGGTAAGATCGCAGTCCATAGTGTCATATCCGAGTGTGAAATATCTGATACTAAGCTGATGGTTGTTAGTAAGAAAGAGCTTAATCAGATTGTAGTCAGAAAAAAGATATTTTTCTGTTTCATTCATATAGTCTCTGCGGACCTTGATTGCTTCAAAAACGTCGTAATCTGTAAGATTGGTTTCAAACACATCCCCCGATGGTGTTTCAAACTGTTCCGCTGCGGAAACTGTTGACAGCATCATTGGCGCTGCCATAATTGCCGCCATAGCAAATGCGGCAAACTTTTTCAGTAATTTCATAAATAAAATTCCTCTCCCATCATTTAAAACGATTGTGATCCTCTGAATATTCATACCCGATTGCACTTAGCTTTTCCGTTATAACACTCTTACTTATGTTATAGTCGTCGCAAAGCTCATCAAGGTCTGAATACTTGTCTCTGAGCATTGTGTTTACAAAACTCAGAAGAATTGCGGGGTCATTAGGTAAATCCATGGCACACCTCCTCATTATAATATGTTATAATTTTACTACATTATATCATAATTGTCAATGTTTTTTGCGTAATTTGCAGATGCTTTTATGTGCTTGACTTTTTTAATCTCCTGTGATATAATGTTATAGTATCATGCGGGTGTGGTGAAATTGGCAGACACGCCAGATTTAGGTGGCGACACTTCAGTGCATTTATTCAAAGTTGGCTTGACAGCTAAAAAATCAAGTGAAAAATTCAATAAGCAGGTGTGGCGAAACTGGCAGACGCGCTAGATTTAGGTTCTAGTTCCGAGAGGAGTGCAGGTTCAATTCCTGTCACCTGTACCAAAAGCAATCCCCGTAACTACGGGGATTGCTTTGTTTTATCCTAGGGCATACACGCTACATACAGTTGATGCTCGTTGTGCGAAATTATATTAATTTACGATGTTTTTTCATCAATATTCATAAATAAGTTATCTTCGAAATTTCCGTTAAACTCAAGGCTGACTTCAATACTTTTGTCCTCATTTTGATGAATAAATATTTTATCAATCAGTATTCTTATGTTACTGTCTGATATTTTAGGCTCCGATAGTACATTGTCTAGTATCTGTGTTGTATTTTTAAGCTGTTCCTTTTGCTGCTTACAGACCTTATCATACTCTCTCAATTCCTTTATCTTTTTATCGAGAGCAGCTATTTCTTCCTCACGCTTTCGTATCATATCATTGTAGATATGAGCATGTTCTCTATCGTTAATTCGATCCATAATCAGATTTTCAATTTGGTTTTTTAGCTTTGATATTTTATCGGTATACCTACGAATTTTTTGTTCATACTTAGACTTATCCTTAAGCCATTGCTTAACAATTTTATCGTATTCTGCACAGTTTTCAGATATTTTTACCTTAAGTCTTAGCAGTTCATCTACAACTATTTTATCAAGCTGCTCTTCACGAATTCGATGTGGAGTACAATATTCCTTGCCATATCTGTGGTGGCTGTTACAAGTATATTCAACCCATTCCGTTCCGTCAGCATATTTTCTTCTTTTGGCAATCAGAATTGCACCGCATTCCTTACACTTTATCATACCACAATATCTGTGTATAGACCTGCCGTCAGTTGACCTGACATTAGCTTTTGGTCTTTGTTTAAGTAAAAACTGCGTTTTCTCCCAAGTCTGATTATCAATTATCTGTGGCAGAAAATTTTCATGACGATACCTTTCACTTTCGGGAACAAAGGTTTTTGTTTTGTAAATCTTACTTGTAACCGTCTTGTGATTTACGAGAGTTCCTGTGTAAATTTCGTTCTGCAGCAGCCTTTTTACTGTTGTCTGCGTCCACAAAAACTTACTGCACATTTCAGTTCTCTGAGCACCTATCTTCCTGTGTGAGTAGTATTCGGGTGACTTGATGTTACGCTTATTCAAATCTCTTGCAATTGTTGTAAGACCGTATCCATCAAGATATTTTTGATAAACTTCTCTGATAATATCAGCGGCTTCTTCATCTACATGAACCTGATTTGTATTTTTGTCCTTGTAATAACCCATCGGAAGATTTACAACCAAGCCACTTTTCTGTTTTTGTCTGACTCCAGCCTTAACCTTTTTACTGATATCCTTAGCATAAAAATCATTGAAAATCTGTTTGAATCCAATCATCAAATCATCGTTTTCGTTAGTGGAATCTATCCCCTCAGTGACAGAATATACCCTGACATTGTTCTGTCGAAGGTGGTCAATGAATAGTTCGGTTTGTGTTCTGTGTCTGCCTAAACGTGAAAGATCTTTTACCAGAACTACATCAATTTTATTCTCATCAACAGCAATTTCAAGTTCACCCAGACCTTTTCTATTGAACGTCATTCCCGAAACGTTGTCATCAAAGCTCTCACCAACAATTTCATATCCGTTCTGCTCAGCGTAGTCAACAAGTATCTGACGCTGATTTTGCAGGCTGTTCATTTCCTCGTCCTCGTCACGGGATAAGCGGTAGTATAGCCATGCTCTCATAATTTGTACCTCCTTTTTGGCAGTCGCAGCACCTGCTATGGTGCTACGACAACCATATCACAATGCATTTGATAAATCCAGCAAATTACGAAGATTCTACCTTACCAATAAAGCATTGGGACTTGGATTTGGCTATACTATATGAATTTAAATAATCTAGAATCATGGACTCCATGAAAATTTCAAAAGTCTTTTTGTTGCCGTTATAAATAATTTCGACCGACTTAATCTGTGGTATTGCTCTCTGTCTCGACATGTTCTTATCGCCCTCCATGCTGCTACTGTGGTTGATATTCCTGTGAACATTAAATTGAGCATTTTTATATTTCCTTTCTACTACATTTTTTCTTAAATTCGTACAACTCCTGTTAAAACCAAGCGTTTAAGCCGTTCTTGTAGGCTACAACCCCGTGATTTTCAAAACTCCGATTTCACAACCCCTTTCTCTGAAACTGCACAACTCTCGCAGAATTGCGGTTGGCTTTGCCGTCCGCTGTGACGGTATCGGGAGTACGACCCCGATACTTTAACTAGCACCGAGTGACCTCGGTAGGACATTTTCGCTCTATTATCATGATGATTAACGTAATCTAAGGCACGACCATTTAATTTGTAGGGGTCGATACCCAAGTCGACATGATATATTGTTTTCACTTCCGCTCACACACGCTCCACGTTGCTCCGTGTGGCGTTTTCTGCTTTATGCCGATGACTTTCCCGATGAAACTTTCGAGGGCACAAATCGGCTAATTTTGGCGTGACAGTAACTTTGTGTGACGGAAGAAATATTTTTACTGTCACGCTATCAACCAACGCTGTTACGAGGTTTGTGAGTTTTCCGTGACAGTAACTGCGGCAGTAATTTTACCGTCACTACTGTCACGCTTGGGTGTATATTTAATAATAATTTTACGTCCGTTGTGCTCACGCTTGGATTCGACTTCTATTCCATAATTTTTGAGTGCGTAACCATTCTGAATTAAATCTCGTGTTACACGATTGGGATGTAAACTTTCTTTTGTTATCGGTTTCAGTTCTTCAATCAATTCTGTAGCAGTACCTTCAAAACATATATGCTTTTTGATGTAGGTATAAACAGAAGTAAGAAAAATGTTTTCTTTTTGTTGTGATTGAGTTGACTCATCAGTTACAAACCATTTTTTAAAGTTACTGTCAAACTGAAGATTGATTTCCTTGTTTTCAATGTCACGGCCGACGCAATAAAGCTTTGCAGTACGACTTCCTCGTTTGCTTTCAATCAGAACCATACTTCCATCAACACAACCGCTTAAACCTGTCGTTCCCGAAATCATATTGAACGGGTCATTGTCTCTGCACTTTCTTGTATGATGCACAAGTACAATTGCTATCGCAAGCTTGTCCGCAAGACCTTTCAGAACGGAAAGCTCTTTGTAGTCTGAACTGTAACCGTTATCAGTAGTGTCACGAATCATTTGAAGAGTATCAATAACAACGATTTTCAAATCGGTATGCTCTGATTTGAATTTTTCAATCTCCAATTCCAAGCCGTTTCCAATTGAATCAGCCATAACAGCAAAATGAAGATTCTCTGTCGGCTCGTCCGTGATTTCATAAAGGCGATTTTGTATTCTGATGTAGCTGTCCTCAAGGCAGAGATACAGCGCTGTTCCTTTTTGAGTTTTCTGACCTAATATCTTTTCTCCTTTCGCTATCGACAGACAGATGTCGAGTACAAGCCACGATTTCCCGACCTTTGGCGCACCTGCGAGAATGTACAGTCCTTGCGCAATCAGATTATCAACACAATACTCGATTGGCTCAAGGGGAGTGTTCATGATTTCCTCACAGGTAATCGTTTGCAGTTTTTTCATTCTACCGACCTCCCAACATTAACTTCGATTTAAGAACCAAAACAAAAAGCCCGTAAAGATTCTTAAATCTTTACGGGCTATACTACCTTACCTTCAAGATATATCAAATTGAGTGTTTTGTCAAGAGGGGACAAATTATTTTTCTGTTTTGCACAGGAAATGAAATTTTGATATGATAAAATATGTTAATTTAACACATCTCAATTTGAAAAGAAATCTGTGTCAAGTCATAATTTGAGTATAAAATTTGAATCAAAAAATATTGATAAAGTAACAGAAAACACCGCACACAAATGCAGTGTTTTCTGTTGATTTGGGAAATTAAAGAAGAATTTATGAAATGCGAATTAACGATAGGTTCTGTACATTTACAGAGAACGGATTTGAAATATCAACTCCGCCGCAGTTGAATACACACACTACATTATCATCAGTTTCAGTCATTGTAAAATCAGCAGTATAATGCTGTGTCGAAGTCGTACTCGTTATAGTTTCATAGTGATACTGTCCGTATGGGTCATAGTTCTGCTGAACGTGAAATCCGAGCGGTACATTTGTCGAGGAATAATAATCAAATTCAACACGATAGGTGGCACCTTCAACAAGTGTAAGATTAGCGTAGCTGCCCTGAATGTGCCATTCTTCTGTGCCCGGATTTGTAACGCTGATTGTTATTCCGTTATCAGCAGCAGTTATTTCAGCTGTTGCGTCATCTTCGGAGTACCATCCGCCCCAGTTTGAAGAATCAGCACAAAGATTTTCGCCTTCAATAACTTCAGTATTGTCGTTATCGTCATTACTATCATTGTTATTATCGTTATCATCAGAGCTGCTTCCGCCTGAAATTTTAATGAGTGAAAGATTGCTTATTTCAATAGTGCAAGGCGTTATATTTTTACCGCCGCAGTTAAATGCAACCTGTGTATTCTTGTCGGTTTTATCATCCATTGTAAATGTGCCTTCATAATGCTGAGTTTCAGTAGTATAGTCAAGAGGCATATTGTAATAAGGCATATAATCGCCATAGTTCTGCATTACATTTCCATCCATAGACTGTGCTACTGTGCAGGAATAATCATAGGAAATTTTATAGGTTGCTTCCTCTTCAAGAGTTATATTTTTATATGCCACCTGTACTTCCCACGGATTTACACCACCATTTTTAACATCTACAGCTACACCATTGCTTGTATAAGTTATATCAGCATCGGCGCCGCTAGATGTATCAACCCAGCTTGACCAGTTATCCATGCTGCTGCACATATTCTGCTTCTGAGTGAAAGCACGCTTCAGAAGGATAAGGTCAAACACATTGACATTGTTGTCTTTGTTCATGTCGCAGTTGCTGACAGTGTCGATTTTACAAACAAGATACTGCTGAAGCAGATTGATGTCATTTTGCTCAAGAAGTCCGTTGTTATCTGCATCACCGTATAAAGTAGTATCTACCACATACGATTCACCTTCGGAAGCTGCAAGCATTGTTCCAAGCAGATCAGCCTGTGTTACAGAGCCTGTTGTTCTGTTGTATAGCTTATACTGTGAACCGTTATCCCAGTAAAAACATGGTATTCCATATTCTGTACAGGTTTCAACATAGTATTTTGCCCATGAAAGAATTTCACTCATATTATCCTTGGTATAAGCACAGCCGAATTCTCCGATAATTGCAGGAACACCCTTCTGTACAAAATTATTGTAAATAGCGTCAAGCTGCTCATCAAGATAATATTTATTCTTTTCCCATGTTGTTTCATCTGGATAGAATTCAGAAGTGAAATAAAATGGCTGGTAAACATGACATTCTGCGATAAGCTTATTAGACACAGTATCTGTCGGGACCTTGAAATTTGATGTTACATACGGATTTCCGGACGCCGCATATGTATTTACAATAAGACATCTCTTAGCATTATTGCCGCCCGAAGCACGAACCGTATTCACAAACATCTGATTCAAGTCATTGACAATATTAAGCGACTCCTGACTTGGATTTACCCATTCGCTGTTGTCATCAAGAATTTCGTTGAAGCCTTCGAAGATAAGCTTATCCCCATAATTACCAAATCTTTCGGAAATCTGTTCCCATATTGCGGTAAACATCTCTTTTTTTGTATCGAGATTATTACTGCTTGCCTTGAGCCAGCCGTTTTCGCCTGTATCATGATGAACATTTAAAATACAATATAAGTCGTCATTGAGAACATAGTTTACAACCTCCTCAACACGATCCATCCACGCTTCATCAATATTGTAATTTGAATCCATGTGATTATACCATGTTACAGGTACTCGGATAGCATTGACGCCACTTGCTTTTACTCCGTCAATAAGAGTCTGAGTAGACTTCGGGTTTCCCCAACAGGTTTCAGATGATAAATCCTGACAACCGATGGTTGTACCGACATAGCTATCCAGTGAGTTTCCGAGATTCCAGCCAAATCCGATATCTTTCACAACCTCGGATGCCGTCTGCTCAAAAGCAGCCTCTGTTTCAATTAAATTGAAGTTTGAAAATGAACTTCCAACAAGCAACGCAAGTGCTGTGCATAATACTTGTTTTGTTTTTTTAAAGACCATAACAATACCCTCCCTATTACTGTTGGCCACAATACGTTTGTAAGTTGTTAACAATTAAGCTTTAACTTACACTGTAATTATAGCAATAGTGCCCGTTAAATACAATGATTAATAATGTAAGTATTGTTACATATCGTGCAATATCTCTGCTAAAATCGTTGACAACCGAATTATATAGATATATAATAAAAATATATAAGCATTAGGAGGGGGACTTATGATTATAAATAACATCGGCTATAATCATTGTCATGATGCGGATTTTTTTATTGACCGCCCTACAGGCAGCGGTGATAATTTATTGCTTCTTGTGAAAACAGACGCCATTTTCACAATTGACGGTAAAGATATTATTGTTCCCGAAAATTCCTTTTTCGTTTATAAAAAAGACAGACCTCAGTTTTACCGCTGTATTCCGCAAAGTGTATTTTCCAACGACTGGATTCATTTTACTTATGAAAATGATGAAGAAGAGGAATTTCTTTCAATGGGACTTGGTTATGAAACACCTATTCAACTTGATAATCCTTACTTTGTCAGTTTTTGCATAAAGTCAATTGCTAATGAGGTATACTCATCACACAAACACAGGCAAAGCAATATAAAGCACTATACGTTTCTTATGTTTAACCATGTAAGTGAGCAGCTTTCAGCAGTCAAGTCAGATGAGCATAACAATTATTATGAACTTCTTTCTGCTGTAAGAAGTAGAATTTACAGTGCAAACTATCAATTTTTTTCTGTTGAAAGTACTGCTCACGAAATACGCATGAGCAAGTCAAATTTTCAGCACTTATATAAAAAATACTTCGGTGTTACATTTGTGGAGGATCTTATTAACAGCAAAATTGAGCATGCCAAAATGCTGTTGCTTAATACTAATCTTACCAGTGCTGATATTTCAAGACAATGTGGATATAACAATTTTGCACATTTTTCAAGACAGTTCAAGGAGCATACAGGCATGACGCCGCTTGAATATAGAAATAAAAAATAAATTGTTTATTTCTACAATATCGTGTCATTACCATTAGGTTCTGGTGCCGAGAGGTGTGCAGGTTCAAGTCCTGTCACCCGTACCAGGTACGTGATCGCGTAGGACAAATTCGTCTCCTACTTTTTAGGGGGCGATTTTTCTTTAGGCTCGACCGGATATCTATCATCAGTAACCTTCAGTTGAAATTTCGAAAAAACTTGATTTAATAATCATGTTGTATTTGTTTCTATTTATGCATATTGCACAGTAATGCCCATATATCAGGCTTCAATAATCACACATCTTATAAAGTTTGAAAAAATATGAAAAATAACCTGAAAAAGGTGTAAATTTCTGAAATTCTTATCGTTATTATTGTTGAGAAAGAAATTCACAGATTTTTTTTAAAATAGGTGAGTATTTTTCGAGTTTTAGTCGTCTAATAAGTAGAAGGCTATACAGTCATCTATACTTTACAAAAAGAAAGGTTGGTTTTTATGAAAAAGTTAAAGAAGATTATGGCAGGAATTATGGCGGTGGCGACAATTACTTCGTTTGGCGCTATGAATGTTTCGGCTGAAAGGTCATGGCAGATAGTTGACACAGAAAAAATTGTTTTCTCTTACAGAATTGAGCCGAGTTACACAGGTCAGGATGCATATTATGAATATCATGAATTTCTGATTGATGAAAACTATAATATGTGTGGGTTAGATGCTTGTACACCTAAAATGCTTGTTGTCAGAATGGTAAATGGTGCTGAACCGGAGCTTCCCGAAGGAATAGAGGCTTCTAAGCTTTCTGAATTTCAGTTGAGAACAGCTATTACAGATGCTTGCTGGACAAATTCAGAAAGCCTTGATACTCCTATTGAAGTTACAGATGATGTATACCGTATTCATGGTTTTAAAACTTCTGAGGAGACATATGAATATCAGCAGGACATTCTTGAGAGTGGAAAGGCAGATTATGCAGAACCAATTTATTATCAGTCCTATGGAGTAGCAGTGCCTGAGGATATGCCATCTTATTTTGAAAGAAATGGAATAGAAGATTCAGGTTTTGGTGAAAACCTTTTTGCAATTCGTCTTAGATTTGACAGTGCAGAACAGGCAGAAAGCTTTGACGTGAGCAGTATAGAAGGAGTCGAAGAAAATCTTTATGCTAAGCTTGTACATGAAAATGATGTTTATTTTCAGCTTGTAAAAGAGGCGGAAGGCGAAATACTTACAAATGTACTTATTGATTTGCAGGAATCAGAAGAAGTAAATAACATGAAAGTGGATTTAATTTATTGCTGCCTGGAATCTGCTGAAAGTGGTTCATATAACATTGTTATTCCTGATGACTATGCGGTTGGTGATGTTGATTGTAATTCTGATATCAATCTTTATGATGTTATAGAAATAGCAAAAAATATTATGGGCATGAGAGAATTTTCTGAATCCGAACTTATTCTTGCCGACTATGACGACAATGGAAAAGTTGACCTCTACGACGCAGTTGAGATTGCGAAGAAATTACTTAAATAAAATTAAAAAGGAGACTGATTTCAGTCTCCTTTATTGACTCCATCCCAAAATTTGTGTAAACCTCTGAAGTAGTGTATAATAGAAGAGAC
>CAZULQ010000048.1:0-12459 GCA_964621265.1 uncultured Clostridium sp. | reverse complement strand
ATATTATATAAACTATAATCTATTATAACATATTATTACCATTAATGCAAGTGAAAATTCAGAATTATCATTCCTGATAGCCTTCAATAAATTCTTCCATAAATTCGTCGAAGCCACCCATAGTTTCCTCAAAGAATTCGCCTGTTTCACCTTCATAGTACTTGTCAAAATATTCAGGAAGTTCACCTGTTCTTTCAAATTCTTCAACAAGCTCTGTGTCCTGAACAAATTTAGTTGCATCTCTGACCCATTCAGGTAATATTCTTATAAACGGATACATTGTAGCAGTTATATAAATTGAGAATATTACAGCAACAACGCTGACGGAAAGACCTGCGATTGCAAGTCCCTTGCCGCCTTTATTTTTTATAAGAACAATCAGTGCAAGAATTATAGAAATGATTGCAGGGATAACACTGAAAATAAGGCAGCAGAATATAAAGCTGACAATTGAAAGAATAAGTGATACAATTGCCATTCCTGACATTGGTTTTTTCTGCATTGGCATGTTGTTGTAGCTTTGTCCCATGTAATACGGGTTTTGATTATAAATGTTGTTATTCATCAGAATGCAGCCTCCTCGTCCCAGTTTTTATCTGATAAATCATCAAGATTATATGGTGTGGACTGATAAATACAGTAATTCAGCCAGTTTGAAAACAGCAGATTTGCATGACTTCTCCAGCTGAAAAGCGGCTTGTTGTCAGGATTATCAGCAGGGAAATAGTTATATGGAATCTGAATGTCAAGCCCCTTGTCCTTGTCTCTGAAATACTCATCAGCAAGTGTATTTCTGTCATATTCAGAATGACCTGTGATAAAATACTGTCTGCCGTTTTTATTTGCAACAATGTGTACTCCCGACTTTTCAGAGGAAGTCAGTATCTGAAGTGCCTCGACCTTTTCAATATCCTCACGGTTAATCGTTGTGTGACGTGAATGGGGAACATTGAAAATATCATCAAAGCCTTTTATAAGCTGTGAATGCGGATAATCCTTGACATGCTCAAATATACCGAACATTTTCTGTGGCAGAAGATGCTTTCTGATACCGAAATGATAGTAAAGTCCGGCCTGAGCGCCCCAGCATATATGCAATGTAGAGAAAACATTGGTTTTACTCCACTCCATAATACGGCAGATTTCATCCCAGTAGTCAACCTCTTCAAACTCAAGCTGTTCAACAGGCGCACCTGTTATAATCATTCCATCGTATTTATTGTCCTTGATTTCATCAAACGAAGTATAAAAACTCAGAAGATGTTCCTGCGGAGTATTTTTTGAAACGTGAGAAACAAGATTTAAAAGTTCAATATCAACCTGAATAGGTGTATTACTGAGAAGTCTCATAAGCTGAGTTTCAGTTTCAATTTTTTTAGGCATGATATTCAATATTATAATTTTCAGCGGACGTATATCCTGATGTTCAGCACGTTCTCTTGACATAACGAAAATATTTTCGTTTTGCAGTTTATTGAATGCAGGAAGCTCCTGCGGAATTTTAATCGGCATCCTTTTTTCACCTCTTTATATAGTTGGCGGAATTGCCTGCCATATTTATATGAGCGTACCCGTAAACGGATACGCTCTTTGATTGTTATAAATTAAACCGGATGAATCATCTTGTCCTTGTCAGAATGAGCACCATCAATGCCATACTTTTCATTTCTTCTGTTTTCGAAGAACTTGACAGCAACCTGTCCGAACTGAGCATAGCTGAGAACATCTTCTTCCTGTTCTGTCCATTCAGCACATTCCTTCTTAAGCTTTTCAAGCTCTGGTTCAAGAAGGTCAGCAGGACGGCAGTCGATAGGAGCCTCATCACCGATAATTATCTTTCTGAATTCAGGGTCAATCGGAACTGGTGTTGTACCATATTCGCCCTTTACAACGCCCTTGAATTCCTTAGTTACCATCTTGTAACGTTCACCCATGATAACGTTGAATACAGCCTGTGTACCAACAATCTGTGATGATGGAGTAACAAGTGGTGGGTAACCTGCGTCTTTTCTTACTCTTGGAACTTCTCTTAAAACTTCATCAAGCTGGTCTTCCTTACCTGCCTGCTTAAGCTGTGAAAGAAGGTTTGAAAGCATACCGCCAGGTACCTGGTAAATAAGTGCATTTGCGTCGACAGCAAGCATCTTAGGGTCAAGAAGTCCGCTGTCGATATATTTCTTTCTGAGCTTCATGAAGTAGTCTCTGATTTCTGTGAGAAGAACAAGGTCAAGACCTGTGTCGTATTCAGTACCCTGAAGTGCAGCAACCATTGATTCAGTTGGTGCATGAGATGTACCGAGTGCGAGTGGAGACATTGCTGTATCAATAACGTCAACGCCTGCTTCGATACCCTTTAAGAGACACATTGAAGCAAGACCTGATGTGTAGTGAGTGTGAAGCTGTACAGGAATCTTGACAGCTGCCTTTAATGCCTTAACGAGCTTTTCAGTTTCGTAAGGAGTAAGGAGCGCTGCCATATCCTTGATACAGATTGAATCTGCGCCTGCACTTTCAATCTGCTTTGCGTAATTTACATAGTAATCAGTTGTAAAAACATCACCTAATGTATAAGAAATTGCAACCTGAGTATGTGCGCCTTCCTTCTTGGCTGCCTTGATAGCAGTCTGAAGGTTTCTTATATCATTGAGTGCATCGAAAATTCTGATGATATCAATGCCGTTTGCAACAGATTTCTGAACAAAATATTCTACAACATCGTCAGCGTAGTGACGGTATCCGAGCATATTCTGACCTCTGAAAAGCATCTGAAGCTTTGTGTCAGGCATTTCTCTTTTTAAAGTTCTGAGTCTTTCCCATGGGTCTTCATTTAAAAATCTGAGGCATGAGTCAAATGTAGCACCGCCCCAGCATTCAACTGAGTGATAGCCAACCTTGTTCATAAGCGGGAGAACAGGGAGCATATCGTCCATAGTCATTCTTGTTGCAAGGAGTGACTGGTGAGCGTCACGCAGTACGGTTTCAGTAATTTTTACCTTAGCCATTTTTTCTATCCCATTCCGCAATGAAATCCAAGCGGAATATCCTTTCTTATAAATTATTAGCCGATTGTTGCAAGAGCGTCGCCTGAGTTAACAGTTGCACCCTTTGTAGCGATAACGCTTGTGATTTTACCATCACATGAAGCAACGATATCGTTTTCCATCTTCATAGCTTCTAAAATCATGATAACCTGACCCTTTGAAACTGTATCGCCTACGTTTACCTTTACGTCAAGGATTGTACCAGGCATTGGAGCAGTAACCTTTTCTCCTGCGCCTGCGGCAGCAGGTGCTGGAGCGGCAGCAGGAGCAGCAGGAGCTGCTGCAGGTGCAGCGGCCGGTGCAGGAGCAGCAACAGGAGCTGCTGCATTAGCGTCAAGTTCTTCAACAGCAACATCATAAGCCTTGCCGTTAACTGTAATATTAAATCTCTTCATAATATTTAACCACCTTTAATTATTAAAAAAGAATATTGTTATGCTTCTTAGGAAGCTTCTGAGTACGCTTGCCTGAAAGGATATCAAGAGCAGAAGTGAGAACCTGTCTTGTCTGTGAAGCTTCGATAACATCATCGATATATCCGTTTTCAGCGGCAGAAACCGCAGAAGCAACAGTTTTTCCGTATTCAGCCGCAAGTTCATTTCTCTTGGCTGTGAGGTCACTTGCACCCGCAAGCTTGTCGTGCCACATGAATTCAACAGCGGCAACAGGAGCAAATGGTGCAATAACTGCATTTTCGAATGCGTATGTAAAGTCTGAATTTGATGTATTTCCTGCAAGTGCAATAAATACAGGACCGATAGCCTTACCAGTAACAACTGCAACCTTGGCTGTTGTTGCTTCAGCATAGCTGTTTGCAAGAGTAGTAACAGCCTTGATGCCTTCAGCTGCTGTAATATCAGCAAGACCTTCTGTATCAACGAGTGTTACAACAGGAATTGAAAAAGCGTCACATGTACGGATGAATCTTGCAAGCTTCATGCAGTCATCAGCTGTAAGCTTTTCGTCTGTCTTGTTTGTAGCCGCAATACCTGCTGTTGCGCCACCGATTGTAGCAAGTGCAGTGTAAGCCGCTGTGCCGTAGTCAGCTGAAAGTTCAATAACGCTGTCTGCGTCAGCAATAGCCTTTACCATTGCGTCAAGTGTTGTGCCCATAGCAGCACCGCTTTCAGCGAATTCAAACATAGGAACAGGTGAGAGGTTGTTAACCGGAAGAAGATTAACGAGTTCTCTTGCCTTTTCGATTGCTGCCTTTTCATCTTCGCATACTGCTGAAGCAATGCCTGATTTTGCACACATTTCAGCTGAACCTGCTGATGTATTAGGAGCCATGAAAAGCTCACTGTCCTTTGTCATGATAACAAAGTCTGCTGTGCATGCAATCATAGCAGCACTGCCTGCGCATGTGCCTGTAATAACAGAAATCTGAGGAACAACGCCTGAGATAACTGATGCAGCGTTTAACATTTTGCCGTAAGCGGCAAGTGACTGAGCAGTACCGTCAACATATGCTCCGTTGGAGTCATGGATACCGACAACAGGTGTACCTGTTTTAGCAGCAAGCTCATAAAGCTTTGCAATCTTCTGTGCCTGAGCCATGCCAACTGCGCCGTTGTTTACTGTCTTATCCTGTGCGAAAGCGTAAACAGCATTTCCGTTAACAAAGCCATATGCTGTAACGACACCTGCGAGCGAATCTTTTTCAAGAACCTTGGAACCAATTTCGCTGTATGCAGCGTCATCAAACAGAAGTGATAATTTTTCTTTTGCCTGATTCATATTATCTTTCCTTCCTGAATGGAATTATTATTTTTTATACAGAAATCACAAAATACAGACATGCAGATATGCAAAATGACGATAAAAAGTGATTTCCAAACAATATACTATAATATTATACAATATTTTGGCGATTAAAGCAAGTGTTTATTTCAATTCTTTACATTTTTTACAATTATCCATGAAATTTGCAATATCATCAATTGCTTTTACATCACCGCTGACAAATCTGAGCTTTTTAAGCTTATCGTATTTTTCATTGTCAATAAGTCTGAAGTGAGCGCTGTTTATACCTTTGAACTGTGCCTTGAAAAGTATAGTTCTTATAATGCCGTCAATAACTGCAAGGTCAGCTCCGTCATAGTCATATATGATTATTTCTCCACTGTCAACGGCATAAATGCCAAAGCCATCAACTACATCTGATGAATATGACTCAATAATTTTCACATTTTCATTGCCGATAAGGGAAATCTGATTTTCATAACCGCTATGACTTTGTTTTTCGTGAATTTCAAGCATGCTTAATCCTCCTTGCCGATTGCGTTTCTAAGTGCACGCAGTTCCTCAGCAGTAAGTTCTCTGAAAGTGCCTGGCTTTAACATACCAAGCTTTAAAGGACCGACGCTTATTCTTCTGAGTCTTGCAACCTCCAGACCGACAGCCTCACACATACGGCGTATCTGTCTGTTTCTGCCTTCCTTTATTGTCATGAGTAAAACAACTCTTCCCGGTTCTTTTTCCTTTACGATTACAGAAGCGGGGAGTGTTTTTCTTCCGTCAAGCTCAACGCCGTCGGAAAGCTTTACAAGCTGTTCATCAGATATATCAGGACGTACTGTTACACGATATGTTTTTGTAATCTGCTTTGCAGGGTGCATAATGCTGTTAGCAAAGTTTCCGTCATTTGTAAAGAGAAGAAGACCTTCAGAGTTTCTGTCAAGACGTCCGACAGGATAAACTCTTTCCTCAACACCCTCAAGGAGTTCAGTTACGCACTTTCTTCCAAGCTCATCGCTCATTGTTGTAACATAGCCTCTTGGCTTATTGAGCATAATGTAAATAAATCTTTTTGATTTAGGTATGTAAATTCTTTCACCGTCAATAGTTATAATGTCACGCACGGTTGCCTTATCGCCGGGCTTTACCGGGTGACCATTAAGCTTGACACGTTTTTTCAGCATAAGTTCTTCAGCCTTTCGGCGTGAGCAATAGCCGCTGTCGGCGATTATTTTTTGTATTCTTATTTTTTCCACATTAAATCTCCCATTTAATTAAAGAGAAAAGCTTTGATTTTCTCCCATACTGATTTTTCTTTATTCTTTTCTGTATTTTCCTTGTACTCTACGGTTTTCATAGCTTTCATGGGCAGACTGTCAATATATCCTCCGTCATAGTAATAAGTGAGTTTTCCTATTTCATCACCGATATTTACAGGTGCATATACAAACGGAGAAACAGATATTTCAGTTGTAATACGATTTTCTGTCATACCATCAGTGCCGATGATGATTTTTCCGTCTGCTTTAACGGGGATTGTTTTTTCTGTACCGCCTGCAACTTCAATATGCATAATTTCCTCAGAGAAAAGCTCTGATTTCTTAAGCTCTGAAAAGCCATAATCATAAAGTGCACTATGGTCAGCCCAGTCGTTTTTGTCATTGAGCGTGACACAGATGAGCGATAAATCGTCTCTTTCGCATGCCGAAACAAGACAGCGTCCCGCTTCATCGGTAAAGCCCGTCTTGACGCCCTTTACTCCATCACAGGTTTTAAGAAGCTTGTTTGAATTTTCAAGCCATCTGTCATAGGGCGGATTTCCGAAATGCACCTTAGCGCTTGACTGCGAACAGATTTCTGCAAATTCGGGGTTTCTCAACGCTTCTCTTGCAAGGAGCGCCATATCAAATGCGCTTGAACCGTGTCCCTCGGCGTGAAGTCCCGACGGTGTTACAAAACACGTTCTTGTCATACCGATTTGTGCTGCACGCTCGTTCATCATGTCAGCAAAGTTATCAACCGAGCCTGCAAGTTTTACTGCGACAACGTTCGCAGCATCATTTCCCGACGGCAAAAGCATTCCATAGCAAAGGGCACGCTTTGTTACAACGTCTCCCTCGACAAGTCCCATTGAAGAGCCCTCGACCTTTATAGCTTCGCTGTCAACGACAAACTCATCATCAAGATTGCCGCTTTCAAGGCAGAGGAGCGTCGTCATAATTTTTGTTGTGCTTGCCATAGGAAGCTTTTCCGACGCATTTTTCTCAAAAATTATTCTGCCTGTTTTTTCTTCTATAAGTACACATGCCTTCGCCGAAACTTCGGGCATGTTTTTTTCGGCATCAACCGAAAGAGGGAGTGCTGCCGTAATAATAACGGCGGCGGAAATTACAGATAAGATTTTTTTCATTGAACATCACTCCATTCATAACCAGGAAATAAATCCATGCTTTATGATATGAAGTGAAGCTTTAAAATAGGACAGTCCCTGTTATTCTTCGTCCTTATTTTTATTTTTGCCAATCATTCCTGAAATTTTATCTACAACCTCAGGGATAAGATTTACGATTGCATTAGGTGTTGCTGAGTTAACAGACATCTGCATAAGCTTGGCTTCGCCATTTGTAATAACCATAAAGCCAAGTGGCTGAATTGAAACGCCTGCACCTGCACCGCCACCGAAAAAGTCCTTTGGCTTTTGTGAAGGAAGGTCAGAACCACCCGATGCAAATCCGAATGAAACCTTTGAAATCGGAATAACAGTAGTGTTTTCGTCAATTTTCATAGGTTCACCGACGATAGTGTTAACGTCAACCATTTCCTTAAGCTTGTCCATGGTAATGCCCATGATATCGCCAAGTGTGTGCTTTTCGCTCATAATATTCTCCATTCCGCACAAAAGTGCGCCGTTTCTTCAGGCGAACGGTTGCCCGATTTTTATATTCCAAGCAGAGTTTACTGCTCTATTGACTTTCCTGTAATTTGTTCTTTTTTGCCTTTAATTTTCCTTTAATAGTATTTACCAGAAAACTGAAAATAAAAGCAAATGCTGTTAAAATTGCCGCCGCAGGCGTAACTTTCACAATTAAACTGAAGTTATAGACGCTTTCAGGCTTGTTATATACGCAATTTATTCTGATATGGTCTTTTTTAATGCTCAGAAACTGTGAAGCAAAAGAGTAGATATTCCATACAGCCATATTCATTCTGCCGAATTTCACAGCGCAGTCGCATGCGTCTTCATCTGAAATATCAATGTCTACACAGAGTTTTCTTACTTTGATTCGTTTGGTGATTGCTCTGAGTGCCTTGCCTGACGCTTTGAGGATATTTATGATAAACTGAATGCGTTCACTTGTCTTCTCGGGCATTATGCCCTTTTTCGTCTTTTCCTCAGTGGCGTCATCAGATTTTTCTTCTTTTTTATCCTTTTTAGACTTTTTTTCAGGCTTGTCTTTTTTCTTTTTTTCTTTTTCAGCCTTTGGAAGTATTGTTTTTCTGAAAAAAAGATACTTTACATAAATATCAGGTGTTTTGTCCAGATAGGAAACAAAAATTCTGAAAGGAATATTAAGTAGGATAGCAAAAAACAATATAATTGCAAGAATTATAATAAGTGCTGTCATACAGTTCTCCTTTCAGTAAAATTTATTCTCCGATATCATTATCCTCATCATCAAGCATTGATGTCTGCTTGTCTGACTCATCTTCATAAAGCGGAGGGAGCTCGTCAAGTGACGAAAGCCCGAAGCTTCTCAGGAATGTATCGGTTGTGCGGTATGCAACAGGGTGTCCCGGAACGTCAAGTCTGCCGTCCTCTTCAAGTAATCCCTTATCAACAAGGGTATTGACAACCGAGGAACTGTCAACACCTCTGACGCTTTCGACGAAGCTTTTGCTCACAGGCTGGTTATACGCTATAATAGTAAGGGCTTCGAGCGCAGCCTGAGAGAGGGGAGTCTGCTTTTTGCTTTCCATAGCACTTTTAACGTAGTCAGCGTACTTTTTTCTTGTACATATCTGATATCTGTTTCCGAATTTCAGTATTTCAAAGCCGCCGTCGTAGTCAGCGTATCGGTCGTTAAGTGCTTTGATAAGCGAAGCGGTCTCGGATTTATTGATTTCAGCCGCCTCAGCAAGCTTTATTTCATCAACCGGTTCGCCCGATGAAAAGAGTATTGCCTCAATTGCACCGAGTTTTTCATTTAACTGCATTATTTCTCACCCTTTTAAAGAAAATTTCCGTATTGTCATCACTTATCATGATTCTGCCTGATTTTGTAAGCTCTAAAATTGCAAGAAATGTTGCAACTCTTTCCGAACGTCCTGTCATGCCGTCAAAAATTCTGTCGATTCGTGCTGTACCTGTTTTGTAAAGGTTTTTCAGCACGAAAATAACCTTTGAAATAACAGATACAACCTTTTGCTGTACAACAGCGTTGATTTTCTTTTCGTTTGCATGACGCAGAATGTCTGATTTCTTTACATTCATATTAAGCATAGCAGTTACAAGCTCTTTTGGGTCGTGCCTGAGCTTATAGACGCTGTCAACCTTTATTTTTGCAGGCTCTCTTACAAATACATCAAAGCCGCAGAAAGAATTTTTCAGGCGTTCAGCCGCTTTTTTGCAAAGAGAGTACTCAATAAGTGCTCCCTGAAGCTCTTTTTTGATTTCTTCAGCCTCAGACGGCTTTGGCAGAAGCGAAACTGTTTTTATATAAATAAGTCTTGCCGCCATTTCGAGAAATTCTCCTGCAAGCTCCAGGTCCTGTTCCTTTGCCTGTTCAATATACAGAAGATACTGCTCGAGCAGCTTTGATATTTCAATATCATTAATATTAAGCTTATGCTTTGAAATAAGATGAAGCATAAGGTCAAGCGGACCTTCAAAAACGTCCAGCTTAAAGGATATTGTCTCCAATTTTTACACTCCTATTAATTTTGGAATAAAATCTGTAATCAGATAAAGAAAGTCAATAACAAATCCACCAATGAAACTCAGCGGTCTGTCGAGTATTCCCGAAAGAATTACAACCATAAAGCCAAGCTGAACTACCATCTGGTTCTGATAAATGAATCTGTCAAACTTTGGTCCTACAAAAAAGCTGAGAACCTTTGAACCGTCAAGCGGAGGGAAGGGGATAAGATTAAAAATCGCAAGACCAATGTTTACAGAAACGAAGAATGCAAGTATCTGAAGTATAACGCTGAGTGTTTCATAGGTCTGTTCCGAGGTTGACAGATAAAATTCAATATCAGTAAGATATGTTTCTATAATTCTGTAAGGTATAAAAGCAACAAGCGCGAATAAAAGGTTTGAAATCGGACCTGCTGCCGCTGAAATAGCCATACCTGCTCTTGGATTCTTGAATTTGTTCGGATTTATAGGAACAGGCTTTGCCCAGCCGAAAGGTGTCAGTATAAGGCATATTGCGCCTATAATGTCAATGTGTGCAAGCGGATTGATTGTAAGACGCCCCGAGTATGCGGCGGTTGTATCACCAAGCTTGTGCGCCGCCCATGCGTGGGCAAACTCGTGAATAGGAAGAACAAGAAAAATAATCATCAGCTTTGCGATGAGTTCATAAGGCTCAATAGATAATAAACCCATAAAATCAGCACCTTTCCTTCTATCAATATAATCAAATTATATTATACAATATTTCACTGATTTTTTCAAGTCTTATGGGAAATTAAAAAAAATTCATCTTTTTTTCAAAAAGTACTTGATTTTTTCTTCAATATCTGCTAAAATGTAATAGTTGACTATATGCAAGTAAATTTAAAGGAGGTGCAGTCAATGGCAAAGTGTGAAATCTGCGGTAAGGGTGTTACATTTGGTATCAAGGTATCTCACTCACACAGAAGAACAAACAGAACATGGAAGCCTAATGTAAAGCGTGTTAAAGCTATTGTTAAGGGTACCCCTTGTCATATCTACGCTTGTTCAAGATGCCTGCGTTCAGGTAAGGTTGAAAGAGCTTGATAGATTAGTTTCTGTTAAAAAGATTGCGGAAGATTCTCTTTTGGGAGTTTCTTCCGCTTTTGTTTTATATTCAAAAAGAAAAAGCTGTGTTTTTATGACACAGCTTCAAATTCATTTACATGGTTATCGACCATATTTCTTATTGACTGATAAAGAAAAGGTCTGATTTCTTCAAATTTTTTCGGTTCATTATAAAGCACCGACGAATAAATAACCGAGCTTATGATTTCAACAATCATAAAAAGAAGTATTTCCGGTTCACGGAGAGTATCAGGTGCATTAACAAGAATTTTTCTTACGTTAATCTGGTCTGACTTGTCTTCAAAGTCAATAGCGCTTTTGAAAACTCCCCAGCTGAGATTTTTTGCAACAAATGCAAGCAGACGCTTGTCAGTTGAAAGCTGATTTATGATATTGTCTACAACAAAGATTACTCTGTCATTAAAACTGAGATGCATGTTGCTTTCAAGGTCTTCAAAAGCTTTTCTGAAAATCTGCTTTGATTTGAATGATGTAAGCTTGTCTTTTAAATCAAACTTATCGTCAAAATAAAGATAAAATGTTCCTTTTGCTACATGTGCATTATTGACAATTTCGGAAATCGAAGTTTTACTGAAGCCTTTTGTTGTAAAAAGATTATATGCTGAATCAAGAAGGGCGTCATGTTTTTTCTTTTTGTTTATATCAAGTTTGCCCATTGTGTTTCCCCTTTACTGCAAACATTAAAATGAGTTACTTTTGCTTCTACTATTATAGTATAAAATGAAGAATTTGTCAATTAAATAACAAGTTATTGTATGTTTCTACAATAAGCAACATAAAGTTTGTTGCAAATTTAACAATGATATGTTATTTAACAATATTGACAAATAAAAAAACAGGCTATAAAAAGCCTGTTTATAAAATATATTACATTTTTGGACGTGGCGGAACACCGCAAATCTTGTCTGTGAGCTTGTTGATTAAAGGTAAAACAAGAATGCAAAGGAAAAATCCCACAATCAGACTTGTAAGTAATGACATAAGTAATGCTGGTACGAATTCAGGCAGCTTTGCACAGTAAATCATTTTCTGGAAAATATTTGTTACGTCATCAGGTAAATCGGTAAGTCCCATTGACATTCCATACCACATGTTAACGCAGCAGTTGAGCGGTGTAAAGATAATATCGCTGACAAGTGCTGTTATAATTGCATTTGGCAGCTTTTTATCAGGAGTAATGCCGAATTTTCTGCATATTGCGTCTGTAACCTTTTTCATCGGTATGATAAGTCCGATTATAAGGCTGAGTACTGCGCTTATAACAATACTTGTAACAATGCCCATAGGGATAATGGTGTGCTGGTTTTTAAGCTGTGCAATTACTGTGAAAACAGCGCCCATAATCATACCTATGAATACAGACATTAAAATACCCTTTTTTCTCATGGTTTTCTTCATATTAATCATTTTATCCATAATTTCATTCCTTTCTGTTTCATAACAATTATAGCATAATTTTACAGAAAGTCAATAATTTGCAGAGTTTATCTGTATATTCAACAAAAGTTATATAATAGTGATAATTTATGTTATATAATTATGCGTCAAATTTCTTCGATTTTTCCAATAAATACGCGATTATACTTGATTTTTAGCATTAAAATATTGTATAATATAAATAATAGTGTACATAATATAAAGCTATATTATATA
>CAZULQ010000047.1:0-13335 GCA_964621265.1 uncultured Clostridium sp. | reverse complement strand
AGTTTATAATATAAATATAGTATTACAAAGGAGGACCTTCACATGAAAAGAATTTTATTTGCCGCATCAGAATGCGTTCCCTTTATGAAAACAGGCGGACTTGCCGACGTTGTCGGTGCGCTGCCGAAAATGCTTGATAAAAATGAATTTGATGTAAGAGTTATTATACCGAGCTATACCTGTATTCCTTGGGAACACAGAAGCAAGTTTAAATATGTACACCATTTTTACATGGACATGGGAAAGCTGAATTTCTCACCTCACGTTGGTATCATGGAATATGAATATGAGGGTATTACATATTATTTTGTAGATAATGAGGATTACTTCAAGACTGACAAGCCATACTGTTCAACACTTTATGACATTGAACGTTTTACCTTCTTCTCAAAGGCTGTTCTTGCAATTATGCCTGTAATTGACTTCAAGCCTGATATTATTCATTGTCATGACTGGCAGACAGGTATGATTCCTGTTTTCCTTAAAACACTTTATAAGGATAATCCGTTCTACTGGGGTACAAAGACAGTAATGACAATCCATAATCTCAGATTCCAGGGAATATGGGATATCAAAACTTTCAGAACATTTACAAATCTTCCTGAAAGTGTATTCACTCCTGATAAGCTTGAATACAAGAAGGATGCAAATATGCTCAAGGGCGGACTTGTATATGCAGATTACATTACAACCGTCAGCAATACTTATGCCTATGAAATTCAGACGCCTGAATTCGGTGAGGGCTTAGACGGACTTTTAAGGGCACGTCATCTTCAGCTGAGAGGTATCTTAAACGGCATAGATTATGATATTTACAATCCTGAAAAGGATACTGAAATTTTTGCAAATTACAATGTCAGAAACTATAAGGAAAAGAAGGCTGAAAACAAGCTGAAGCTTCAGGAGGAGCTTGGTCTGCCACAGGACGAAAACAAGTTCATGGTCGGTATTATTTCACGTCTTACTGACCAGAAGGGTCTTGACCTTATAAATCGTGTTATTGAACAGATTTGCGATGAACATACACAGTTTGTTGTTATCGGTACAGGTGAAACAAGATATGAAAATCTCTTCAAGCATTTCCAGTGGAAATATCCTGACAGAGTTTCTGCAAATATCTTCTTCTCCGAACAGCGTGCACACAGACTTTATGCTGCTGCTGACGCTATGCTTGTTCCGTCACGCTTTGAGCCATGTGGTCTGACACAGCTTATTGCTCTCAGATACGGAACACTTCCGATTGTACGAGAAACAGGTGGCTTAAAGGATACAGTTGTACCTTACAATGAATTTGAAAATTATGGTAACGGATTCTCCTTTACAAACTACGACAGCTATGACATGCTCAATGTTATAAACTACGCTAAAACTGTTTACTTTACAAGAAATGAAGAATGGCAGGATATTGTAAAGCGTGCTATGAATTCAGACTTTTCATGGAACAGCTCAGCAAATCAGTATGCCGGAATGTATAAGTGGTTATCAGACTGCTGATAAAAAATCAAGGGACTGCATTAAATGCGGTCCCTTTTCTGCTGTATAATAATATCCCCTTACAAATGTAAGGGGATATGTATATTTATATAGGAGTATTTGTCATAGTTGTGTTTTTTATTTATACATTGCGCCATAAGCTGCACATGCTCTGTAATCAGCTGATTCAAGTTCCTTTGTTCCGAACGCAGCCCATGTATGAGGTCTGTAAATGTCATTGTCATCTACATTGTGCATGGATACAGGAATTCTGAGCATACTTGCAAGAGTTATGAGGTCCTTACCGATATGACCATAGGAGATTGAACCATGGTTAGCACCCCAGTTAGCCATTACTGAGTAAACATCCTTGAATGCACCTTCGCCTGTAAGTCTTGGAACAAACCATGTTGTAGGCCATGTCTTGTCTGTTCTTTCATCGAGTACCTTGTGAATGTCATCAGGAAGAACAGTTGTATAGCCTTCAGCAATCTGGAGGAATGGCTGATTTCCGTTGAGGATGTTGAGTCTTATCATAGTAACCGGCATTTCAGCCTGTGTCTTGAAATGTGATGAGAAACCGCCGCCTCTGAAATATCCGAGGTTTGCAGGACACCAGTCAACAGCTTTCAGCATAGCTTCAATATCTTCGTCTGTAACATTCCACCACTGCTTGATAAGGTTCTTGCCGTTTTCGTCCTTTGCAAGACCTGTGCCGTCAATAGCAGCAGCACCTGAGTTTATAAGATGGATAAAGCCGTTAGCCGCAAGACCTTCAGGATTTTTGCCTGTTACACGTTCAACAGCCTCAGGGCTCCAGTATGTACGGACATCGGCGAATATGCTTGCTGTACCTGTAAGAAGCTTGCCAAAGAGCATTGAAGTACCGTTAAGACCGTCATTTTCAGTTGCAAGGATAACAGGCTCTTTTTTACCGTTCCAGTCAAAGCTTGAATTGAGAATTGATTCAGTGAAGTCGCCGTTAGGAAGCCAGTCTGTCCACTGTCTCTGACCCTGGAAGCCACCGAGAATACCGTTTCTGCCTCTGCTTTCTTCAAGCCAGCCCATTTCAGCAAGCTTTGGATTGCCAAGGAGAATATCGCGGCAGACGAGAGTCATCTTGATGCAGAATTCCCATTCTTCCTCTCTGCGTACTTCATCATGAGGAACCTTGAATCCGAATGGGTCTTCCTTTTCGTCGATTACAGTTTCTGTGTTTACGTCATATCCGACAGGACAGTTAATCATTGCCCACTGATAAGCCTTTTCGTATTCATCATGGTCATAGATTTCAAGATTGATTCTTCTGAGAATTTCAGTCATGTCAACCCATTCAGCACGGATTCCGAGATAATTCTGGAAGAAATCGCTGTTGCAGTACGAACCGCCGATACCCATTGAAACGCTGCCGAGACCAACATACGCCTTGTTTCTCATAAGTCCGACAGCGATTGCGCACTTTGCAAATCTCAGAAGCTTTTCACGTACATCATCAGGGATTGACTTGTCGTCCTTGTCCTGTACGTCGTGACCGTAAATAGCGAACGCAGGGAGACCTCTCTGAGCGTGTGAAGCCATAGCCGCCGCAAGATACACAGCGCCAGGTCTTTCAGTACCGTTAAATCCCCATACAGCCTTGATTGTCAGTGGATTTAAGTCCATAGTTTCGCTTCCGTAGCACCAGCATGGAGTAACTGAAAGAGTAGCACATACATTCTGTGTTGAGAAATATTCCTCAGCCTTGTATGCTTCCGCACCACCGCCGATTGTTGAAGGCGCTATGACACACTGTACAGGTGTACCGTCTGGATATTTGAGATTTTCTTCAATAAGCTTTTTGGCAGACTGAGCCATTCCCATTGTCTGTTCTTCAAGACTTTCTCTGATACCGAACTGTCTGCCGTCAATAACGGGTCTGATTCCTATTTTTGGATACATTTTAAACACTCACTTTCTTATTGATTTTGAATTTATCATACAGCGCAGAAAAGTCATTTTTCGGGAGATAAACTTTCATTTCAGAGGATTTTCCGATAACTTCTCCGGCTTCCTGTGCGTTTTTTATTGCACCGCAGTGCATAAGGAGGATTGCGGCATTTCCCATAGCAGTAGCTTCCGATGAGCCTGAAACGGCTTTTATGCCGCAGATATCGGCAGTAAGCTGACAGAGAGTTTCGTCTCTGACGCCTCCGCCCACAATATATATCACATCATACTTTTTATCAGTGCAGGCTTCAATTTCCTCGATGCTCTGTCTGTATTTCAGTGCAAGTCCGAGGTATATTGAACGCATGATTTCGCCGGTGTTTTCAGGGACCTTCTGTCCTGTCTTGCGGCAGTATTCACGGATGACAGACGGAATATCGCCATGCTTTGCAAGTTCAGGGTAATCAGGGTCTGCAAAACTGCAGAAATCAGATGAATCAAGAGCCATTTTTTCAAGCTCGGCAAAGGAATAATCCTCGCCCTGTGATTTCAGATAGTTTCTTGTTTCCTGAATAAGCCAGAGCCCTGTGATATTATTAAGGAAGGTTATTTTTCCGTCATAACCGACTTCATTTGTGATATTGAATTTTGCAGATTTTTCGTTGATAACAGGGGAGTCAAGCTCAGTTCCGAGAAGCGACCATGTACCACAGCTGAGGAAAATGAAATCCTTCTTTGAACGGTCGGGGACAGCAAAGCATGCGCATTGTGTATCGTGTCCGCATACTGCTCTTACCTCTGCTTGGGGTATGTTCAGCTCACGACAAAGCTCGTCTTTGAGATATCCCTTGCTTTCGCCTGCTTTGATTATGTTCGGGAACATATCACGACGAAGCCCGAATTTTTCAATTGCCTCATCAGACCAGTCAAGCCTGTTCTGGTCGAAAAGCTGGGTTGTACTTGCAATCGAAGTTTCGGCTGAGATATTTCCTGTCAGCATATATGCAAAAAGGTCAGGCATCATGAGGATTTTGTTGCCTTCTCTGAACATGTATGGTTTCTGTTCTTTTTCAGCAAGTAGCTGGAATGCTGTATTTATTTCCATTACCTGATTGCCTGTCAGAAGATACAGTTCATCATTTAAAATGATTTTTTCTGACTTTTCAAAGATATTGTCTGTTCGCCTGTCACGGTACTGAACAGGATTTCCTATTAAAAAGCCGTTTTCGTCAATAATGCCGTAATCAACACCCCAGGTGTCAATTCCTATGCACTCATAACCGCCTGCCTGATGCCCTTTCACAAGACCTGTTTTTATTTCGTGGAAAAGACGGAGAACGTCCCAGTAAACAGTACCATTTACGGTGATGTGTTCATTTCTGAAGCGGTGCACCTCATTGAGTGTGATTTTTGTACCATCGTATTCAGCAAGCATGGCTCTGCCGCCAGATGCTCCGAAGTCAAAGCATAATACACGTCTATTCATAGCGCACCTACTTTACTACACCTTTTTTCAGGATTATGTTGGCATAAATTGCGGTTTCGCCGCTTGCAACAACTGCATACGCTTTTTTTGCTCTTTCGTAGAAATCAAATCGCTCAACAAATTCGATTTTGCAGTTTTCTGGCTCATATTTGTTTATGATATCTTTATATTCGTCCCAGATTGTCGGCTTTACATCATCGCCGGGCACAACAGCCATAAGGCTCACAGGCTTTTCTGTATATGTATCAAGCGGGAGGAATTTCATTATTGCGTCGAGAATTTCGGGTACACCATGACCATCAAGACGTACAAGACGGTTTGCTATTGAAGCCGCCGGGAAATTGCCGTCACCAATTACAATTTCGTCACCATGACCCATTTCCATAAGAATTTTGAGAAGCTCGGGTGAGAGGACAGGGGGGATTCCTTTCAGCATAATCGTTCTCCTTTACTTGTTGTATTTTTTGTAGCCTGGGTGTCTGCCTGTTACGCCGTAATTTGCACGCATATTGCAGAGTCTGTCAATATTCTCTCTTGAGATTTCCTGCGCACCGCCTAAAAGATGAGCGTTAAGACTGATTTTAGCGAAAAGCTCGAGAGTTTCCATTCTGTAATAAGCTGTGATGAGGTCAGCGCCTACAGTAAGTGCACCGTGGTTCTGGAGAAGCATTACGTCATGTTCCTGAAGATATGGCGCAATTGCTTCAGGTACTTCATCAGTTGAAGGTGTTCCGTATGGTGTTACAGGAACTGAACCGATTGCTATTACAGATTCAATCATTGTATATTCATCAAGTGCCTTGTTAGCAACAGCATAACCTGTTGCTGTCGGCGGATGTGCATGAAGTACTGCACCTACGTCTTCACGTTCCTTATAGCATCTGAGGTGCATTTTGATTTCAGAGGAAGGACGATAGCCTTCAAGTCCTTCAAGAACCTCTCCTTTATCATTGATTTTTACGAGTTTATCAGGAGTAATAAAGCTTTTGCTTACGCCTGTTGGTGTGGCAAGAAAAGTTCCGTCGTCAAGCTTTACAGATACATTTCCGTCATTTGCCGCAACCCAGCCAAGCTGCCACATTTTATAGCAAATATCGCACATCTGCTCTTTTATCTGCTGTTCATTCATTTTGAGTTTACCTCCGTTTCATTATGTCGCACCAAAAATGTCCCATGTTTTATTTTTTCGGACATTTTACAGTAAGATAAAACATTACTCTCTTATTATATACTTTTTTAGACATATTGTCCAGTACATTTCAAAAGTTTTATATTTTAATTTGAAATTCGATATTATCTGCTTTCATCCCAGTTTCAAATAGAGTGTGCTTATATTTGATGAGTAATAATTTTATAGCATTGTTGTATTTAATGCCTGAAATATTGCTTTTTGACCTTAGTGTAAAATAAAAGTAAGTAAAAAGAAACAGCCGCTTGAAGCGGCTGCTCGAGATAGTGATGGGTTTGATATAGCAGTATATAATATGCAAGTAAGAGTTCAATTACGTTGATTTACAAATGTAAATTAGAGGATATTTCATTCATATAGAATTTGTCCCTGTACTTTTTTGGAGTGATGCCTGTGTGTGCCTTGAACACACTGCCAAATGCACTCTGGGATGAAAAACCGAGGGTTATAGAAATATCAAGTAAAGAAAAATCCGTATATTTAAGCATGTTTTCAGCGGTGGTGACCTTTACGTCATTGATAAAGTCCTTTATGGGCATGCCTGTTTCTTTGAGGAAAAGCTTTGACAGATAAGAAGGATTAAGATTATGAAGCTTTGCAAGTGTGTTGACAGTGAGGTCGCCATGCAGATTCTGGTATATATAATTGATGCATCGTCTTATATGAATGGAAATAGCGTTATTTTTTCGGATTTCCAGCATACGCTGTGCAAAGTCTATCTGCATCATTTCAAACAGGTCGATTATGTCCTCACAGCAGGTACACTTGTCAGCCCTGCGTATATAGATATCACTCAGCGCATATGCAACATCATGTGGCATACCGCCCTCAACGCAAATACGGCAGGCCATAGCAGCGCATCCCACAAGATGATACATGACATTTCTTACAGGGTCATCGGAGAGCTGGGCTTTGCCTGATAAAAAATCTTTACGTGTAACTGCAAAGTTTGCCTTTACTCTTTCTACATCTCCCGACTGAATGAATATGTAATCTTCGAGCTCACTGTTGAAGGCAGTACGTGTAAAACCATTAAGCTTTTGTACATAAAGAAGGTAATTGAGATCCCTGTTTGTATTCATAAAATCATCTCCTTTGAAGAAAACAACACTTGCTTTTTGTAATGGATTTTTCTGAAGTTTTTGTCAAGCACATTATATCGTATTTTTGATAAAAAGTCAAGAAATCTGATATAAATTACAGTTTGATTAAAGTATAATAATCAAAACGGAGGTGTTGAATGTAATGGCACAGACTTATGATCTTACAAAGGGAAAAGTCAGCAGACTTATACTGGCATTTTATTTTCCAATGTTATTTACTAACCTGCTTCAGCAGGTATACACAATGGCGGATACAGCTATTATTGCCAAGGGACTCGGAGACGATGCAACAGCGGCGGTCGGCAATATGGCTTCGCTGACATTTCTGATTATAGGTTTTTCAACAGGTCTTACAAACGGATTTTCTGTTTCTATTGCACAGAATTATGGTGCAAAGGATTACAGCGGTCTGCGAAAAGCGATTGCGTCGTCAATCAAGCTTGCAGTAGGAATTACAGTACTGCTTACAGTACTCAGTGTCGTATTCCTCAGGGACATTCTGCTCCTCCTTAAAACAGACTCTGCTATTATTGGTGACAGTCTGCTTTACGGATATATCATTTTCGGAGGACTTGCAACAACAATTGCATATAACATGTGTGCATCTATACTAAGAGCGCTCGGCGACAGCAAAACTCCGCTTATTGCAATAATTGCATCATCTGTTATAAATGTGGCACTCAATAGTATAACAATATTTGTTATGCATACGGGAGTGGAAGGACCTGCTGCGGCAACAATAATTGCGCAGGTTGTATCGGCAATTATATGCTTTATGAAGATTCGCAAAATAGAAATTATAAGACTTACAATGAAGGATTTTGCAAGAGATGTAGGAATGTATGTAAACCTTATGAAAAACGGCATAGCCATGGCATTTATGAATTCCATAACAGCAGTAGGAAGCATGGTGGTTCAGTCATTTGTAAACAATCTCGGACTTGCCTACACATCTGCATATTCAATATGCATGAAATATCTCAATCTTTTTATGGACCCTGCCTGCACAGCGGGATTTACAATGTCCTCCTTTGCGAGTCAGAATTACGGTGCAAAGAAATACAGCAGAATCAACGAGGGTCTGAAGGTGTGCTTCACCATAGCCCTTATAACATATCTTGTATTTGGTTCTGTAATGATGTTCATTCCTGAAACTATAGCAGAGTTCATGCTCAATGAAAGCGAAAGAATAGCAATAGCAGTAAGGTTCATGCCTATATGCGGCGGATTTATGTTTGCAGTAAATTTTCTTTTCATATTCAGAAGCGGAGTTCAGGGTATGGGTTTCCCGTTTGTACCAATGTGTTCAGGAATCCTTGAAATGATAATGAGAGTTGTAGTTATTCTGTTATTTATAGAGCCATTTGGCTTTGAGGCAACAGCCTACGCAAGTGTAGCGGCATGGATAGCAGCATTGTTGCTTAATGCCGGAGCATATGCGGTGATTATAAGACGCAAGCTGAAAGAGAATGACAGTGTTTCTACTGCTTGAAACAAATAATATTTTTAAAATATTGATTTGTAAAAAGGTATTGATGCAAAATGTGTGAATATTGGTCTGAAATATCATTTGATTCTTTTAAGAAATAGTGTAAAATTAATATAGAAGAATAAACACCATTTTTTTACGAGGGTGATATACATGAAAAAATTAATATCAGCAGTTATTGCATCGGCACTATCATTAAACACTTTACTTCTTTTTCCTTTTGAAACAGAAGCGGAAAGCAGTGTATACGAATTAGAAAACGGCGTTATTTTCAACACAGGTGAAAATACATCTTCCGTAGTTTCACTAAGCGACGCAAGCGGAGGAATAGGCGGTATATCAAGCCGTGACGGCAAAGAGAATATTGATAAGTGGCTAAGCATTAGTCCTGCAAAATATGTAAGTATAGCATATGGCACAAATGATTGCTGGGGCAATCCGAATAATGTGCAAAGCTATTATGAGAATACAAAGTATATGATTGACGCTGTACTTAATGCGGGAAAGGTGCCTGTACTGCCTAAGATACCTTATGCAACAAATTCAGATGTCGGCTCAAATACAGGTTACTATAATGCTATGATAGAAAAGCTTTACAGCGAATACGGTGACAAGCTTGTGCATGGTCCTGATTTTGATGAGTTTTTCCGTAATAATACATGGGGACTGAGTGAAGACGGTGTTCATCCGAATTCAGAAGGCTATGAGGCAATGAGAAAGCTCTGGGCGGAGACAATGTACGAGAATGTTTATAAAAATCTTTCCGCTGAATCAGATGAAAGCTTTGTAAAGGGCGATGTAAACAGTGACGGAGAATTTGATGTAGCTGACGTTGTTGCAATGCAGAAATGGATACTCGGCGTTAATAGTGCTGAACTATCTGACTGGAAAGCAGGAGACCTGTGCGAAGATAATAAGCTCAATGTCTTTGATATGATAATGATGAAAAGACTTCTTACTACTGAGCAGGAGCCTCCGCAGAATCAGAATTTTGAGGCGGTTTATGAAGCGGAAAATGCTGCGATTTACGGTAGCAATACAATAAGCAATGATTCTTTTGCTTCGGGTGGAAAGGCAGTCGGAAACTTCTCTGGCGATAATGATAATCTTGATTTTACAATTGAAGTGCCGACAGCAGGAAGCTATTGTCTCACTATTACATCAAAGGGACTTGGCGGAGACAAGTACAACGAAATACTTGTTGACGGAGAAAATACAGGCGGATTTGACAGTAAAGGTGATACATATACCGAAGCTTCACTTCGCAGAGTTGTACTTTCAGCGGGAAAGCATACAGTTTCTATTAAAAAGTCATGGGGCTGGATAATGGTTGACAGCCTTAAGGTTACAAATGATGAAGCGATTTCAGACAGCGTTTATAATGTTGAGAATAAGCTCATCAATCCGAATGCAGATGAGAATACTAAAAAGCTGTTCAGCTATCTTTGTGACAGCTATGGAAAGTACACTCTTTCAGGACAGGTCTGCAATGACGGCATGAATGGTGATGAATTCAAGGCTATATATGAGGCAACAGGAAAATATCCTGCTATTGTCGGACTTGATATGATGGACTACTGTCCTTCACGAGTTGCTAAGGGTGCAAGGTCAAATGCGGTTGAAACTGCAATGGATTTCCATAAAAACGGTGGTATATCAACATTCTGCTGGCATTGGAATGCTCCTGACAAGTATATGAAGGCGGGAGATACCGCTGAAGGCACTCCAAGATGGTGGGGCGGATTCAATACTTCAAATACTGATTTTGATATTGCGGCAGTAATGAATGGCAGCGACCCTGAAGGCAAGGCGCTTATTGATGCGGACATTGCCGAAATTGCAAAGCAGCTCAATCGTCTGCGTGATGCAGGAGTACCTGTTTTGTGGAGACCTCTTCATGAAGCGTCGGGAGGCTGGTTCTGGTGGGGTGCAAAGGGACCTGATGCATATAAGAAGCTCTGGTATTATCTCTATGACCAGCTTACCAATGTTTATGGCTGTAATAATCTGATATGGGTATGGAACGGTCAGAATCCTGAGTGGTATCCGGGCGATGACTATGTTGATATTATAGGTGAGGATATTTACGCAGGTGAACGCAATTACGGCGCACAGAACGCAAAATTCTCAGAACTGCTGGAATATTCCGACAGCAATAAGATTATTGCGCTTACTGAAAATGGTACTGTTTTTGATATTGACAAGGTAATTGCGGCTAATTCAAGATGGGCATGGTTTGGTACATGGTGCGGAGACTTTGTAGTAAAGAATGGAAAGTACTCAGAAGTATTTACCGAAAGGGAAATGATGCACAAAGCCTATAACAGTGAATATGTTATTACTCTTGATGAGCTTGACTGGAATAACTGATGTTGTAAATGTAAATGAAAAGCGTATCGGCTCGTTGAGTCGGTACGCTTTTTGTATCAGTAATAGTTTTTACGGTATTGAAGAGCAGTAATACCTGTTTTCTCCTTGAATTGTCTCATGAAATGATTTTCGTTGTTATAACCGCATTGCTCGGAGATTTCCTGTACACGAAGCTCTGTGTGAGCGAGAAGCTGTTTGGCTTTTTCAATTCGTGAGGAGATTATGTCGTCCTTGACGCTTGTGGAAAACAAGCTGCGGTACAGTCTCTGAAGGTGACTTCTGCTTATTCCTATCTGCTTTGAAATATCAGGAATACTCCATTCGTTTTCAGGGTGAATTGTAATATCCCTGCGAAGCTTGTTGAGTTGTTCCTTATAGGTTGCATAGTGACTTGTTTCAGCAGACTTTTTCTGCTCAAACAGTTTCAGCTGGTTTTCAAAGCTTTTTTCGATTTCAGATGGTCTGGTTCCGCTGATAGCTGAAAGGTCGGTAAACAACTCGGTGGTATTCAAAGGCTTTCCGAGGAGTTCATCAATTTTTTCTTCGGCTTTTGCAGAAAGATAAACAGCAGTATCTTTAAGTGCTGCTTCATTATCAGCAGAAATAATGACTGCAAAAATATCAGATGTTAATCTTCCGCAAAGCTCGGAGGTGCATACATTTTTTAATGCATTTGCAGTAATCAGAGCCATATCATATGCAGAATCACTGCTGTCTGACATCTGAGAAATGAAAAGTACTGAGTAAGCCTTGTTCTGCTTGCGGAGCTTATGCAGAGTATCAGGCAGAAGCTCAGTAAAACCACGCTTGTTGAGCATACCCGTAACAGGCTCGACAGTTGAAAACGCTTCCATCTGCTGATGAATATAGCTTACATATAACTGTTTCTGAAGAGTGAACAAACCGTTTGAAACGGCATCGCACCAGCTTACATATTGCTGGTCAAGGTCAATTTTTTCTGTGGAGTCACAGGCAATGGCGCAGTATCCGAAAATCTGTCCCTTGCAATGGAGTGAAGTCAGTGTTATAACACATGGTTCATGGGGCGTACTGAGGGCGGGGAGGATATCTGATGTCGGGAACATATATCCGTTTTCGTTGTTTTCTCCGTATCGCTTTGAAAGAGCAAGATACATTTTATCTGAAAAACCCGTCTGACGGAAAATATCAGGATTATCAAAATCCATTTTCCAGTCCTCACAGAGACATATATCAATCCATTTCCAGTTTCTGAGAATATGTCCTACCTTATCGACCTCAGTCATAAGCTCGTCAATAGATTCAGAGACTGCCATGCGGGTTATGATATCCGTTGCAATGAAGGTTTTCTTGTCGTATGTACGCAGCATCAGCTGTTTTACGTTTTTTTCCATAACAAAAAGCAAACCGTTTTTTTCGGCCATTTTGTCATAGCTGCAGCCACAGCTTCTGCCATAAAGGATATACTGTTCACAGCCTGAAGGTTCACAGTTTTTACCTGTTATCATTTCATAAAGACTGCATACAGCATCAGCGCCAAGCTGTAAGTCACGTCCTGCTGCAGTGGTTATCTGCGGTGTATTTATTATGGAATGCCACGCTCCGTCACAGCCTGTAACGGCGATATCTTCAGGTACTCTTATGCCGTTTTCAATAAGAGTTTTCTGAAAATAAAATGCCATTACATCGTTAAGACATACAACAGCATCAGGTTTTTCAAGCTTACCTGAGACAATATCTTCAGCAAGTTCTACGGGAACCTGTTTCCAGTACCAGCCATGATGAATACTCTTTTCATCAAGAGCAAGGCCGTAGTCGTTTACAGCATCAATGAATCCCTGCAAACGTTCATCAGAGGGTTCATGGTCGGGAAACCCTGCAAGACAATATAGCTTTTTACAGCCATGCTCTGTGATAAGATGCTTTGTAATATCGTATATGCCATCGTACTGCTTAGCATTTATGTGCGCAAATCCGTCATGCTTATCTCCAAGTGTAAGGCATGGGATATCGGTCTGACTGAGATAACTATATATTTTTTCAACAAGCTGGACGTTACGGAAACGCTCTGCGGCAAATATAATACCGTCAAGACTGCTTTTGCTTATCAGCGAGTAAATATTTTCAAGTCCGTCTGTATAATAATCCTGCTGAAATTCCGACTGTGAGTTGAAAATACCGGTATAAATTACAATGTCATACCCAAGTGTGGCTGCCTGTTTTTGCATACCGCTGAGCAGTTCATAATCAAGTGGGTCAGCAATTTCCGGCATTATAATGCCGATTCTTCCGTTAGCGTCCATAGCAATCCTCCTTTGAG
>CAZULQ010000046.1:0-14928 GCA_964621265.1 uncultured Clostridium sp. | reverse complement strand
TAATAATATAGTATTAATTTCTGGAGGAGAAAAACATGGCAAAGAGCAAAAGACTTGGAGTTTCGATTTTCGTTGTTATCCTGACAATTCTTATGGCTGTATCTGTCGTCATGACATTTGCAATAAGCTATATTTTCGGAAACGACGGAGTATCGGGAAAATTATTCGGCAGTCATATATACATAATGGAGACTGACGATATGTACTCAGACCCTGCTAAAAAGACACCAATTACCAAGGGTTCTGCAATTATCGCTGAGGACGAGGATACATTCCCGCCGGGAACTGTAATTCTCTTTAAAAACGGCGCACGTGAAGATGTTATGAGAGTAAGGGAAATCACTTATGATGATAACAATAAATCAACTTATCATGTAGCGGCTGACCTTACACCTGAAAAGACTTATGAAGTCAAAGGCGAGGATGTAATCGCAAAGTCTGTGACAGTAAGTGAAAATTTGGGTGGTCTTATCAGTTTTCTGAGCAGTGTTCCCGGAATTATAGTGGGAATGATTTTACCATGCTTTGTTATTCTTGCAATGCTTATTATAAAGATTGTTTCAATGAGAAAAGCAGATGACGAAGAAGATGAAGCTTATGACGAATATGAAGATTATGATGACGACGATGATGATAACGAGTACGAAGGCTTCAATGGTCATAAGGTGAAGGCACTTCACCATTCATCAGGTTCAGGCTCACCGCTTTTCAATCCTGAATCAGATATAAATCCGACTGATGAATTTGAAAGAAAGAAATCATCAATCGCTATGAATTTCAGCCAGAAGGGTGCGGCGGCAAAGAGACCTGCAAGAGACAGAAGAGAAGCACCAAAGGCTGCTGTTGAAAGATTCAGAGAGGCAGTGGATGAAAAGCCGAGAGTACCTGTTGCAAGAAAGGGTTCACTTGTTCCTGAGGGACAGGAAGTAAGCTCAGACGAAAAGCTTGCGGCAATCAAGGCGGCGCTCAGCGGTCAGCAGACAGAAAGTCCAAGAACTGCACCATCTGTAAGAAGAACAGAGAGCGTTGAGAAAACAGCAAGATTTACAGCAATTAAGGATGACGTAAAGCCAGCGCCTGCAAGACCTGTTGCAAAGCCTGCACCAAAGGCTCCTGCAAAGCCAGCGGCACGTCCGGTTGCTCCTAAGCCGGCAGCAAAGCCGTCTGACAAGGCAAGCAATATCAGCTCAATTGACGACCTTATTAAAATTCTTGAAGAAGAAAAGAAAAAACTTTAAAATAAACCCCGCTTTTGATGTTTTCAGAAGCGGGGTTATGTTTGTTATGTCGTTGACTTTTTGAATATTGGGTGTTATAATATAAGAAAATGTATTGACTTATTTAAAATAAGTATGGCTTATATATTGTTTTTATGAAAAGAGGTTTCTGATGTTTGGTCATTGTAAATCAAGAAAAAAAGTTATAATCGGAACTATAATATTTCTTTTGGTTTTGTTGCTATCATATTCGGCATTTATTTTCAGAACTATAAATCCTATAAAAGCATTTGATGTGTGGAAAAGTGTTGTGATTGATGGTAACGATATATGTATAATAAAAAAAGGCGGGTATGCAGGCGGTGATTCTGAAATTTCTATGGAGGGGTATGTGTTTTCAACCTATGATTATTCATCGGCAGAAGTAATGGGGAAAATAGGATTTAATAATATAGGTCATATATATGATGACGGTAAGAAAAAACAAACCGAATATTGTACATCAGAAAGTGGATTACATGCAATAGTTGAAGGTAGGTTTTTCTATTTAGGAGGGTATCTTTTAAAATACAAGATTGTAGGAATGGTATAAATGATTAACAAAGAACTTTCGATATTTCCTATTACTATTAAGTGAGGTGGCAGTTTTGAAAGAAGTTATAATCGCAGGTGTTCTCTTTGCAGTTGCAGCTGCATTGTTTATATTAAGTTTCCGTTCTTTTAAGGGGAAAGGTTTTTTATTCAATAATGCGTATATCTATGCCTCAAAAGAAGAACGTGAAAGCATGGATAAAAAGCCGCACTATCGCCAGACGGCAATTTGTTTTCTGTTGATTGGTATTATTTTTGTGTTGAACGGAATTGAGATGCTACTGAAAACAGATTGGCTTTTCATTGCTGTAATAGCTGTTGCTGTTATTGCAGTGATTTATGCGATTGTTTCAAGTGTGAAAACCGAAAAGTAAAAGGGGACATTTTTCAATGTCCCCTTAAAATATTTATACCATAAATAATAAATCTGTATATGTCGGGAAAGGCCAGAGCTTTTCAGGAATACACATTTCAAGCTCGTCAGCAACAGCACGGAGAGTCTGCATATCAGCAAATACTTCGTTTCTGAAATACTTCGCAAGCTCGAGAATATTGTCCTCATAATCCTTTGCGTCAAGACGCTTCTGGTCAAGGACTTCAATCGCCTTCATAAGTGATGATGTAAGTGAAGCAAGCTTTTCAGCTGATGACTTGAACGGATTATAATCCACATCAAGACAAGCTGTGCTGACTGAATTGTATGTATCAGCAAGCTCCTTGGTATACTGCATAGCAACAGGGAGAATGGACTTCTTTGCCATGTCGAGCATTGTGAGCGCTTCAATGTTGATTACCTTGCTGTAATTAGCAAGGAGGATTTCCATTCTTGAAGTAATCTCGGCTCTTGTGTAAACCTTGAATTTCTCGAACATTTCAACGTACTTGTCATTTACATAGTGAGGAAGTGCGTCAACTGTTGAAACGAGATTAGGAAGACCTCTCTTTTCTGCTTCGGCAATCCATTCGTCAGCATAGCCGTTGCCGTTGAAGATTACTCTCTTGTGGTTTTTAATAGTCTTGGCAAGAAGTTTTTTAAGAGCCTTCTTGAAGTCGTCAGCCTTTTCAAGCTCGTCAGCAAATTCGCTCACAACCTGTGCAAAGATAGTGTTCATCATAACGTTTGTACAGGAAATTGAATCCGCAGAACCGAGCATTCTGAATTCAAACTTGTTGCCTGTGAATGCAAAAGGTGAAGTTCTGTTTCTGTCTGTTGAGTCCTTAGGGAAATTCGGCAGAGCGTCAACACCGATTTCAAAAGGCTTATCTGAATTTTCCTTGAATGATGTACCGTTTTCAATTGCGTCGAGAATGTTCTGGAGCTCGTCGCCTATGAAGATTGAAATGATTGCAGGAGGAGCTTCGTTTGCACCGAGTCTATGGTCATTTCCGGCAGACGCTGCAGAAATTCTGAGAAGCGGAGCGTACTCATCAACGCACTTGATAATTGCGCAGAAGAAAGTCAAGAACTGCATGTTCTCCATTGGTGTATCGCCCGGGTCAAGAAGATTCTGACCGTCGTTTGAAGAAATGGACCAGTTGTTGTGCTTGCCTGAACCATTAACGCCTGCAAACGGCTTTTCGTGAAGCAGACACACAAGGTCATGCTTCTGGGCAATTTTCTTCATAAGCTCCATTGTAAGCTGATTGTGGTCAGCGGCAATATTTGAAGTTGTGAATATAGGAGCAAGCTCGTGCTGTGCAGGAGCGGCTTCGTTGTGCTCAGTTTTTGCATAAACGCCAAGCTTCCAGAGCTCAACGTCGAGTTCTGTCATGAAGTCGGAAACTCTCTGCTTGATGTTACCGAAATAGTGGTCTTCAAGCTCCTGTCCCTTTGGCGCCTTTGCACCGAAAAGTGTTCTGCCTGTTAAGATAAGGTCTTTTCTCTGGTCGTAGTATTTCTTGTCAACAAGGAAGTATTCCTGTTCAGGACCTACTGTTGTGATAACTCTTGTGGCAGTTGTATTGCCGAAAAGACGGAGAATTCTCAGCGCCTGTTCATTGACAATTTCCATGGAACGTAAAAGAGGAGTTTTCTTGTCAAGGATTTCTCCTGTGTAGGAACAGAATGCTGTCGGAATACATAAAGTATTGTCCTTGACAAATGCGTCAGAAGTCGGGTCCCATGCAGTATAGCCTCTTGCTTCGAATGTGGCTCTGAGTCCGCCCGATGGGAATGATGAAGCGTCAGGCTCACCCTTTACAAGCTCCTTGCCTGAAAATTCGAGAATTATATTTCCGTCGTCTGTCGGAGTTATGAAAGCGTCATGCTTTTCAGCTGTGATACCTGTCATAGGATGGAACCAGTGTGCATAGTGTGTTGCACCCTTTTCAATAGCCCAGTCCTTCATTGCGTTGGCAACAACATTTGCAACATCATCAGCAAGCGGCACGCCCATTTTTTTAGTCTTGATAACTGATTTGTAAATGTTCTTCGGCAGTCTTGCCCTCATGACTGTATCGTTGAACACGTTACAGCCAAAATAATCGACTGCTGTCTGGTTTTCTTGCATAGAAAATCCTCCTTTTATAAGTTAAGGCGCTCCAACAGCGGGAAAACTTTTTCATTCCACTGTTGAAACGCCATTGTTTCAATAGGTTCTTTACATAAATTATACATTTATGATACACTATAAATCCATGAATGTCAATAGAAAAGACCTTAATTTGTCCGTAATTCACAATTTTAAATGTTGCAAAAATACGGTTTTATACAAAATTATTTGAAAAACGCCAAAAAAGCCCTAAAATTTCAATATTTCTGTTTACAAGTGCCCTTAAATGTGTTATTATAATAATATATATATACATCAATAGAAAGGATTTATGTTTTTAATATGAGTTATGAATATGACAGAGAGCGAGAAAGAGAAATAGAAAGAAGACGCAGAAGACGCAGAAAGCCGCCTCGTCGTGTCAGATACGACAGAATCATCGGAGTTGCCGCGATTTTTATTGTAATTCTGATTTTGTTTGTATCATGCGTTAATTCATGCGGAAGTGATGATACATCATCTGATACAGATTCTGCTATTGTTCCTACATCTGATAAGGACAAGGACAGCGAAAAGACAAAGACAACAAATGCTGATGGCGAAAAGGAAGCTGACCCTAAGGAAGATGAAGCCTCGGGAGACATGGAGTTTACAACTATAAGCGCTATGCCGAACGACATTTATAAGGGTGACCTTATCGTTGTAAACAAGAATTATTCCTACTCTTTCCCGACAGAAGAGGAAAGTACTATCAAGCCGATTTACGAGCTTGCGTCAGGTAGTTATCAGTACAGAGACTATGTAATCAGTCTTTCTGAAAAGACTATCAATGCGATTAACCAGATGATGGATGCATATTATACAAATGCGGGCAACAACCACATCATGGTAATCAACGGCTTTAAGACAAAGGAAGAACAGGACGCTGTAACAGATACAGATATCAAGGGCGGATATTCCGAATACCATACAGGTATGAATTTTGACCTCGGTATTTTCCCTCCCGGTGAAAGTTCTTATTACTACACAAGCGAAGGCTCTTACTCATGGATTTCAGAAAATCTTGCTAACTACGGCTTTATTCTCAGATACCCTGAAGGCAAGGAAGATATCACAGGTGTAAGCGCCAAGACATATAAGTTCAGATATGTTGGCACTCCACATGCACTTTACATGGCAGAAAACAATCTCTGTCTTGAAGAGTACATTGATGAAGTGAAGAATTATACAAGTGACGGTGAGCACATCAGAGTGTCAGGCGGCGAAGCAAAGTATGAAATTTACTATGTTCCTGCTGACCCTTCAGCAAATACTGAAATTCCTGTTCCTGCTGATAAGCACTACACAATTTCAGGTAATAACATTGACGGCTTTATCGTAACAGTTGAAGTTTAAAATGTAATTTGTAATAAGTCCGCTTTTAATTGTCATATTAAGAGTGGACTTGTTTTTTTATAACAGGAGGAAAACAATATGGAATTTATCAAATCATCAGAAATAAAGGGACTTTCAAATCCCGGGGTTGTGTCAAGACAACTTTTAAACCCTGATAATTCAGAAAGCAGGAGAGTAACAATAACCGAGGTTCATCTTGAAGTCGGTGCATGTCAGCCAAGACACACTCACGAGGCTTCCGAGCAGATATGGTATGCGACAAAGGGCAGCGGAAAGCTTCTTCTTGCAAACGACGAGGAAAAGGAATTCAATGCGGGTGATGTTGTGAGATTTGCGGATAAGGATGTACATGGACTTAAAAACGACGGCGATACTGAGTTTGTGTACATTTCAGTTACAGCGCCGCCGATACATTTCGGTTATGCGTATAAGGACGAGAAATAAGGCGTTTTTTGGATATAGTAAAACGGTTAAGAAAAGGGAAATTGATTTGTGTTTAAAGGAGAATCAATTGTAATGAAATTTACAAGAGATTACATTTCACCTGAAGATGCAGTAATGCTTAATCAGCTTGAAATATATGATTATGACAAAAAGACTATTCGTAAATGGAAAGCAAATGATAGCTGGCTAATTGAACGGGAACAAAAAATATATTTTGTACATGTTGGTGGTAGTGGTATTTTGGAACAAGCACCTCAGCAGTACGATTTAATATGGAAAGGTAGAAAAATTGTTATCTTTAAAGATAATTACAGCAGCTATGATAATTGGAATCTTCTTGGAATATATGCACCTATAGAATTTAAGTCGGTTGAAGCAACATTAATTGAACTTATAAAAATTGTCTTAAATGAAAATCATAGGATAGATATTCGTCGTTCGGAAATCATATACAACACGGAAAAATTCACTGTAAATAATTTGAATATATGTTACCGAGATGAAGTGAAATAATTAATTCTAAATGATGTTAGTAATAAATTAGAATATGATGGAATGATTTTCAATAAAAAATCCCACAGAGTTTTATAATCTCTGTGGGATTAATGTTAGTTAAGGCTCAACAGGCTCAAATCTAACTCTGATATTCGGGAGCTTTTCGATTGTTGCATAGCTGTTGTAAAGACCGTCTTCAAGTGAAAGGTCGTTTTCACCGCTTGCAGGAGGAGCGAAAAGCTTGAGAGTCAAGTCACACTCGCCGTCAAGAGGCTTTTCAAAGAATGCTGACATAAGGTCGATAGTTCTTGCCTTTGGGGACTTATAGAACCACTTTCCGTTGATTTCCATCATGATGTTGCTGTCGTCATCGAAAGTAACCTCGCAGAATGTCGGATTCTTTTCAAAGTGGATTGGTACAGCAATACCCTCAGCGTCCTCAGCACCACCCCAGCGAAGCTTGACTGGAAGTGTGATTTCTTCTTCCTGCTTCATTTCAGGCATAAACCATTCATCGTGAATGATTTCCTTGTATGTCTGCATAAGTGGCTGTTCAATACCGCAGTCAGGGTAGTTAGGGTCTTCGATTTCGAGACCGAGTCTGCCTCTGTCACGGAACTGATAGAATGTAAAGCCTGAGAACCACTCAGCCTTTTCTGCTTTGAGCTTGTCGCAGAATTCCTTGACCATCTGTGCCTGTTCGTATGCGCCTGTAACGTCGCCGTCAGCGTTGAACTCAGCCATAGTCATAGGCTTGCCCTCGCCGCCGTTTAAGAACTTGAAGCGCTCAAAGCTTGCCTTTGTCTTGGCAAATGTATCATCAACTGTTCCTCTTGAATGTGAATGGCCACCCTTTTCAGCAACGTCATAAGGCCAGCCCCAGTGAAGCGCCATATATTTGTCAACAGACCATACATCTGCCACAGGGATTGTCTGAGCAAATTCTTCTTCCTTTTCCATTTCTGTCTTGGAAAGGTCTTCAATACCGCCGATGCATACAACCTTTGAAACGTTAGGTGCGTGTTCCTTTAAGATATTGCAGAATCTTACAAAGAAATCCGCAACTTCCTGATAGCTGCATCTCTTGTTGAATGAGAACCAGTTACCTGTTGCTTCGTGATTGATTCTGAGGAACATTCTTCCGAATGGTCTTAAATCCTCGGCAATCCTGATGAGGTGTTCGTCGCTGACATTAGGGTCGATTGTAAGTGTGAGGTTTACGTCCTGACCGTGTGCACGGATGTCACGCATGTAAGTAAATGGCTCATCATCAGTTGTTCCGCCGATACCGCCCTTGTATGTGAAATAGTCGTCATAAGGATAGTCCCATGCAAAGCTTACGTCAGGGCTTGCGTGTACAACGCTTGCACGTCCCGGCCAGCCCTTGTCGAGAGGGTAGTAGCAGTACATAAGGCTGATAGCTCTGTGAGGTCTGCCGAGCTTGTGAAGGATGTAATCCTGGTTTACATATTCGCCTCTTTCACTGCCGTCACCGAGGTCAACGGCACACTTGGCTTTCCCCATATGAATCTTATAAATTTTTTCCATATTTAAAACTCCTGTAAATTGTGTTATTTGCATATAACTACATTATAATGTATTGATTGAAATAAGTCAACACTTTTTAGAAAAAATATATTGCAAAAAGTGCTGTTAGATGTATAACATTGACAATACTGTGTGCGAATGTTATACTTTATATATAAATATCTGAAAGGAAGTTTTTATGAAAATTATACTTATTACTATAGAAATAATTATTCTGTTGTTTTTTGTGTTGCCTGTATTTCAGAATATCATTCACCCGGGCAACATTCTCGGTATATTAATCTGTACAGCTTTGCTTTGCATAACAATCTTCAACGGGCATTTTGGCAGTCTTGTTTCACGCCTCTGGGAGCATACAGGCGGTAAAATTGCAGTTATCGGAGCGGGAAGTATTGCTGCGGCGTGTGTGGCTTACGCCATAGTGCTTTCTTCTTTGATGACCGCCGCAATATATGACAGTCCCGAAAATCCGCAGGCTGTCATTGTTCTTGGCTGTAAGGTAAGGGGAGAGACTCCGAGCAGAATGTTAAGACGCCGTCTTGATGCGGCGGCGGAGTATCTTAAGGAAAATGAAGATGTTGTGTGCGTTGTATCAGGAGGAAAGGGCGAGGACGAGAACATATCCGAAGCACAGGCAATGAGGATTTATCTTGTGGATAAGGGGATTGCGCCTGAGCGTATTATAGAAGAGGATAAGTCCGTCAATACCTATGAAAACCTTGAATTTTCCCTTGATAAGCTTGGCATAGAGAGCGGCGAAATTGCAATTGTAACTGACGGCTTTCACCAGTACCGAGCAGGCTACATCGCAAAAAGCTTCGGCGTTGATGCTTCTGCTGTAAATGCGACACTTGACCTTACAACCCTCTCCATCACTCCGACATACTGGCTCAGAGAATGGCTTGCAATTACCAATGAATATATCAAATGAATAATGCTGTAAAAAATATATGAAAACTTTTCAAAACTTTAAGATTAATTTAAGAAACTGATATTATAATGAATTTACTGAATGATGTTTACTTAAATTTCAGACTGCTATGTAAAGTAAACATTTTCGAAAATAATTAATTCACACATAATTAATCCACGCACAATTATTCAATAGCAGTCTAAAAAAGGGAGAGGTTGAAAATGTCAAACAAAAAAAGATTTTTGAAAGCATTATCTGCTGCAACAGCTCTGACAATCGCATCCGGTACGACTTCACTTGTCGGTGCAGCACTTGCAGGTGACGCAAATGGCGATGGCTCAGTCGGAGTTGCTGATATAGTTGCACTGAGCAATTATATTGTAGGCACATCAGACACAATTTCAGCTGATGCTGACCTTACTGCAGACGGTAAGATTAATGTATTTGATATGATTGCACTCAGAAGAGATGTGCTCGAAAGCATTCCTGCAACAGAAATCAACTACATTCATCTTAATGGTACAACAATTTCAACAGAGGGTTCAAACATGACTCTCAATGCCGCTAAGAATGTTGTAACAATTACAGCAAGCGGTACATACTATGTTGATGGTACACTCAGCGACGGTCAGATTTTAGTTAATGTTGCAGATGAAACTGTTGATACAGAAACAGTTAAGATTTTCCTTTGCGGCGCTAATATCACAGGTCTTTCAGCACCTGCAATTTTCGTTGAAAATGCTGAAAATACATCAATTAACCTTCAGCCAGGTACTGAAAACTATCTCAGCGACGGTACAACAGCTTATGCAGGCGATTACCTTGAAACAGCAGTTGTTGAGGCTAAGGACGATATCACATTCAAGGGTACAGGTACTCTTAATATCACAGCAAATACACAGTATGCTGTTGCATGTAACAATGATATCAAGTTTACAGACGGTACAGTAAACATCGAATCAATTCTTGCTGACGCTGTAAGAGGTAAGACATCTGTTACAGTTAAGGAAACAGCAGTAGTTAACATCGACAGCGAAGGCGACGGTATCAAGTCAACTCAGGGCAACGTTGCAATCGAAGGTGGTACAGTTTCTGTTAAGGCAGGCAATGACGCTATCCAGGCTGAAACAACAATTGACATCTCAGGCGGTAATGTAACAGCCGGTGGTGACAGAGGTCTTACTGGTGTTGCAGGCGTTAATATCACAGGCGGTACTGTTGTTGCAACAGCAACTGACAACCAGACAGATTCTGCACTTCTCACAGCAACTCAGGGCACAATGCTCCTCAACTGTATTGCAGATGCAGCTAACACAGACGGCTGCTGGAAGAAGGCTAATTCAATCGTAATTGACGGCAAGACTTATGCTCCTGTCAAGAAGTATATGTACGCTCTCGTAAGCGACGCTTCAATCAAGAACGGTTCAACATATACTCTTACAAACGGAAGCACAGGTGCAACAGTTAAGCATACAAATGACACAGCAAGCTCATTTGCTATGACAGGCAATGTTACAGCATTCAATACTGTAAACATGAACCCTGGCGATTCAACAGGCAGTGATATTGTAGTAACAGGTGATAACACAATCACACTTGCTTCTTCAGGTATCACATTCACAGGAAGTGGTGCGACAGTCAGCTCAGACGGCAAGACTGTTACAGTTACAGAACCTGGTATCTATGCAGTAAAGGGTGAAATGACAGGCGGACAGATTGTTGTTGACGCTGACAAGACAGCATACGCTGATGGCGTTGTTGAACTTGACCTCATGGGCATGAGCCTTACAAATACAACAAACTCACCAATCTATGTTGCACAGGTTGGCGACGAAGTTCAGATTGTTGCCAAGAATGGCTATGACAACACAATTTCAGACGGCACAAGCTACACAAACGCTGACGGCGGTATGGGTGCTATCTACTCATGCGATGACCTTAAAATCAAGGGTAGCGGTAACCTCACAGTAAACGGTAATGCAGGTGACGGTATTGTTTCTAAAAATGACCTCAAGGTTTACAATGGTAACATCACAGTTAATGCTGCTGATGACGCAATCAGAGGTAAGGACAGTGTAACAGTAGGTGACGTTGACGATACAGATTTCAGCACACTCAATCTTAATCTTACATCAAAGGCTGGCGACGGTATCAAGTCAAACTGTCAGGATGCTTCAACAGCTGACAAGACATATGGTCTCGTTGACATCAACGGCGGTACAATCAAGATGAACGTTTACGGCGACGGCGTTCAGGCTGCACAGGTTCTCAATGTAAACGGTGGTACACTCAACATTGAAACAACAGGCAGCAAGGACAGCGGAAGTGCCAAGGGCTTAAAGGGCGGTCTTACAGATGATGAAACAGGCACAACTACAACAGGTGTTGTAAATGTAAACGGCGGTTCAATCGTTCTCAAGACAAACGATGACGGTATCAACTCAAACGGCGATGTAAATATGTTCGGCGGACAGACACAGATTACTGTCAAGGGCACAACAACAGGTTATCAGGGCGTTCACGCTGATGCGGCTGTAACACTCGGTAACAGCAGTGCAAATTCATACCATGATATGACACTCGTTATTTACAGTGCATACGAAGGTATCGAAGCTATGAACATCTACCAGAAGAGCGGTTCTACAATTGTTTCTTCAACAGATGACGCTTATAACGTAGCAGGCGGCGCTGACAACTCAGGCTCATCAGGCGGTTGGCCAGGACAGGGCGGCACAAGCTCAGGCGGTGCAGGAACACTCGCAATCAGTGGTGGCTTCTCAATCGTAAGCGTTGCAAGCGGTGACCACGACGGTTATGACTCAAACGGCTCACTCTCTATCTCAGGCGGTATTGCTATCACAAACGGTCAGGACGCATTTGACTGTGACGGCGGTATTTCATACACAGGCGGCGTATACATCAAGGACATCGGCTCACAGATGGGCGGCATGGGAGGCATGGGCGGCGGCTCATCCATGACTGAATCTGTTAACGTTTCAGCTTCAGTAAGTGCCAATACAAGAGTTACTCTCTGTGACGGTTCAGGCAACGTTATTGCTTCATTCATCGCTGACAAGTCATGCTCAAGCCTTGTTGCAGGATGCACAGGCTACTCAGGTGCAACATTCTACACAGGCGGTACACTCAACGGTTCAACATACTTCCAGGAGCTTGACCAGACTCAGCTTGCAGCATACGGTGGTACACTCTCAGGCGGTACAGCAGTAAGCGGCAGCAGCTCAGGCGGTAACACAAATCCTTGGGGCTGATAATTTGAAATACAGAGACTTTCTTTATTCATAAACATACCTCAGAAACCTCGATGGGAATTAATCCTGTCGGGGTTTTATCTTGCTTTGCATTGACTTTTTGAATCTATGTACGATGAACTTCCCACACCTAAGAAAAAGAAGTAAACAAAATCCGTAGAAGATATAATTTCTTCTACGGATTTATCTTTATTCGTATAAGTCTTTTTCAATCATGTCAAGAGTCTTGGATTTGTCAAATTCAAGCACCGACTGACCGTTTATAGTAGAGCCGGCATAAGCATTTTCGGCTGGAATTCTCATCTGCTCAAACTCATAGCCTGCAAGCAGGAACGGAAGTCTGAGTGACATGAAATACATGCTTGATTTACTCATATTTGTTTCAAGCTCGCCAAGAATATCTCCCATATTTGAGAAAATAGCAGTTGGCTCTGACATCAGATTTTTCATAATCTGTTCAAGAACATTTCGCTGTCTTTCAGTACGCTCAAAGTCAGCATTCCCGACTTTTCTGAGACGTGAATAGCAAAGGGCCTGTTTGCCGTTTAAAACGTAAGTACCGCCGCCGTTAAGATAATCACTTTCCTTAGGTGTGCCAAAAAGCTTTTTGCCCTCCTTGCTGTCAAGGAGCACGTTTATAGCGTCAGCTTCAGCGTCGGAAATTTCCATTTCAACTCCGCCGACTGTATCAACAATGCTTGCAAATGATGTGAAATTAACTGTGAAATACTCGTCCACTTCAATATAGAAATTTTCCTCGATTGTGTCCATGAGAAGCTCAGGTCCGCCATACTGGTATGCGGCATTGAGCTTGGCACCGCCGTGCCCCGGAATCTGTACATAAGTGTCTCTCATGAGTGAAACTAGAGAAATAGTGTCGCTACTGCTGTTGATAGACAGGATAATCATTGAGTCGGAACGTCCTCTGTCCTTGCCTCGTGAGTCGGTACCGATAAGAAGAATGTTTCTTACAGACGATGAACTGTATACCTCATGTGAAGGAGCGATACGCTCTTCTGTTTCAACAATATTGACTTTTCCGATGAGACTGAATACTATAACCGAGTATATGATAAACACGACCAGAACAGGCGTAAGCAAGCCGATTATAAGTCTTCTGAGCCAACGGAAATGGCTCTTTTTCTTTTTGACTTTTACAACCTGCTGAGGCGCACTGCGCTGTGGCTGCTGATTGGTATTCTGAGGACGTTGTCTTGGTGGCTTCTGTCCTTGTGGACGCTGACTCTGTGGTCTCGGTGCAGGAGGTCTCTGTCCTTGCGGGCGCTGACCCTGAGGTCTTGGCGCAGGAGGTCTCTGTCCCTGTGGGTGCTGACTCTGTGGTCTTGGTGCAGAAGGCCTCTGTCCTTGCGGACGCTGACCCTGGGGTCTTGGCGCAGGAGGTCTCTGTCCTTGTGGATACTGTCCCTGTGGATACTGCCCCTGTGGGTACTGTCCTTGTGGGTATTGCCCCTGTGGGTACTGTCCCTGTGGATATTGCTCCTGTGGATACTGTCCTTGAGGACGTTGACCCTGGGGTCTTGGCATGGGACGTCTTGCTTCAGGCGGCACTGCAAAGGACAGGGTGTCCTGAGCATATGAGTCCTTATTGTTTTCGTTCATATGATTTACCTCCAATCCTTACTGATTGAGAAGCGGCAGAATAACAAATCCTATCACAATTACCGCAGCAACAACTAATACGGCAACTCTCATAAACATACTTTTATTTTTCATGTCTGCCTCCTTTTTTCTTTTAACCATAAATCATATTGTATCACAAAACAAAATAAAATGCAACATAAAAAGCAGTTCTTTTAAAGAACTGCTTTAATGGATTATTCTGAAACTGATGAAAGCCGCTGTTCAATAAAGCGGTCAACCTCATCCTCGTCAATGCCGAGTACAAAGGCAAATTCATGATGGATAAGCTTTTCAGCCTCGTGCATAACCTTTTCATCGGCAGCATGAAGCTTTTTGCCCTGCAGATTCTGTTCCCTGCGCTTTTCATAGATAGTTCTTATCATTGAAATAAGCTCATGGTAGTTGTCACTTCTGAGTACCGAGAAAAAGCGGTTTTTACGCTGGTTTTTATCATCACACCACTGTGTTTCGGCATCCGGCATTTCATCAATTAGTTCGTAGATTTCTTCTTTTGTAAGAAGTCGTCTGATTTTGCCGTCATAGTCGTCTGAGGGAATGTAAAAGTTTGAACCCTTCGAGAAAATTGGTATAAGTCTTAAATATTCCTTTTCGTTAACACCGTCAAAGCAACGCTTTACCTTTTCCTCAATTTTACAGATTTCACAAGAACCGTAAACAACGTGGTCACCGACATTGAAACTCATTTCTGATAAGCACCTCCATAATAAAATAAACATACCTATGTATTTATTATATCATAATCCCCATGCTTTTTCAAAGGCGTTTTTGCATAAATAACTGTCGTATTAAATTGTGCAAATTACATTATTGCACAACTGATACAAATGTGTTGCTTTTCTGATACATTGGGGTCGAAATTCTTGACACAGACTTTTTTATATTATAAAATATAAGTATGTAAT
>CAZULQ010000045.1:0-15048 GCA_964621265.1 uncultured Clostridium sp. | reverse complement strand
AATATACATATGGAAAAATAACATCCTTTTTAGGAATTTATATTTAGACAAATCCAATTTACATAACCGAATATATCCCTGATTCAAGCAATTTAATATTATTGACAAAAGAAGAGATGTATTGTATAATTATAAAATATATAACATTGGGAATTACTTTATTCAGAGTAAATCAAAAGAATGTAATTTTGTAGTCAGAAGGGGTAATGAAAATGAAAAAAATGATATTACTTTCTGTTATGTTTTCGCTGTTACTGACAACTGTAACAGGCTGTGGAGACGAAAAGAAAGCACTGAGCGAATCAATCGCTGAAGTAACGACATCGGAAAGTGCAGAAAACGAAACTGTTGTTTCCACCGAAAGCGAAACAGAGACACCAACGGAAGCTTCAACTGAAGCACCTACAGAAGAAACTGATTATTACGAAGTCTATTCAGAAATTATCGAAGATTTTCGCAGTGTGATTACAGATGGTATGGGGGACGAAACTGAAATTATTGGCGATCCGACCGTGCTTTACGAAATTTCAGGTTATGAAGCGGAGTATAATCTGGGGTATGCCATAGAGGATCTCAGCGGTGACGGTATTCCTGAACTTACTATTGCCACAATAAATGAAATGCGTGACGGCATTGGCTACGGCGATCAGGTTTATGCAGTATACACCTGTCATGATGATGACGTATCACTTGCCTTTGAGGGTGCCTACCGAAGCAGTTATTATTATAAAGGCGACGGCACATTCTTCTATCGTGGATCCGGAGGCGCGATGTATGCAATCATCGCCAGCTTTACATTACAGCCCGACGGCAAAGGTCTGGATTGCAATGATTACTACTTTACATACGAAAAGGACGAAACCTTTGAGGAGATCGGCTTTTACCACAATACAATCGGTATCAGCGACAAGGTGCAGTCAGAAGAACTCGACATAACAGAGGACGAGTTCTGGGAGAAATGTCTGAGCCTTGAAACTGAAGTAGTCGAGATTGCCCTGACTCCGTTTGTGGAGGAATATCCCGAAAAGGAATCTTCACAGTTGTTTGTTGAATATACTTCCGACACATCATTTGATGAGGAATATTGTGATTTTTATTCGATTGACCAATCGGAATATGCAACCAGTATTGCATTTTCAACTGACGGAACACTCTATGATTTCAAGCTGTTGTCCCTCTCTATGAATGATGTTGACGAGGAAGGCAACCCCGAATATTCCATTGAAGAAATCAGTTCCTATGACAGACTTGAGTCATATCGTCCGCTGATTGTAGAGCTTACATTCTATGGCGATACGCCGTCCTATGGTGTTTCCTATACGGACGAGTCAGGACAAACAAGATATTTTGCGGTTTCAATGAGCGGTTATGACGGCTCGCTGGAATTGCTTGAATTTTGATTAATGGAGCGTAAATTGATTAATACCCGGTTAACAACAAAGGTTAATCGGGTATTTTTTCATTTTACGTCTTTATATTGTATTTGAAATTTTTATATGGTATAATTTTATTAAAAATATGCAGAGGTGCCGTTATGGTTAAAGTGGATTTTAAAGATTACTCAGACTATATTTCTTATGCTCAGCAATGCAGATGCGGAAATGTATACCCGCTTTCTATTGCTGAAGGTTATCAGCAAGGAGAGATTTTTGTGAATTCATCAACCGACTGTAAATCAGTACTTTTCTGGCATTACAGTGGATTTGCATTTGTTTCGGGCGAGTATGATGAGGTTTTTCTTGAGGAAATATATGATATTATTTCTGATAAGAACGAAACAAATCCACGTCGTTTTATTTTGTTTGCCGATAATGAACAGACAGTATCCTTTTTCAGAAACAGAGAAAATATTGATATTGAGCGCAGATATTTTTTTGAATTTAATAAGGACTTCACTGAAACAACTGAGTTGCCATGTGACTGCGAATTAAAATCCATTGACGCAGAAATAATGTCAGAAATGAAAGGACGAATTACACCGTATTTTTCCTGGAACAATGCAGATGATTTTCTTGCAAAAGGCAAGGGATACTGTATCATAACCAATGGGGAAATTTCAGCATGGGCATTTTCTGCTTCTGTCAGCAATAATGAAATAGACATCGGGGTTGAAACTCAGGAAAAATATCAGAACAGAGGATATGCCGCAATTGTTTCAAAAGCTATGATAAAATATATTTTGGAACATAAAAAGAAACCTGTCTGGGCATGTAATTATAAAAATATTGCTTCTGCCAGACTGGCTGAGAAGATAGGATTTGATAAAATTTCGGAATGTTTTATTATAAAAAGAAAATAAGATAGAGTCAGATGCATCAGTTCTTAAGTGGGTGGCAAATTCAATTTATACAGCCAAACATCAACAATAAAACTCCTTACAGTAAGAAACTGTAAGGAGTAATTTTGTCTGAATCATCAGTGACAGTGCAGATGTTCGTGAAGCATTGATTTATGTGTATGATTGTGATTATCAACATCTCCGGCGTGTATGTGTATGTGAGAATGTTTATGTGTATGCTCATGGGTATGCACTATATCACCATGGCTGTGCTCATGAGTGTGAGTATGTTCGTGCTCGTGAGTATGATGTAATTCGATAGTATCCTTAATCATAAAGTATGTGCTGATTATCATTACGATTAATGCAATATAGAACTGAACTGCAGGTCTTTCCTTCAGAATCAGCATACCAAATACCACTCCTAAAAACGGTGCGATTGAATAATAGGCACTTGTTTTGGCAGCCCCCAGATCCTTTTGTGCCATTATATAGAAGTGAATGCTCAGACCATAGGCAACAAATCCAAGTAGCAAAGCACAGAGTATCAAATGAAGTGCAGGGAATTTTTCACCAATTATCAAGGCAACAATCAGACTTCCAAGACCTGAAAATGTTCCTTTTATAACAACTATTTCAACAGAGCTTTTGTTGCTTATCATTTTAGTGCAGTTATTTTCAAATCCCCAGCAAAGGCAAGCACCGAAAACAAAAAGAGAACCGATATTAAATTCAAAAGAGCCTGTTCCCTCAAATGTCAGAATGGCACTTGCAACAGTTACCAGTGAAATCGCAATCCATAATTTTTTAGAAATAATCTCTTTGAAAATGACAAGAGCGATAATTGATGTGGCAACAATTTCAAAGTTGTTTATCAGAGATACATTTGCCGCATTTGATGCTTTTATTCCAAACATAAGCAGAATCGGAGCAATGATATCCAGAACTACCATTGCAATTGTATAGGGGAGTTCCTTTTTGGTAAGAGGTTCTGTTTTTGATGATTTTCCCGTTGCTTTTGAAACAATGCCATAGATAAGTAGTCCTGCCCCTGCACCAAGATAAAGAAATGCCGCCATCATTGTTGGGTCTATATAATTTAACAGCATTTTGGAAAACGGGACATTAATTGCATATAATGCTGCCGCAACAACCGCATATATGGTAGCGATATGTTTTGTTTTCATTGTAATTACCTCAAATACTTCTGCCCATTTCAAATGCTTCAGACATGGCTTTTTTGTCCTTGATTTCGCCCTTTTCATAAACACCTGTGCCGTAGATTACGCCTATTTCCTTTGCACCTTCAACGCAATCAGCATAGCCACGGAAGCAGGCAAGTGTTGTTTCCATAGATTCCTTTGCTGTATCAGCAGCAGTCATGATGTAATAGAATTCCTTGTTTTTGACTTCTGTCCAGCGACAGACAGTACGGTCGATAAGTGCTTTAAGCTGTGCGTCAATAGAGTAGAAGTATACAGGACTTGCAAGCACTATAACATCAGCGTCAATGATTTTCTGCATCACATCTGCCATATCGTCCTTAATTGCACAGACACCTGTATCACGACAGGCATAGCAACCGGTACAGAAACCGATTTTCTTTTCAGAAACACGGATTTTTTCAACCTCATTACCACTTTCAACTGCACCTTTCATAAATTCATTGCAGAGAATGTCAGAATTGCCGTCCTTGCGTGGACTTCCTGACAAAATCAAGACTTTTTTACCCATAATAATAACCTCCCTGAATGTATTGATAAATTGATATTTTAAGACTTTTTTATTACATTATATCATGCTCAAATTTCCATGTCAACGAAAATATAGGAAGCAGTAATTGAATGGTTAACGCAAGAGGGATTAATTTTTTCTGTCGCATTGTCGCACTGATTTGCGAGGAGACGATTTCAGTTTTCCGAGACACAAAATGCGTCGGGTATTATCATTTTCTACCCCTCGCTGTACAAAAATGCTTGACCACAACAATCCTTTCGTTTACTTCGCCAGTCGGCGAGTGTATAATACTTGAGCCCGAGTTGAGTTGCCGCTTTCTTCACTCCAATTTCATCGGACAGCTTTAGTACTTCTTCTTTGAATTCTTTGCTGTAATTCATTTTTTATTTCCCTTTCCGGTTTTTTATTTTCTTTATTCTACCAGAATTTTGGGTGTATGACAACTCTACTTTTATTATATCAGTCCAGATGACATGACTTTTATTTAGCATAAAACAGGCTAATTATTGCAACAAAAAGGTCATAAATGTTCATTGAATATGGCTATTTTTTGTGGTATTATTAACATAATCTAAGGGGAAAAGATAAAAAAACTATCGAAAGTATATGATGGGAGGAATTAACATGAACTTAAAAAAATGTATTAGTTCAATTCTAAGTGCAGTATGCGCTTTAACCTGTGTTGCTTCGGGATTTATTCTGGGCAACAGCACAATGACAGAAGCTGCTTCTTTTAATTATCCAGTACAGAAGCTTCGTTTTGGTATCTCTGACACAAACAGAAGTATCAGCATTACTGAAGCTTCTGACGGTGCTTCTCTGAATTCGTCACTTATGATGGGTACTGAGAATGAGAAGTGGTATTTAAATTACATCAGTGCGGGTACATACGAAATCGTAAACGCAGCAACAGGCTATATTGTAACAAACAATAACGGAAAAGCTGTTCTTGCACCTGATACTGGCGGCTCAAATCAGCGCTGGAATATCACAGCGGTACAGCAGGACTCAGAAGGTTATGACCTTTACTATAAGGTGACAAGTGCCGCTGATTCATCAAAAGCGCTTACCTTTACAAAAGACGGCAACGCAATAACAACAGAAACATACAGCGGTGCAGACTATCAGAAATTCAAGCTCAATCTTGACGGTCTTGAGGGCTATGCTGCTAACTGTATGGTTGACGGAAACGAAAAAGCCGGTACAATTGGCGGTTTGCTTGGTGAAACTGTTTTTGTCGATACAGACGATGAACTCAAATCAGCAATGCTTCAACAAAAGCCGCTCACTATTGTTCTTACTAAAGATCTGGACTGGCATCCTTATGGTCAACAGGAAATTCGTTCAGACAAAACACTTATCGGTGCATATGGTGTTACACTAAAGGACGCGCAAATCCGCACCTGTCCTAATGATACAAATTCATCTACAGCACCTTCAGATAATCTGGTATTCAAAAACCTGAGACTTCTTGCAAAGGACAGTACAAACTGTATGCTGTTCAATATATACTCATCAAGGCAAATCTGGATTGACCACTGTTCATTTGTCAGTGAGCTTCCAAGATCGAAAGATGAAGTCGGCAAGTTTATCTGGTGTAACTCTCCGTTTGATGGGGCGTGGAAATCACGTGCAACAGACTTTATGACAATTTCTTACTGTACTTTCTATAATCGTTACTGGACAACACTTTTCGCATCTGTTTCTTATGAAGTACCGGATAATGAAAAAATAAGATGTCGTGTATCTTTCCTCTATTGCTTCTATGATAATTGTGTACGACGCTGTCCTCAGCTTGGCAGTGCTTATGGTCATATTGTTTCAAGCTTTTGGCGTGGAAAGAGTGCATCTGAAACTGATGGTATCGACCAGATTATCGGCGGTGGTCAGACTGATGTTGTGTCTCAGAACTGTCGTTTTGAATCTGTTGCATCAGGACACGAAATTTGCGCAGGCGGTGGACCGGAGCCATATCGTGATGACGGCTCGTACACAGCAAAAGATGCTAATTCCACACCAACTGCACTGAATTTTAAAGCCAATGTGACAAGTACACGTCATCCTGAAACAGAAAACTATGGCTACTCTCTTATTAATGCAGTAGGAACATATAACACTAAGGATTTCTGTTTAAAGTACTCAGGTTCAATGTCAACAGCAGATGCGTTCAAATATATCACAGATGCTGAGCTTTCCGATTGGGTTGCAAAAAGATATCCATGTCCTTTCACAAAGGATATTGATGTAAGTGATTCAAAGCAGGGCGCAGTTATGAATACTGACGTGACATACGTTTTTGAAAACGTAAACAGCGGACTCTACCTTGAAGTTGCAGGAGCTGAAGCTGTGAAGGGCGCTAACGTACAGCAGGGTAGTACAGGCGCACTTGGCTGGAAGCTTGTTGATGCAGGCAACGGATACTATTATGTATACTCTGAAGTTGGTGACGGACAGACATACTGCCTCGACCTCAATTATGCCGAAACAGACAATGGAACAAATGTTGGCGTCTGGACAAATGATGAATCTGACGCAAGAAAGTTCAAGTTTATTGATAACGGAGACGGTACATTTGCAATCGTTACAAAATGTACTAACGACGCAAGCGCACTTGGCGTAACCAGCGCATCTAAGGATGAAGCGGCAAACGTTGTTCAGTGGCAGTGCAATGATTCTGCTGACCAGAAATGGATTGCGAAAGTCAGAGTGAACAGCGAGCTTATGGGAGAGCTTCTTGTTAACAATACTGCATACCTTGACGGTTGGAAGATTGACAGCAGTATTGCAATAGGTGACCTTGTATTCAATGACCGTGATGTAACATACACAACACTTCCATCTGAACTTGTTGGTGCAGAAGCAGTACTTCTTGACTGTGATGCTAAGAATGTTACTTCTGACCTTGCAACACTCAAAGCAGGAGCTGACATGACTCTTTATGTAGGACTTGACGCAAGAGTTTCAACGGTACCTTCATGGCTTTCAGGCTGGACAAAGACAAGTCTTACAGCTACAAACAACAAGGGTGTTACATTCAATCTTTACTCACTTGAAGTTAATAAGGGTGATAAGGTTACACTCGGTACAAACGGGCAGTCTGCATCATGTGTAAACTATACTGTATTTGCAGTTAAGGCAGAAGAGCCAACAACAGAACCTGTTACTGAGGCTCCTACAACTGAACCTGTAACAGAACCAATTACAGAAGCACCTACAACTGAACCTGTAACAGAACCTGTTACTGAAGCGCCTACAATAGAACCAACTACTGAACCTGTAGATGTCAAGGGTGACGTTAATGGCGACGGCAAGTTCACAGTAGCCGACGTTGTAATGCTCCAGAACTGGTTTGCAGCAGAAAATGAAGTTACAGTATGGGAAAAGGGTGACCTCGACGAAAATAACATTGTAAATGTATTTGATGTTATCCTCATGAGAAGACTTCTACTGAATGCATAAAAAATGACATAATTAAATTTCCCCTATATAAAAACCGTCCTCTTTTAAAGTGGGGTAGCCATAGAGAAGTTTTCAACCCAAACGGTTTAAGACAATTGGTGGCTTATGTAAAAACAAACAGAGCAACATCGCTTAACGGCGGTGTTGCTCTTGTTTTTATTGTAATTTTAACGCAAGTATCTGTTCTTCAATCCTTTTTATAACATCAACAAAAAACTCGTCATTTTCGCGCGTAGGGTCAGGCAATCCCCAGTTATCGTCGAAATCTCTGCCGATATAAGGACAGCCCACATCACACCCCATTGAAATAAAAATGTCGGGCGACGGGATTTTATCAAATGTTTTGCTGTACTGCGTAAGCTCCATATCAATACCATAGAGCTGTTTCATCAGCCTTACAGCATCCTGATTTATCTGCGGTTTTGTTTCTGTACCAGCGGAATAGCTTTTAAAAACATCACTTGCAAGGTGTTTGCCAAGAGCCTCGGCAATCTGACTCCGACATGAATTATGCACACATATAAAAGTAACCTTCTTCATATCAACTCCCTCACTTTCTCAAGTATTTTCACAATTTCAGCAGGCTTCAATACCTTTCCCATAGTCACTACCTGTTCATTGACAACAAGAGCAGGTATATTCATCACGCTGTAAGTCATAATCTTTTCCATATCCGTGATGTATTCTATATCTGCTGTAATCCCTGTTTCTGCAACTGCTTTTTTAGTGTTTTCATAGAGTTTTTTGCAGGAAGCACAGCCTCCGCCTAAGATTTTAATATTACCTCCGTTTTATATTAGTATTGATTGAATTAAATTGAAAAAATATCCTGTAATCATTATTCCGATAACGCAAATTACCGTAAAAATACCGAGAAGTTTCAGCTTTACTGCCTTTCTCAGCATAATCAACGACGGAAGTGAAAGTGTAGTTACTCCCATCATAAACGAAAGAACAACACCGAGTAACGCCCCCTTTGAGAGCAGAGCCTCCGCAATCGAAATTGTTCCGAAAATATCGGCATACATAGGAACGCCTGCAACGGTTGCAAGTATAACACCGAATGGATTGCTGTCACCAAGAACCTTTATAATGAAATCTTCTGGTATCCAGTTATGAATGACTGCACCTATACCTACACCAATCAGCACATACGGAAATACCTTTTTCGCTGTGCCGCAGACCTGTTCAAACGCATACTTGACACGGTCTTTGAAATGCAGTTTTTTCTGTGGAATATCAAACTGTTTTCCTTTTCGAATATATTCCTCAACCTGATTTTCAAGATGCAGCTTTTCAATCAAAGTTCCGCCTGCGACTGCAATCGCAAGTCCCAGCAGTACATATACAACCGCAACCTTCCAGCCGAAAATGCTCATCAGCAATACAAGAGAGCCGAGGTCAACCATAGGTGAGGAAATCAGGAACGAGAATGTTACACCAAGGGGAAGACCTGCACTTGTAAACCCGATAAACAGCGGTATTGACGAACAGGAACAAAATGGCGTTACCGTTCCAAGCAGTGCAGCGATAATATTTGCTCCGATGCCATGAAATCTGCTGAGAATTTTCTTTGTCCGTTTAGGTGGAAAGTAGCTCTGAATATACGAGATAATAAAAATCAATATACCAAGCAGCATCATAATTTTTATCATATCGTAAATGAAGAACTGTACACTTCCTCCGATTTTTCCGTTTGTGTCCAGGCCGAGAGCGTTAAGCAAACTGCCAATCAATTGGTTCAGCCACGCCATTCCGAGAATTTCATTCTGAAAGAAATCCCAGATTGTTTTCAGTGTTTCCATAAGGTTTGCTCCTTTCTTAAACGAATATATTTAAATATAGAAATGTATCTATATTCGGCTTTGAATTTAAGTCGTGCGAAGAAGAAACCAAGGTTACTTCTTACAACACGACTGATTTTCATTTGTACCACTTACAGCGGTCAGAGCATTAAAGCATTGTCTGGCATATTCAACACCTTCTGCGGAAATGGAATAGTGCATCCACTTACCCTCTTTACGCCCGTTTACAATGCCGCTGTCAAGGAGTGTTTTCATATGATGTGAAAGAGTAGGTTGTGTGATGTTCATTTCCTCAAGCAGCTTGCAGGCACATTTTTCGCCATCCAACAAAAGCTGTAATATCTTAATACGGTTTTCATCACAGAATGCCTTGAAAATAACAGCTGTCTTTTTAGGATTGAGTTCCATCTGTTCACCTCACATTGATATTTTTCTATATTATACATCACATATAGAGATTTGTCAATATGTTTTTAAGGTTTTTCTGTAAATAACCGCACTCACAAACGTGAATGCGGTTACTGATATTATTTAAGCAGTTTCTTCATATCCTCCTCAGGAGTAGAAATAGGAGCAATGTTATAATTCTCCACAAGGAAGTTCAGTACATTCGGAGAAATAAACGCAGGTAGTGACGGACCGAGAAGTATATTTTTTATGCCAAGATGCAGAAGAGTCAGCAGAATACAAACTGCCTTTTGCTCATACCACGAAAGCACCATAGAAAGCGGCAGTTCATTTACAGTACAGCCGAATGCCTCTGCAAGAGCTACTGCAACCTTTATTGCACTGTATGCATCATTACATTGCCCCATATCCATAATTTTCGGCAGGCCGTTTATTGTTCCCAATTCAAGGTCATTGAAACGGTATTTTCCACAGGCGAGAGTCAGAACAATGCTGTCGTGCGGAGTCTGCTTTACGAATTCTGTGTAGTAATTACGCCCAGCCTTTGCACCGTCACATCCGCCCACAAGGAAGAAATGCTTTATTGCACCCGACTTAACAGCTTCCACAACCTTATCGGCGACCGAAAGAACAGCGTTATGTCCGAAGCCTGTCATAACCTTGTTTCCGCCGTTAACACCTGTAAAATGCTTATCCTCTGCATAACCGCCAAGCTCAAGAGCCTTTTCAATAACAGGTGTAAAGTCCTTGTTTTCACCTATATGCACAATTTCGGGATATGCAACTACTTCTGTTGTGAATACATGGTCGGCATAGCTTTCTTTCGGCGGCATAAGGCAGTTTGTTGTAAACAGTACAGGTGCAGGAATATCTGCAAATTCTTTCTGTTGATTCTGCCACGCTGTGCCGAAATTGCCTTTGAGATGAGCATACCTTTTCAGTTCGGGATAAGCGTGTGCAGGGAGCATTTCGCCATGAGTATAGATGTTGATGCCCCTGCCCTCTGTCTGCTCTAAAAGCTGTTTCATGTCATATAAATCGTGTCCCGAAATGACAATGAAAGGACCTTTTTCAACCGTCAGTGAAACCTCTGTCGGAACAGGATTTCCATAGGTTTCTGTGTTGGCTTTGTCAAGCAGTCCCATACATTTCAGATTGACTTCTCCAACTTCCATAACAACAGGCAGAAGCTCATTCATTCCAAAGTCATCCATACCTATTGTAAACAGCGCCTTGACAAAGAAGTTGTTCACATCATTATCCGAGTAGCCAAGCACCATAGCGTGATATGCGTAAGCCGCCATACCTCTGATACCGAACAGAATAAGCGATTTCAGAGAACGTATATCCTCATCGGCGTTCCATAGCTTCTGCATATCGTAATTATCATTTCTTCCGCAGGGTGCACCACAGCCGCCGCATTGCGGAACAAGGCGTGTTTTTTCAAGCTTGACATATTCAATAAGTCTTTTTATTGTCACATTATCAAAGCTTACGTTTGTAATCGTCGTAAAAAGTCCCTCGATGATAAGTCTGTATGTACTTTCATTTACAAGGTCTTCGTTACCTTCGATTGCACGGGCAAGACCGATTAAAGCTCCTGTCAGTTCATCCTAAAGCTGTGCTGTATCAGCTTTTTTTCCACAAACGCCTGCCGAACTTGTACAAGCCTTACAGCCTGCGGTCTGCTCACACTGAAAACAAAACATCTTTTCCATTACATTTACCTCCATTAATCAATAATTCTTCCATCAGTTGAAATTGTAACAACTCTCCACGGAATAAATTTTCCGCTTGCTTGCAATGCTCTTTTTACAGCATTTTCAATACCGCTGCAGCAAGGTACTTCCATCCGCACAACCATTACACTTTTTAGGTTATTGTTCGCAATAATCTGTGTAAGCTTTTCGGTATAATCCCCTTCGTCAAGCTTTGGACAACCGATAAGGGTAATGCGATTACGAATAAATTCGTTGTGAAAATTACCATAGGCAAAAGCGGTACAATCCGCCGCGACAAGAAGATTTGCGTTATCAAAATATGGTGCATTTATTGGCACAAGCTTAATCTGTACAGGCCATTGTGAAAGCTGGCTTGTAACGGGTGAGGAAACGGAAACCGCTTCACGTTTTATAGCCTTTGACTGCGTTCCGGGACATCCACAAGGGAGTGTACCTGTTTTCTTCTGCTTTGCAGCAAGAACAGCTGTTTCATTATATGCAGGAGCTTCACGCTCCTCAAAAGTAATAGCATTTGTAGGGCAAGCAGGCAGACAATCCCCCAGACCGTCACAGTAATCCTCACGAGTGAGCCTTGCTTTTCCGTCAATCATTTCGATTGCACCCTCGTGACAAGCCTCTGCACAAAGACCACAGCCGTTGCATTTTTCTTCATCAATTCTTATTATTTTTCTTATCATCGTTCTTCCTCCACTTCTATTTTAAATACATTTATCACATCACAATCGGGACAGCAGAAGCGTATATCTCCGTTTTTGGATTTAGGCGGTGTTCCGCCGTAACGAAGAATATCTATATACGGAAAGGCAACGTGCATTGCCATAGGACAGAGCTTTCCTCGTTCGCTGTAATAATCAAAGGCGTCACCTACTTTATGCCCTCTGTGACATTCACATTCACCTTTCTTTTCAACAAGCGATATTTTGGTTTTGGGTTTCATCTCACACCTCCTTGACTTTCTGTTGACATTATACTATAATATTTGTAACAAGTCGGTTGTATTTACAACAGAAAGAGGATTTTATGGAGAAATATATCCCAATATTAAAAAGAACCCAGCTCTTTTCGGGAGTGGGTGAGGAAGAAATAGGAGCAATGCTTAATTGCTTACAGGCAAAGCTTTGCACATATAAAAAGGGCGAGTATGTTCTCCGACAGGGTGAACATCTCGATAAAATTCTGGTGATTGTGGGTGGAAAGCTCCACATTCAGCGTGACGATTACTGGGGAAACCGCAGTATCATAAATATGGTAAGCATTGGCGAGATGTTTGGTGAAGCGTATGTAGCTCCCGAAAGCGGCACACTGATGAACGATGTGCTTGCAGTGGAGGACAGTACGGTTATTTTCTTCGATGTAAAGCGTATAATCACCGTTTGTTCAGCGGCTTGCAGATTTCATTCGATGGTCGTGCAGAATTTATTTTTTGCAATTTCCGAGAAGAACAGAAAGCTTGTGCAGAAGCTGACCTTTATGACGAAACGCACTACGAGAGAAAAGCTTATTGCATATCTGTCTGAGGAGGCAAAACGACAGAACAGCAGTGAATTCTCTATTCCCTTCAACCGTCAGCAGCTTGCGGATTTTCTGTCTGTTGACAGGAGTGCAATGTCAAACGAGCTTTGTAAAATGCGTGATGAGGGGTTGATTGAATTTGAAAAGAGTTGCTTCAAATTATTGTAATGGTTATTATGAATGTTCCAGAAAGTTATGCTTATGAATAAAACGGTTGTATCAGCACCGAGGTTAACACCCTTAGTTTCCTTTGGCTTGCATATTAGGAGCAGTTTTATTCTGAGGATATAATTGTACGGAAATGCTATTTTTCAAAAATCATAGCCACACCTCAATTTTAAATGTGAAATTTTTGTGAAAATTTTGGAGTTATCTCCACCCACTACCTGTTTCAAAAATGATACAGCGAATTTTTTTCCTCAGAAAGTATGCAGAAAATTAAAACCAATCCCTATTACTCCACCGCTATATCAGAGCTTGGAAACGGCTTGGTTACGCAGTTTTTTGACGTTTTGGGGTTGACAAAAATCGAATAATATTATAGAATAGAAAATGTAGCAGAACGAGTGTTCTTGCGTTTGGCACTCTATAAAGAGTAGCGTATATATTGTGCCGAGCATTTTTGCTCAGGCGGTCGGTTGTAATCTTATCAGCCGAATGATAACGGAGATTTAAAGCCGTTACACTAACATAACAATCTAATAAGTCCTGACTCATCAGAAAAGCTGTTGGGTCTGGCTTGTTGTAGTTATGTGTGTGTAACGGCTTTTTTGTTTTGCCCCAAAAGCTGATGTATCATTTCAGTGCGTCAGCTATTCCGTAAAATATCATCGTACTTTTTCAAAGTACGCCTCGTTTCAGGGCCTGATTACAGAGAAAGCACACACCCCATTTCAGGGCGAGTTCTGGGAATGATTTCTTATGCCGTCGTGAATTGCGACGGTGGTTTATGAAAAATCAGAGATAAAGGGAGCGGTGTTTTACCGCATCCTTTGAAAAGGGTGGACGATTCGGACACCCCTTGCAGTGAATTCAAGGAGTCATCATTTCGATGACCCCTGACAGATAAAATGAGTTTTAACGAAACGATAAAACTCGGAATTTTCAAAAAAGCATACCGCCTTGAAAATAAATCTTTGAAAAAATGTTCAAGCTCGCTGCGCTTCGCAAAGTTGACAGCAAGCATCGCCTGTGTATAGACACGGCACGATTTTATAAAAATCGGTATGCTCGCTCTCTGTCACCTCGGTTGAGAGCAAGCATATGATTTGTAGCCACAGTACGGGGTTTTTATGAAAATCCGACTGCGGTTACAAATACAAAACTTGTTGGGAGAACCCAAACCCCTTGAATGGAAATCGGCAATTCTGCCGATGGAATATTTTTGAAAAAACAAATTTACAGGAGGAATTATTATGCCAAAGAGAACGAGAGATATTCTGCTCAGATTTTTCGTAACAGTCAAAGAGAAGGCGGCAATTCAGAAACGAAAGGAGCTTGTCGGACTGAAAAATATGTCTACTTATCTTCGGAAAATTGCAACGGACGGTTATCTGCTGAATGTTGATTTAAGCTGTTTCGATAAAATGCTGGAGGACATTCACGGCGTTTCCAAGAACATTAATCAGATTGCCAAGCGTATCAATGCGACGAATAATATCTACGCCGAAGATATGCAGGAACTCAAAAATAATCAGGAGAAAATCTGGGAGCTTCTTCGGGAGATATATTCTCAGCTTCTGTAAAAAATCACAGGGAAAGGACGGGATAAAATTATGATTTTCATATTTTATAAGAAAGGAGGCTCGGCTTTATGCAAAAGGATATCACATCTGCAACCGAATACAAAATCGGTAATACGACATATATCGTGAACGTAAAGTTCGCACCCAATTGTAAAGAAAATATTTCCGACGTAGTGCGTCGATTGATAGAGCGTGATATTGAAAAACAGTCAAAACAAGCGGCATAACCGTTTCACAACTCTATTGAAATTTATTGATTTAAAGCATTGATATTTTATGACAGTTATGGTATAATGTAATCACATTAGCCGCCGTAATTGTCGGAAAGGAATGGTTATGTTTACAGACAAGATTACGGCTCT
>CAZULQ010000044.1:0-15106 GCA_964621265.1 uncultured Clostridium sp. | reverse complement strand
ATAGCAAGTTCAAAACGAACCTGGTCATTACCCTTACCTGTACAGCCGTGGCAGATTGCGTCTGCGCCTTCAGCGATTGCGATTTCAGCAATTCTCTTTGCAATGATTGGACGTGCAAAAGATGTACCGAGCATATATCTGTTTTCATAGATTGCGCCTGCCTGAACTGTCGGATAAACGTAATCTGTGATAAATTCTTCTGTTAAGTGTTCGATGTAGAGCTTAGAAGCGCCTGTTGCAAGAGCCTTTTCTTCAAGACCTTCAAGCTCGCTGTCCTGACCTACGTCACCTGAAACTGCGATAACTTCACAGTTGTTGTAGTTTTCCTTGAGCCATGGAATAATGATTGATGTGTCAAGACCGCCTGAGTAAGCGAGAACAACTTTTTTAATGTCTTTTTTCTTTGCTGCGTTATTCATGTTGATTTCCTCCGTTTTAAGGGCATTTCACCCATAATTTTTAATCTGTTAATATCATTATACACCTAAAAAAATAAATGTCAAGAGAAAATTGCATAAATATACAGATATTCATTAAATATTCATTGTTTATGCATTTATTTTTCTGTTTTACAAAAAACGGACAGGTAAAATAACCTGTCCGCTTTGTTTTAATCATTTTTTATCGTCCTGCATGCCTGAATGAAGCCCGTATGCCAAAGTCATAAGGCTGTCGGCAAGGTGAACGTTTTCGACAATCACATCGTCGTGATGGTCTGTTTTAAGGTCATAGTGACTGAAATTCCAGAACCCCTTGATACCAAGCGTAACAAGCTTGTCAACAATCTCCTGAGCCGCCGTTTTAGGAATGCACAGCACCGCACACACAGGCTTTCTCTCCTTACAGAATTTTTCGATTCTGTCAGTATGAGAAACGCTCACTCCCGAAATCAGCTGACCTGTCTTTTCGGGATTGCTGTCAAAAATCCCGATAAGCTCAAAGCCTCTCTTGCCGAAATCAATGTGTGCCGCAATTGCACGTCCGAGGTTTCCCGCACCGATAAGAATAGTCTTGTTGCCGACGTTTATTCCAAGAATTTCACCGATTGTTCTGTGAAGCTCCTTGACGTTATAGCCATAGCCCTGCTGACCAAAACCGCCGAAGCAGTTTAAGTCCTGTCTTATCTGTGAAGCTGTGAAACCCATTTTTTCCGAAAGCTCACGGCTTGATATTCTGATAAAGCCCTGTTTTTCCAGTTCTCCCAGAAAGCGGTAATACCTTGGCAGACGCTTTATAACGGGAGCCGAAATCAAGGATTTTGCCATTTAACTCAATCCTTCTTTCTGATTAATTTGGAGCACATCTTTTACATAAGTGCTGAAAGTCTGTTGTTGATTTCCTCGAGGAATTCCTTTGAATTAACCTTCTTCTTGTTTTCAAGGCTTGAGAGGAGATAAAGGTCACCTGTCATAACGCCTTCTTCGATTGTCTGGATTGTAGCCTTTTCAAGCTTGTCAGCAAACGCCATAAGTTCGTTGTTACCGTCAAGCTCGCCTCTCTTTCTGAGAGCACCGCTCCATGCAAAGATTGTTGCAACAGAGTTTGTTGAAGTTTCTTCGCCCTTTAAGTGCTTGTAGTAGTGACGCTGAACTGTACCGTGAGCAGCCTCATATTCGTAAACACCATCAGGTGAAACTAAAACAGAAGTCATCATAGCAAGGCTTCCGAAAGCTGTTGAAACCATGTCTGACATAACGTCACCGTCATAGTTCTTACAAGCCCAGATATAGCCGCCGTTTGAACGGATAACTCTTGCAACAGCGTCGTCGATGAGTGTGTAGAAATATTCAATGCCTGCAGCTTCAAACTTTTCCTTGTACTGTGCATCATAGATTTCCTGGAAAATGTCCTTGAATCTGTGGTCATACTTCTTGGAGATTGTATCCTTTGTTGCAAACCAGAGGTCCTGCTTTGTGTCAAGAGCGAAGTTAAAGCATGATTTTGCAAAGCCTTCAATACTCTTGTCAACATTGTGGAGACCCTGAATAATTCCGTCGCCGTCAAATTCGTGGATAGTCTGTCTTGTTTCGTTGCCGTCCTTGTCAGTATAAACGAGCTCAGCCTTTCCGCCGCCCTTTACCTGCATTTCTGTGTTCTTGTATACGTCGCCGTATGCATGACGTGCAATTGTGATAGGACTTGTCCATGTAGGGATATATGGTGTGATACCCTTAACGAGGATTGGTGTTCTGAAAACAGTACCGTCTAAGATTGCTCTGATTGTACCGTTTGGTGACTTCCACATTTCTGTGAGGTTATATTCAGGCATTCTTGCAGCATTAGGTGTGATTGTAGCACACTTAACAGCAACGCCGTATTTTTTAGTAGCCTCAGCACTGTCAAAAGTAACCTTATCCTTAGTCTTTTCTCTTTCCTCAAGACCTAAGTCATAGTATTCTGTGTTAAGCTCAATATATGGTTCGAGAAGAATTTCCTTAATCCACTTCCAGAGGATTCGTGTCATCTCGTCGCCGTCCATCTCAACGAGCGGTGTAGTCATTTTAATTTTAGCCATTGGTTTTTACCTCCTGATTTATATGATTTTTAAAATACGCAATATTTAAGTACCGCAATTACAATAAGGTGTGCAGGATAGAACACATAGAAAAACCACTTGAATCCCTTTCCGCCTCGTCTTACGCCGTTATAGCGTGAAATAAGCGGAACAGCAAGGAAAATTCCAAGCTGGAAAAGATTCCTGTACCAGCCTCCTGTCATTGCATTCATAATAAGATTGAATATAATCATGAATGCGCCGATAATGCAGAAGCTCTTTATCTGTTTTCTGCGGTTTCCGTATGCGGCTGAAAACGCCATAATCCACCAGACTGCGATAAAGTTCCAGTCGCCGAACATTGACAAAAGACTGATTAATATTATAATCATGTTCTTTACTGCCTGTTCATACTTCGGGCTGTCGTTTATAATAAGTGCAACAACGCCCAGAAACATCGGAAACAGAATGCTTGTTTCGTGAACAAGTGGAAGCCGTCCTGTGTCAAGATAAATATACGGAATATGCGAAATCAGCGCAAAAAGTCCGAGTCTCCCCGCATATTTCTTCGGGTCACGGGTTTTGTGATAGCCCTCCGCTATCATAAAGCACATTATCGGGGCGGTAAGACGCCCGATAACATGCATACCCTGTCCCAGTACTGTGCCAAACGGCACAAACGCCCATGCAATATGGTCAATCACCATTGCAATAATTGCGATAAGCTTCAAAAGGTCAGATGTAATTCCACCAACACGTTTTGTCGGCAGTTTTATCTGTCTTGCAGGTCTCTTTGAACGATTAGAAATATCAATTTCCATTATTTCATTGACTCTCTTGTGTAGTCAAGGAGACCGCCTGCGAGGATAATGTCCTTTGTACGTCCGCTGAGTTCACAGAGAACAGGAATTTCCTTGCCGGTTGTCTTGTTTACGATTGTAAGCTCGCTCTTGCCTGCTTCGATTTCAGCTCTTACGTTGTCGAGTACGAGCTCGTCGCCCTGTGAAATTGTATCGTAGTCAGCTTCGTTTACGAATGTAAGAGGGAGAATACCTGCATTAATGAGGTTTGCTCTGTGAATTCTTGCGAATGACTTAACGAGTACTGCCTTGATACCGAGATAGAGAGGAGCGAGGGCTGCGTGTTCTCTTGATGAACCCTGACCGTAGTTTGAACCGCCTACGATAATGCTCTTGCCCATTTCCTTGGCTCTGCTAGGGAACTGCTCGTCACAGATTGTAAAGCAGTGCTGTGAAATAGCAGGAATATTTGAACGGAGCGGAAGAATCTTAGCACCAGCAGGCATGATGTGGTCAGTTGTGATGTTGTCGCCGACCTTAAGTGAAACGCCTGCGTCGATTGAAGCGTCGAGCGGTGATGTCTCAGGGAATGGCTTGATGTTTGGTCCTCTGAGGATTTCAACGCTGTCCATATCAGCTTCAGCAACAGGAGGTACTACCATGTTGTCGTTAATCTTGAACACTTCAGGGAGCTTGAACTCAGGCATATCGCCTAAATCTCTCGGGTCTGTGAACACGCCTGCGATAGCAGATGCTGCAGCAACCTCAGGTGATACGAGGTAAATCTGACCGTCCTTAGTACCGGAACGTCCTTCAAAGTTTCTGTTGAATGTTCTGAGTGAAATACCCTTTGAGTTAGGTGACTGACCCATACCGATACATGGACCGCACGCACTTTCAAGGATTCTCGCACCTGCGTCAATCATAACTGAAAGCGCACCGTTTTCAGCAAGCATATTGAGAACCTGCTTTGAACCGGGAGCGATTGAAAGTGAAACATCAGGGTGAACAGTTCTGCCCTTTAAGATGTGAGCCACCTTAAGCATATCCATAAGTGATGAGTTTGTACATGAACCGATACAAACCTGGTCAATCTTGATTTTGCCGATTTCCTGTACTGACTTAACGTTGTCAGGTGAATGAGGACAAGCAGCAAGTGGCTGAAGCTCGCTGAGATTAATAACGAGTTCTTCATCGTAAACAGCATCAGCGTCAGCTGAAAGCTCTGTCCACACTTCTTCTCTCTGCTGTGCCTTTAAGAATTCTCTTGTAATTTCATCTGATGGGAAGATTGATGTTGTAGCACCAAGCTCAGCACCCATGTTTGTGATAGTAGCTCTTTCAGGAACTGAAAGTGTCTTAACGCCTTCGCCGCAGTATTCGATAACCTTGCCGACGCCGCCCTTAACAGACATTCTTCTGAGCACTTCAAGGATAACGTCCTTAGCAGCAACCCATGGTGAAAGCTTGCCCTTGAGTTCTACCTTTACAACCTTAGGACAAGTGATGTAATAAGCGCCGCCGCCCATAGCAACTGCAACGTCAAGACCGCCTGCACCGATAGCAATCATACCGATACCGCCGCCTGTTGGTGTATGGCTGTCAGAACCGATAAGAGTCTTGCCTGGGATACCGAATCTTTCAAGGTGTACCTGATGGCAGATACCGTTGCCCGGACGTGAGAAGTAGATGCCGTGCTTTTTTGCAACGCTTCCGATAAAGCGGTGGTCATCGGCATTTTCAAAGCCGTTCTGGAGTGTATTGTGGTCTATGTAAGCCACACTTCTTTCTGTCTTTACTCTTGGAACACCCATAGCCTCAAATTCAAGATAAGCCATAGTTCCTGTTGCGTCCTGAGTAAGAGTCTGGTCAATCTTGATACCGATTTCCTGACCCTTCACCATTTCGCCGTCAACGAGGTGTGCCTTTAATATTTTTTCAGTCAATGTTAAACCCATTGTTTTCAGTCCTTTCAGAATATAGATAACGTAATTTTAAATACTACTTTTTATTTTACAACATAATCATACTGTTTGTCAAGAATTTCACATATATTACATCAAATATTAATCAAAAAATCTTGACAAATCGCCTTTGGAGGTATATAATATTGTTACGAGAAAGAATGTATTCCAAAATGCTTTCACAAAAGCAAAGAAAAACCCGAGAGTGGCAGCTCTCGGGTTTTCTCTACAAAAAAGGCGGTCACCGACCGCCTTTTCATCTTATACCATTGTAAAGAATCTCTGGTTTGCTTCAAATGTTGCCTCAGGCTTTACTTCACAGTAACCTGTAACATCAGCAGGGAGGCTGAGATTCGGAGCGTCAATCATAGCTGTCATCGGCTCAGGGCAGAAATAGCCGTTAAAGCCTCTGTCATTCCAGATAATCCAGAACTTGTATTCGTCAGACACCTCATAGCAGATTTTCTTTCCGCTTTCTGTATCCTCGGCAATAACGCCGTGGAACGGCTGTCCGTCAAGAGTTGTACTGCTTGTAGTATACATCTCATTATCTACAACCTGTAATACAGGCTTTCTGTCACCTGTGAGGTATTCCTTGTCTGTGTCAGATAAGTCAAGAAGCTTTTCTGTCGGCAGACAGCGCTCGTTAAGCTCGCATCTCTTGATAACAGGAACAGTCAGACGGATATTTTCTTCCTTGCCGCCGTCTACGAAAGGCGAATTGATAGTTGTATGTGTTGCAAGTGAAATCGGAAGCATCTTGTCAGAAAGATTTGTGAAACGAACCTTCTGTTCAAGACCGTGTTCAGAAAGTGTGAATGTATATTCAGCTAAGAATCTGATTGGAAGATATTCGAAAAACTCGTCGTTTTCGTCATATCTGTATGTTGTCTTTACAACTGCACAGTTTTCATCGGCATAGTGCTCTGCAACTGTGTGTACACGCTTGTGGATAAAGCCGTGAATGTGGTTGTTGTATGGCGCTTTTTCGTTTACAGGAAGCTGATACACAGCATCTGATGTTTTAAGCACACCGTCAGCAAAACGGTTAGGCAGATAAAGAGTAGGAAGACCCCACACCTCTGCTGACTGCTTTATAACATCAGCAGGATTATCCTTCTTGAATCTGAAAAACTCAATACCGTTTTTATCGTCATGTAAACGGATAACGTTTGAGCCGATTTCGTATGCTACCATAGCTGTATAGCCGCCTGCTGAAAATTCTACAACAGGAGTGCCGTTAAATTCGGAAATTTTTGTATAGTTCATGAATTTCTCCTCGTTTCTTTATGATACTTATTTAATTTTACCATATTTACAGTAATATTTCAATAGTATTTTATAAATTCAGGCACAATTATTGACGTTTTTCAAAAAAAGTGTTAAAATAATTCTTATATCAAAGTAGGAACGGAGAAAACAATGGCTCAGTTAAAATGCGAAAATCTCAACCTCGGCTACGACGGGACTGTCATAGTAAACAACCTTTCATTTTCTGTAAATGCGGGGGACTATCTCTGCATTGTCGGGGAAAACGGTTCAGGCAAATCCACCCTCATGAAAACTCTGCTGAATCTTCAGTCTCCGATGGGCGGAAGTATCGAAACGGGCGATGGCCTGCTCCGCAATCAGATTGGCTATCTTCCCCAGCAGACGGTTGTTCAGCGTGACTTTCCTGCATCAGTAAAAGAAATCGTTCTCTCAGGCTGTCAGGCGAGAAACTCCTTCAGACCATTTTACAGCAAGGAGGAAAAAAAGCTTGCCGCCGACAATATGGAAAAAATGGGCGTAACGCAGTTTGCAAAGCGCTGCTACCGTGAGCTTTCGGGCGGTCAGCAGCAGAGAGTACTGCTTGCAAGAGCGCTCTGTGCAACACAGAAGCTTCTGCTTCTGGACGAGCCTGTTTCGGGGCTTGACCCGATAGTAACAGCGGAAATGTACGCTCTTATAGAAGAGCTCAACCGCAAGGACAAAATCACAATCATCATGATTTCCCATGATATTTCAGCGGCGCTTAAGTATGCGACTCACATTCTTCACATCGGCAAGGAGAATTTCTTCGGCACAAAGCAGGAATATCTGAAAAGCGAAATCGGCAAGGGTTTTGCCACAGAATAAGCAAAAAGATTGAATCTGAAAGTTTTGTTCAAACTTTTTCAAAAGTTTGCGGGGTCGAGGGGCAGAGCCACTCGTCGCCGACAGCGGTCGGTGAAATGCCTTGCCTCAAAGGCGCATTTACAAGGGGTGAATTGACAAAACAGCCCGATGGGCTGTTTTGCAAGAGGGCACGCTTTGCAAGAAAAAGCGTCCCCTTACTTTCTTTCCTGTTGTTATAAATCTGCCGATTTAATCGGCAAAAATATTTAAACAGAGTTTTTCTACAAACTCAAAGGAACCCTTTCGGGTTCCTTTTTTATTTCAACGTATAATCCCTTTCAAAAAGCTCCTCGCAAAGCTCCGTTTTCAGAATCTCCTCAGGGACCTTTTCCATAAGCTTTGTTCTCACAAAAGCCTTGCTTTTCTGCGCATATTTCGGAAGCTTAAGCCGTGCCTGAATATGTGAAAGCTCGCTTTTCCACAGCAGTTCAAGCTGTTTTTTCAGCTTTACTTTCGGGTTTGCCGCATGAGGCTTCAGTACCTCGATGCCGCCCTCTGACACGCAGATAATCCCCCAGTAATCGGGGATATGCTTTTCAGCACCTCTTATATGCCTGCCGCCGATTACAAGATAATTGAAATCGTAGAAAATGTCATAGTTTTTCACCTGTGTTTTCAGACGTGTATAACTGTCGGCATCGCTTTTAATCTCAAAGCCCACAAGTCCGTTTTCCGTCACAGCGAAAATATCCGAACGTGAGGAGTTTATCGGCGTTTCCTCAAAGGTACGGTGTTTGCCGTAATTGCAGTCGAGATAATAAAAGAGCGCCTCTCTTATTTCCGGGTCAAGCATCGGAATATCCTTTCGTTGTTTAATCTGTCGCAGAGCCTGTTGTATAAGGCGTTGTCGGATTTGCAGTAACAGAAACCTTCTGGAGTCCGACAGCCCATACCTTATCGTAATTCGGGAAGCTTATTGTAACATCGGCTGTGAACACATTGCTCTGAACCGTATATTTCAGCAGGTCAACCGTTACAATAATATCCTTTTCCGTAATTTCCTCAAGGTCTTTCTCAGGACCTATTATATCAAACGTCAGACCGTAGGTGTTGACTGTGCAGTCATAATCAGACGGCTGATTGAGAATTGAAATATCGTTTACAGTAACAGTTTTCTTTGCAAGTCCGTCAGTTTTGAGCTTTGCCGTAACCGTCGAAACGTTGGAAAGATTTTTGTAGTTTGCAGGAATTTCAAGATAGAACGACTTGTTGAAATCCCAGTCAAGGTCATAAAGCGGAATTGCTCCTATGCTCCATGTGTCGATGTTTTCAAGGTCGGTGTTAGGCGACGCAAGCGTAATCGAATCAACATTGAACTCAAAATCGAGTGAGTTTATATCAAAGTTTGCAGGCGCATAACGCAGGTCATAGGTGAGGTCAAGCTCCTTTTGCATGTAAACAGGAATCTCAACCATAAAGTCCTTTGAATTTATAGTAAGATTATCCATGTTGATTTTCGATTCGTTCTTGTCGAACAACACAACGTCCTTGCTGTGGAAGGTGTATGCAGAATTGATTTCCTGCTTTGTATCAACGAAAATCTGAGCCTTGTCAATGTTGTCAAGAACTGTTGAAGGGCCAGAAATCTCAACGGTTGACGGGGTTACTGTAAAATCATCCGCAGCCATGTAAAGTCCCTCAGCGGCAGTAACGTTAGGTGCATTTACAGAAAGCTCAAATTCCTGTGTGTCAATCCTGTCGAACATAACGGTTACATTCTTAGGCTTTACTTCTGTCACCTCAAATTCAATATCGGTGTCATTGCCCTCAACCTCTATCTTGAAGGTCTTTTCGCATGGCGAAGTAACATTTTCAATAACAGCCTTTGCAATCAGGTCGTCTGATTTAAGACTGCCTATTCTCGAACGGTCACCCTTAACAGTTACAGTCACATTCTTGACCGACTGTTTTATAACGCTCAGGTCATTTTCCTCGGCAGAAGTTCCTGTTATATCAATGTCAAGCTCAATGTTGCTGAATGTTTTCGGGGTTGTCGGATAAATCGAAATTGAAATTACAAACCACAGCATAATCGCCAGAACAAACGAAACTATAACAACAGTCGTTGAATTATTGAATGAACGTATTATACCGTTTTTGATTTTTATCAGAAAATTCATTTTTCAGCCCCCTTGTCCTTCTTGTTTTTCTTTCCGGAGCTTTTTTTCTTGGTTTCAACTGTCTTTGGAAGAATTGAATCTCTTAAATATTCGTTAAGTCTGAAACGTGTCAGGTCGTGATGAAGCTCACCGTTATCCGCAACGGAAATTGCACCTGTTTCCTCGGAAACAACAACAACGATAGCGTCAGAGTTTTCACTCATGCCGATTGCGGCTCTGTGACGTGAACCAAGCTTTTTGTTGATAAGCTCTTCCTTCTGCGGCTTTGGCAGAAAGCATGCCGCCGCATAGATTTTTGCGTCACGGATTATAACTGCGCCGTCGTGAAGCGGAGTGTTCTTGAAAAAGATGTTTTCAAAAAGCTCCTTGCTCGGTGCAGCATTGAGGAGAGTTCCGTTTTCAATCTGTTCTCCGAGCTTTGTCTGTCGCTCTATTACTATAAGCGCTCCTGTTTTTGTCGCTGACATATCTGCACATGATTCACAGATTGCTTCAATTGTGTGATTCCATTTTGAAAGCTTGTCTGCACTTTCCCCGACAGTAAAAAGAGTTTTACCGATTTTGGTACGTCCCGCCTTTTCAAGCGCACGTCTGATTTCAGGCTGGAATGTGATAAGAAGTGCCAGAAGACCTACGTCAAGCGCACTTTTGATTATGTATGACATAGCCTTCAGGTCGATAAGATTGCTTATGATATACGCAATCAGAACAAACACAATACCCTTTACAAGCTGTCCTGCTCTCGTTTCTCTTATAAGCTTTATAAGCAGAAAGATGAGATATGTCATAAGCAGAATATCAATGAAATCGACAAAGCTTATTGATTTAAGTACATTCCATATCATATCAAAGCTGTTTTTCAGTGTGTTGTACATTCTGGGGGTCACGTCCTTTCCTTTTGTTCTTTATATATTTATGTATCGGGGAGCGAAAAAACTCCCCTTTTTATACCTATTATAATTTTAGCACATATACATACACAATTTCAATATATTTTTTATATTTTTTTGCACATTTTTCTGATTTCCTGTGCAAGACCGTAAACCTGTTTTTCATTATTGAATAAAGACGGTGAAAATCTGACTGTGCCTTCTTCCGTACCGATGGTTCTGTGCGCAAGCGGAGCGCAGTGAAGTCCTGCTCTGAGACAATAGCCCTTTTCGCTCAGCATTTCAGCGACCGCCTCAGGCTCAGCCCCCTTTACATTAAAGGACACAACAGGCGCATAGCCTGCGCCCTTTGCTCTGTAGACTATGGTTTTGTCCCTGTCAAGCAGACTTATAAAAAGCTCGCACAGCCTGTTTTCATGAGCATAAATTCTGTCAACGCCCTTTGACGCAACAAAATCAATCCCCGATTTAAGCGCAATTATTCCCGCTGTGTTGACGGTTCCGCTTTCAAGACAGTCGGGCATGAAATCGGGGTGTTCAAGGTTCATTGACGAGCTTCCCGTTCCGCCCTGTATAATCGGTGCAAGCTTATATTTTCCATTAGTTATAAGAAGACCAGTGCCCGATGGACCGTAAAGCCCCTTATGACCCGCTGTACAGAGAATGTCGATTCCGTCGGAAAGCTTAACATCGAGAATGCCGCATGCCTGAGCGCCGTCCGCAACAAAGCAGATTCCATGCGCTCTGCATATTTCCCCGATTTCCTTCCACGGCAGAATACGCCCTGTGACATTGCCTGCGAGCGTACAGACTATAAGCTTTGTGTTGTGACGGATAAGGCTTTTAAGCCCAGACAGAAAACGCTCGTCGTCATCATACACAGGAGCAATGCTCATTGACACATTCCCTCTCTGCGCCAGTGCAAAAACAGGACGTGCAACCGAGTTATGCTCAATACTGCTGATTATTATATGACCGCCGCCCTGCATTATTCCCTGTATCGCAAAATTCAGGGCATGGGTACAGTTGAGTGTAAACGCAACATTTTCTGGCTGTGCACCGAAAAAATCAGCGACAGTCTGTCTTGTATCAAACACCTTTTCCGATGTGCGTACACTCAGAACGTGTCCGCCTCTCCCAGCATTTCCGCCATAGTTTGCCAAGGCGTCAGAAAGACTGCGCCTTACAGCAATCGGCTTTGGAAAGGTTGTTGCGGCGTTATCGAAATTGACCGTCATATACGACGCTCCGTATCACCGAGAATTTTCCCGTATTCAATTCTGTTACGGTTAAAAAAAGTAATCACCTTTTCCGTATCACCTTTTACAATCAGAATATGCGTACAGCCGTTTTCCGAAACCTTCGGTGCACGGCGTATTTCCGAGGACACTCCGCCCCTTGCAAGTGCACGCTTTGCCTTGATTGCATGAGTGACAGACGGCATGGTAACAGTTGTTTTGTTCATTAAAGCCTCCGAATCTGCGTGATAATTCACGCTGTCACCCTTTTTGTTTTTTAAGAGAAAACAATTTCCCCTATACATTATATGACATCGGAGGCGCAGGCGTTACGCCTTTACAAGAAGTGAAACACAGTGGGAGGATATGCCTGAGCCGTCACCTGTAAACCCAAGCTTTTCTTCCGTTGTTGCCTTGACATTTACCTGTGAGATATCACAGCCGCAGGCTTTGGCGATATTTTCTCTCATCTGCTGAATATACGGCAGAAGCTTTGGCGCCTGTGCAATTACAGTTGCGTCAAGATTGCCGATTGTATAGCCGTGCTCTCTGACAAGTCCGCAGACATGGCGCAAAAGCTCAACGCTGTCAGCACCCTTGTATTTCGGGTCTGTGTCAGGGAAATGCTTTCCGATATCGCCGAGTGCAAGCGCACCTAAAAATGAATCCATAATGGCATGCAGAAGCGCGTCTGCATCAGAGTGCCCCAAAAGTCCCTTTTCATACGGGATTTCAACCCCGCCTAAAATAAGCTTTCTGTTTTCTACAAGACGGTGTACGTCATATCCGTGTCCGATTCTCATGCTTTTTCCTCCAGCAGCAGTTCTGCAATTTTAATATCCTCAGGGGTTGTGATTTTAATGTTTGTGTAATCCCCCGTTGTCATACAAACCTTTATGCCAATCGCCTCGGCAAGCTGACAGTCGTCAGTATAGTCAAGCTCATGCTCCAGCGCAAAGTCAACAGCCTCAAAATAAATTCTTCTCTTGAAAATCTGCGGAGTCTGAGTGATGTAAAGCGACGGGCGATGAGGCGTATCCGTTATAAGTCCGTCGCTCACAACCTTTATCGTATCCTTTACAGGAACGCCGAGCACAGCGCCCCCGAAAACCTCAGCGTCACGGGCGGTTTTTGCAATATGCTCTGCCTTTACAAGCGGACGTGCACCGTCATGAACAGCAATCAGGTCGGTGTCGGGACTGATTTTTCTAAGCCCGTTGAACACACTCTGCTGTCGGGTTTCGCCCCCCTCAGCAAAGCCTGTAAGCTTTGTTATGCCGAGTGTTTCGGCGGTATTTTTAAGCGCCTCACGGTCACATTCACGACACACGACAACAATGTCATTTACCTCAGGGCACTTTTCAAAAGCGAGCATTGTCTGACCCGCAACGTTTGTATTTCCAAGCGGCAGGAGAATCTTGTTCACTCCGCCCATACGGGTTGAGCTTCCTCCGCATACTATTATAACTGATATTGTCATAGCTTCCTCCGAAAAAGTATATTCATAATTATTATATCACTTATTCCCTGCGCTGTAAAGAGCGTGACCGCACGACTGCGCCCATGTTTTTATACAAAACAAAAACCCGTCGGTTTTAAACCGACGGGCGATTAATTTTTAGCTTAGTGCTTCTTTGAGTTGTATGAAAGAAGGCTGAGTGCCTTGAAGATTCCGTATAATAAGCAGCCAGCTGAAAGAGCAATGATTGTGAATACGATAAACTGACCTGCTGAGAAGCTTGCTGAAATAATGCTTGTACAGATATTAACGATTGTTGCGATGATACCTGCAGCAAATGAAATGATTGCAAGAACGTTCATGATTGTGCCTTCAACTGACTTCTTGTATGAATCAGGAAGATTTTCTTCAACCTTCATGCCGTCAACAATCCACTTTAAGATGAAAGCAACACCGATGCATGCACCGATTATAACACCAGCAACGAGAACTGACATGATAATTTCAAGGAACATAACAAGGTATGATTCCTCGCCGCCTGTAAACCATTCTCTGAATGATAATCTGAGTGAATCGAAGTAGTTACCTTCAATTGCCTTTGCGTTGCCTGAGTTACATAAAATTGTATAGAAAGCGTAAATACCAATTATCGCACCGGCAGCTGATACAATAGTTGAGAAAAGACCTAAAACAAGACCGGAAACTCTTGTGAAAATTGAACCGCCGTGATTGGCTGTCTGAACATTTGCGTTACTCATAATAATCTCCATTCTGCCGCTAAAGCATGTGTATATATATGTAAGAAATTCACCAAGCGGCAGGTGAAATTTCCGTATTGCTCCGCATAAAACAGCGGTGCAAAAGCATAGTGAACCCTCTCGTGCTCAATATATTCATATTATATCATTGTGAGATTTATTTGTCAATACGGCAGACTGACCGCCGTTCCAAATTTGTATAAATGTTCTAATGATACATGTTCGTTTTGTGCACTATTCCCCATAGGTCATAACGCAAAAGAAAACCGCCGCAAAACGACGGTTTCCATAAGCTTTATAGTATTAAAATCAAGCCTTGTTAACTGAACCGAAAAGTTCCATCTTTTCCTTAACAGTAGCCTTGATAGCTTCAAAACCAGGTGCGAGAAGCTTTCTTGGGTCGAAGCCCTTGCCTTCGAGATCCTTGCCTGCTTCAACGTATGCTCTTGTAGCAGCCTGGAATGCAAGCTGGCATTCTGTGTTAACGTTGATCTTAGCAACGCCGAGTGAGATAGCCTTCTTGATCATATCTTCAGGAATGCCTGTACCGCCGTGGAGTACGAGTGGCATTTCGCCAACCTTTTCGTTAACTGCTGCGAGTGTTTCGAATGAAAGACCGGCCCAGTTTTCAGGGTACTTACCGTGAATGTTACCGATACCTGCAGCGAGCATTGTAACGCCGAGGTCAGCAATCATCTTACATTCTTCCGGATCAGCACATTCGCCTGCGCCGACAACGCCATCTTCTTCACCGCCGATTGAACCAACTTCAGCTTCGAGTGAAAGACCGAGGTTGTTACATGTAGCAACGAGTTCCTTTGTCTTGGCAATGTTTTCTTCGATTGGGTAGTGTGAACCGTCGAACATTACTGATGAGAAGCCTGCTTCGATACAAGCCTTTGCGCCGTCGAATGAACCGTGGTCAAGGTGAAGAGCAACCGGAACTGTGATTCCGAGTTCTTCGATCATACCGTTAACCATGCCAACGATTGTCTTGTATCCGCACATATACTTACCTGCGCCCTCAGATACACCGAGAATTACAGGTGAATTGCATTCCTGTGCTGTGAGAAGAATAGCCTTTGTCCATTCAAGGTTGTTGATGTTGAACTGTCCAACGGCATATTTGCCTGCTCTTGCCTTTGTGAGCATTTCCTTAGCTGAAACTAACATTATTTACGTCCTCCTGAAAATTAATATTCATAGAATTAATATAACAAATATAT
>CAZULQ010000043.1:0-15641 GCA_964621265.1 uncultured Clostridium sp. | reverse complement strand
AAGGAACGCAGCAACGTGACGTTGCATCCATATCGGATATACAAAACTTTATATTTAAGCTTACAGCACGACGATTTAAATCAAATGAATATGTAAGAGGAGGATCGCCTATGTTTACAAAACGCTATATCACAAGGCTGAAGAATACGGTCTTTCGCCAAGTACTAAAAGAGGATATGAAATAATCAGAGACAATCGCTTGAAACTTATCAGGGATGTTAAATGCAAGGATTTGTCAAAGATGCAAGTGCAGCGAGCGATTAATGCAGACGCTGCAAGACTTAGTCGAAAGTCACTGCAGTCGACGCTTGGCTTGCTAAAAAGAGTCTTAAACATGTTTGAAATTAATCTTTCATTAAAATCAATCTCTTTGCCTCCGGCAGTTAAAAAGGAACCACAGTTGCCGGAGCTTTATAAAATAATTAAAGCTATTAAAGGAACCGATATTGAGCTTGCCGTGCTTGTGAAAATACTGCATTTATGCTAAATCAAAGTTATCAGATATACCGAAAATGTTGTATAAATGAGACAATATGTAATTGAATTGGTGATAAAAACAATTTATAATGTAATAAAATAAAGATATAAAGGGAGTATGGTAAATGAAACTTAAAAAAATAATGTCAACTGTACTTGCGGGAGTTATGCTTTTTGGTGCAGGATTATCAGGTATAGCTTCGACAGAATATGTTGAAGCTGCGCCTAAAGCGAGGGTATCGGTTCACGACCCGTCTGTATTCAAGGACAAAAGCGGAACATATTACGTTTTTGGTTCACACATTGAAGCGGCGAGAACAAGAGACCTTCAGAACTGGACACGTTTTACCAACGGTTATGCAACAACAAATAACAAGATTTTCGGTAATCTTTCTTCGAATCTGAAAAAGGCATTTGCCTGGGCAGGTGAAAATCTTGAGGACTGTGTTGGTGGCTTTGCGGTCTGGGCACCTGACGTAATCTACAATCCTGATTATGTAAACAGTGACGGCTCAAAGGGTGCATACATGATGTATTTCTGCACAACATCAACTTATATGAGATCCGTTCTTGCATATGCTGTATCTCAGAACCCTGAAGGACCATATCAGTTTGTTGATACGCTTATCTATTCGGGCTTTACATCAAATGATAGCTATGCAACAAGCTCGACTAAGAATGTAAACAGAAAGTATACATCAACAAATATTGATGAGCTTATTTCAGCAGGAAAGGTTACATATAACAAAAACTGGTTCAGCGGAACAAACTTCAACAATAACCTTTATCCTAATGCAATTGACCCGACAATTTACTATGACACAAATGGTAAGATGTACATGACATATGGCTCATGGTCGGGCGGTATATTCACAATTGAGCTTGACAAGAAAACAGGTAAATGTATTCATCCTAAGACAGGTACAACATCTGACGGAAGAATGGTGGACAGTTATTTCGGAACCAAGATTTCAGGTGGTTACTTCAAGTCAGGCGAAGGTCCGTTTATGGAATATAATCCTGAAACAGGCTACTACTATCTTTGGGTAACATACGGCGGACTTACTGCAACAGGCGGTTATAACATGCGTGTGTTCCGTTCAAAAAATCCGACAGGACCATTCGTTGACGCAGCAGGCAGATCAGCTGTTCTTGCGGCAAATACAAACCTTGACAGCATTGGTCTTAAGGTTATGGGTAACTATCAGTTCAGCAGTCTTAGCACAGCTTATATGGCTGGTGGACACAACTCTGTTCTTCGTGATGACGACGGTCAGTGGTATCTGTTATTCCATACACGTTTTAACAGAGGCAATGAATTCCATGAAGTAAGAGTTCATTCCATGCACTTCAGTGAAGATGGCTGGCCGGTTGTAACTCCTTATGAGTACAGCGGTGACAGAATTGCTCCATATGGTTATGAACCTGCTGACCTTGCAGGTAATTATGAATTTATCAATCACGGCAATGATACATCAGCAACAATTCATAAGTACAGCAATATCACACTTAATTCAAACGGCACAATCAGCGGTTCAGCTTCAGGTACATGGTCACAGTTTGCAAGCAGTTCAGCTGCAACTATTACAGTAGGCGGAAAGACATACAAGGGTCATTTTATTGCTACTCAGGATGAGAGCGGTAAAAAGGTAATGACATTTACTGCTGTCGGAAGCAACAACCAGACAATCTGGGGTGCTAAAACTTCAACATATACAGGTACACCAAGAAATCAGGGTGCAACAGAATTTGCAGACGGTTCAACATTCCGTCTCAACAATGTAAACTCAGGACTTTATATGCAGGTTGCAGATGCTTCAGCTTCTAATGGTGCAAACGTTCAGCAGTGGGGTTCAGACGGCACAGGCGTTCACGATATCTGGAAACTCTTCAGCGCAGGCGATGGCTATTACTACATTGCTTCATGCCTTGGTGATGGCGGCACATATGTTCTTGACGTTGCAGGAAAGAAGACAGATAACGGAACAAACGTTGATATTTATCAGCATAACAGCGGAACAAATCAGCAGTTTATGCTTACTAAAAACAGCGACGGAAGCTATAAGCTCCGTACAAGAGTATCAGGCGGTCAGTCAGCTGTAGAAATTGTTGACGGACTTACAACATCAGGCGCAAATGTTCAGCAGTGGGAAGTAAATGGTGCAAATTGCCAGGACTGGATTTTAGAGCCTGTTGCAGACCCTGGCTGTAAGATGGACGTAAACTATGTTTACAAATTTGAAAATGCAAATTCCGATTTTGTTATGGACGTTGTAGACGGTGTTATGGAAGAAAAGTCCAATGTTCAGCAGTGGGAGGACAATGGTGCTGACTGCCAGAAGTGGATTCTCAAGGACTTCGGCAAGGATAACTACTACTGGATTCGTTCATTCCAGGACACAGGATATGCACTCAAGGCAGAGGGAGGTGAAGTAGGCAGCAACATTTCACTTTCAGCATATTCCTCAAAGGACAGCTCACAGCTTTTCCGTTTCACAAAAAATCTTGACGGAACATACAGCATTATAACTCATGCTTCAAAGGACACTTGTCTTGTTGAGGTTGGTAGTGCATCAACTGAGTATGGTGGAAATATTATTCAGTGGGAGCCTACAAGTCATGATTGTCAGCGATGGAATGTAGTAACATCAGTTACAACAACTACAACAGCTGCGACTACTACTACCACCACAACAACTACAACAGTAACAACAACAGAAAAGCTTACTACGACAGAAAAAGCCACAACCTTAAATAAGACTACTACAAATCCTGTAACAACTTCAAAGTCAACAACAACAGTTCCTGTTACTACAACACCGGTCGTAACAGAACCGACAACACTTCCGGATGGTGAGCTTTATGGTGACGTAAACCTTGATAATGAAGTAGATATCGCTGATATTGTTGCGATTAATATGTATCTCTTAAATCCTGACCAGATGTCACTTGATATTAAGGCAAAGGCTAATTCAGACTGTGAGAGAAATAATGTTATTGATGCAACAGACAGTACAATGATTATGAATTACGTTGCAATGATTATTGATAAGGTTCAGCTTGGTAGAAAATAAAATACAGAAAATATGAAAAGACGCTCTTGAAAGAGCGTCTTTTCTGTGTTTTATTAACAGAAATAATAAAAATGTTATTATATTTACAGGCGCATTTAATTCACATGTCGAGCTTCAGTATGACGGGTATATCTATGGGCTTGAAAATATTTATGAATTAATCTGTAAGGCAGAAGTTGACGGAATTATTTATGCCTCAGCAAGCTTTCATAATAATATTGTTCGTGAAAGAATTTATGATTTTTCGCTCAATTTCATCTGTACGGGTTTGACGTTTTTCGATGATTTTTGGTTCAAATTCGCCGTTACGGTCACGTGGAACAGATATCCCACACTCGCCATAATCACTGCTTTCGAAATTGACTCGACTGTTCCGTATTTTTCCGACAGCATTACTGTATTTTCGTAAGTCTTTCTTCTGTTATGCTACACTCCATTTCAGTCATGTTGTTGTAAAGATAATAACTGGTGTGATAGTCAAGGGCGTCATGCTGGATAACCTCAATTTCAATAGTTTCGCTTCTAATGTCATACGCATTTACTGTATGAGCAACAATCCATTCTGTCGGCAGCATTTTACCGTCCTGAAGCTCAAAAAGCTTTATAAGTCTTTGCTCACGTTCATGCTCCAGAGCGGGCTCATAAACCCACTCTTTTTCGATTTCAAGACGAACAGTTCCGTCCTCATTCTCCCATATGCCCTCAAGCAGTGCAAACGCTGATTCTGTATGGGCGAGTCTTTCAGCGGCAAGCTCAGCCTGCTTCTGCTTTTCTTCTTCGGTGTGGTAAGCGTCCTTGTCGCCATCCGGCATCATACCCACATCATCAGCCCATGTGTATAAAAGCATGGCATAGCTTTCGGAATCAAGGTATCTGATATCAAAATACCTTTCCTGATAAACAGTCACTCTGAGTCCGCTTATTTCCTGTGGATTATCATGGTAAACTGTCAGAACGTCATTTTTTATTTTAAATTCCGACTCTTCAATAACAGTCTCAAAGCTTTTGTTACGGCATAACACGCTCTCAGCCTCATCAAGCGCATCTTCAGAAAACGTCACTTCAAGTCTGTCATCAAAGTATTCCGTTTTTTCGATACAGAAAGAGAGTATCTCCTCTTTATCGGGATAATCATAGGTTGCAAGCGGTTTTTCTTCTTTTTCACATGCAGTAAACATGGTTGCTGCCGCAATTGAAGCGGCAATCACAGATAAAAGTCTCTTTTTCATATATTCTCCTTATATAAATACAGCCGCTTAAAACAGCGGCTGAAATCATGTCTTATTCATAGCAGCACAGTGCCACAATTGTTATATTGTCCTTGCTTCCCTTGTCTATTGCAAGCTTTACAAGTCTTTGCAGACGGTTTGTAAGGTTTGTCGGGCGTTCGAGAATCTGTTCCATATCGGAACATGAAACGTAATCCGAAAGACCGTCCGAGCAAATCAGAATCACATCACCGTATTTCATAATTTCCTTATGATTTTTAATGTCAGGCTTTGGCTTTGACTTCATATTTCCCATAACAGGGAAGATAATGTTTCTGTGTACATGGCTTTTCTTTTCAGCGGCAGTAATCGAGCCTTCCTCGTAAAGAAGCTGTACCAGCGACTGGTCTCTGGAAAGCTGTTTGATATTACCTCTGCGATAGCGGTAAAGCCTTGAATCGCCGACATTTATTGTGTGAATAACATCATTTTCATCAATTGCAACAGCGCAGAGCGTTGCCTGCATATTCTCGGTGGTTTTATCTTTTGAGCTGAATTCCTTAAGGCGTTCATGCACCTTCATAACCTCTTTTGAAAAGTCGGTTTTTGAGTTGACCTGAATATCCCTTAAAAATTCAAGGCATTTGGAGGAAGCAAGCTCGCCGCACTTTTCGTTTGAGACACCGTCAGACACTGCGGCAAAAAACGGTGCTTTAACCATAGTATTAAGGCTTCCCGATGTGAGAACCTGTTTTCCAATGAGATATGCGTCCTCATTGTGATCCATTATTCCGTTGTCTGTGATACCGCAGCAGTAATACATTTGAACCTCACTGATAAGATAATTTCCGAAATGGAACACGTCCATATTCAGTATACCCATTATACATTATATGCAGTGAAAATTCAACATCATTTTCTTATCAATACGTTACAAGTTGGTGACAAAGTGCGTGACCGCACAGGACAAATCCGCTCTGTTATCATCATGGGGAATCTGAGACAAGGCACGACCGATTACAAATGATAAGGGACTGCTTTTGCAGTCCCTTTTATCCTTATTTATCAGCGGATGAAAACCATTCTTCAACCTCTTCGCTTGCCGCAGGAAGCTCCATGCCTTTTTCCCAGATGAGAATTTTGTCATCTTCATTTCCGTAGTATATATATTTGATTTCCTCGAACTTCTTTTCAGACTCTTCATGCTGCAAATATGTTTTTCTTTCTGTATTCATTAAGTCCAAATCTATATCTGCATAATTAAAAAAATCAAGTTCTTCGGGATTATAATCTTCAAAAGCAGTAGACTCAGCTGTTACATAAAGAGCGTCTTTTTTATGCTTAAATCGTAGACTGTTCCACCAATCTCCGTCCTTTTCCCTCACCTCAAAGACAATTCTGCCATCACTAGTTACAGACAAGTCATTTATATTGACCTCGTCCGGTGTAAGCGTATAGTAATGAAAAAACGCAAAGTAAACGCCCGTCCCAAGCAAAGCAACCACAGCAAGAACAATTGCTGTTATTTTAAGAATCAGCTTTTTCTTGAATCTGCTCCAGCGTCTGCCGAGCTTCATTTTAAACTCGTTCCCCGACTGCTTTTCCTCGTCGCTTATATTTTTTGAGACACATTCTTTTTTCATGTCGGAAAATGCCGCTTTGCACCTTTCACATTCTGAAAAATGCTCCTCAATAAACTCCCCTGATTCCTCAGAGCAAAGTCCGTCGACATAAAGCGCAAGTAAGTCCTGACAAATTGCACATTTCTTATTACTCATAATTTTCCTCCCTCAGCATCTGCTGTAATTTTTGTCTGGCTCTTAAGTATGTAACCCTTGCCCAGCTTTCACCTTTTCCAAAAAGCTGACTGATTTCAGCTAAAGTCAGCTCGCCGAATGTTTTAAGCGTAAAGACTTCCTTATATGGTTCAGGAAGATTATGCAGAACTCTGTGTATTTCAAGCAGAGAGGCTCTCGATGTAAAATCCTGTTCACATGCAAGTTCTCCCGCCTCCTCAATCGGGACAGTCTTTGTTTTTGAATGCTTGTTTACATAAGTGAAATAGGTGTTTTTGGCTATCTGACAAAGCCATACAGAAACCTTGCAGTTGCCTTTGAATTTTTTGATATTTTTAATAGCCTTAATAAAAGTTTCCTGTGTTATATCCTCAGAAAGTTCGGGGTCAGAACTAAGTCTGAGTATAAATTTATAAACGTCCTGAAAATATTCGCTGTACAGCTTATCGAAATCCAAGCTTTTCACCGCCTTTCACTATATAAGACTATCAGAGTTTAGTGAACGTTACAAAAAAATCCCTGTATTTTCATACAGGGATAATTTTTATCAGTTATCAGCCGCAGCCGCAATAACGTCTGCGAGGAGGTTTGAAGGAAGCTGTTCGTATCTTACAAATTCGAACTTGAATATTCCCATACCTCTTGTTGTCTGACGTAAGTACATTGTGAAGTCATGCATTTCTCTCATAGGAACTTCTGCAATGATACACGTCATATCAGGTTCATCAGATGCAGGTTCCATCCCTGTAACTCTGCCACGACGCTTGTTGAGTTCACCCATAACGTCGCCTGTGTTATCATTAGGAACCATAACTTCGAGTATGCCGATAGGCTCGAGCATTACAGGGTCAGCATTCTTTAAGCCTTCCTTGTAAGCAAGTGAAGCCGCTGTCTTGAACGCCATTTCTGATGAGTCAACAGCGTGGTAGGAACCGTCAAGGAGAATTGCCTTAACGCCTACAACAGGACAGCCTGCGAGCACGCCCTTCTTAACGCATTCCTGAAGTCCCTTTTCAACTGCAGGGAAGTAGTTCTTAGGAACTGCACCACCGAATACCTTTTCTTCAAATACAAGCTCGTCGCTTACGCATGGTTCAAATTCAATCCAAACGTGACCATACTGTCCGTGACCACCTGTCTGCTTCTTGTATTTACCTTCCGCCTTAACCTTTTTGCGGATTGTTTCTCTGTACGCAATCTTAGGCACTGTGAGTTCAATATCAACGCTGAACTTGTTCTTGAGTTTTGCAGCCGCAATTTCAAGATGCTGTTCACCAAGACCGCTGAGTACCTGTTCGTTTGTGAGAGTGTCGAGAACGTATGTTAAAGTCTTATCTTCGTCAAGGATTCTCTGCATACCTGCTGAAATCTTGCTCTCATCGCCCTGTGCCTTAGCCTTTACAGTCATTGAGTAGCATGGAGCAGGGAAGTCGATTGGTTCAAATGCAAGCTTTCTGTCAGCTGAGCAGAGTGTATCTGATGTGGAAGCTGAAATCTTTACAGCCGCCGCAATATCACCGGCTTTGGCTTCTGAAATTTCAGTCTGCTGTTTACCCTTCATTGAATAAAGCTTGCCGATTTTTTCAGTTTCGCCTGTTGCTGAATTAACAACCTGTGAGTCAGCCTTGAGTACACCCGACATAACTCTTATGTATGACATCTTACCTACAAACGGGTCAGTAACTGTTTTGAAAACAAATGCTGAAAGCGGTGCTGATTCATCACATGCAACCTCAACCATATCGCCGTCTGCCGCTGCAACAGGTGCAGGGACTTCATCAGGTGAAGGGAGAAGGAGTGTGATTTCCTTCAGGAGCATATCAACGCCTGATAAATCAGTTGCTGAAACGCATACAACAGGAGTGATAATACCCTTGTTCATACCTGCGTGAATACCGTCTGTCAGTTCCTTCTGTGTGAAAGGCTCGCCCTCGAAGAACTTATCCATGAGTGCCTCATCAGTTTCTGCAACGGCTTCACTTACAGCCTCAACAAGACCGTCAATACGGTATGTCATCTTTTCGATAGCCTCAGCTGAAGGAAGGTCCATTTCAACTGCCTTGCCGTTTTCGTATTTATAAGCCTTCATCTCAATGAGATTTACGTATGATACGATTTTTTCGTTTTCGATAACAGGTACCACAACAGGGCAGACTGTCGGACCGAAAACTGTCTTGAGTTCTGTTAAAACATTGTAGAAGTTTGCGTTTTCGTCATCAATTTTTGTAACTGCAAACATCTTTGACTTGCCCATTTTTTCAGCAGCGGCATAAGCCTTCTTAGCGCCAACCTTAACGCCTGACTTCGCTGAAACTGTAATTAAAACTGTGTCAGCCGCCTTGATACCCTCTGTCATTTCACCGGCAAAGTCGAAAAGTCCAGGAGTGTCTATAAGATTGATTTTTGTGTCCTCGTATTCAAACTGTGCAAGAGCTGTGTTAATCGAAATCTTTCTCTTGATTTCCTCAGCGTCAAAGTCGCAGATAGTAGTTCCGTCTGCTGTTTTTCCTACTCTGTCAGCGGCGCCTGCCTTAAAGAGAAGAGCGTCCGCAAGAGAAGTTTTACCTGAGCCATTGTGTCCTGCAAGTGCTATGTTTTTTATTTGTTTCATTTTGATTATACTCCTTTATATAAAAATATACAATAACCTGTTTACTATTATACAACTTTTTATTTATATTTTCAACCATCTAAAGAATATTCTACACATTTTATCAATGTACAGGTTTTGTTTTGTGGCTTTTGCACAAACAAGAGATGCAAAGACGGACGTGCTGAAAACACGTCCTTATAAGAATATGATAAATATTGACAACTGTTGCAAACCAATGTATAATGAAATTATGGGCATACCTTAAACGGTAGGCGGTCAGATCCTGCTCCCGGAAGGGAGTGAGTATTATGAGTTATGTTACATGGAGCGATTTAATACAATGCGGAATTTTCCTCATTACATATACATCATTCATTTTAGCATTTTTTCATAACAAAAGGAAATAGCCGCCCCAGTTCCACGTAGGGCGACTATTTTTTAGTTAACCATTTACGGGAGCGACCGTCTATCGGTATGTCCCTTTTTCTATATTATACAGCTTTTCTGATAATATGTCAAGCGATAAAAACGGACGTGCCATGCACGTCCGTTAAGTTTTATTTATTTTCCAGTATAAACCTTGAATTCAACGTCTTCGCCAACGAGGAACTGGTTTAAGAGAACGAGGTCAGCAACTTCAATATATCCATTACCATCTGTATCCGAAGGACTGATAACAGGTAACAACGCTTCGCTATAGCTTAAATCTTTTCTGTTTAAAATTTGACGTCTTAATGTTACTGAGTCCATGCTGTTGATAGCACCATCATAATTTACGTCACCAGGAGTAAAGTCGATTACAGGCTCTGTTGATGGTTCAGTTGGTTCAGTTTCAGGTGGGTCTGTCGGGTCCGGTACTTCAAGACCGTCTACGATTGAGTAGTAAGCAGGCTTGGCTGTGAAGTCCTCGTTAAAGAGAAGCGGACATCTTGAAGCTCTCCAGCTCTTGTCGTCTGTTGTACCCCATACTACTACTGATGAAATGCTGTCAGCGTATTCAACGCATGCGTCCATGATTTCGCTGTAAAGCTTAGCTTGTGTTTCAAAGCCTGCTTCTGATGTATCAGAAGTTGTGATATCAAGCTCAGTTACCTGAACGTCAAGGCCTGTTTCCGCAAAAGCGGCAAGAGCCTTCTTGTATGCAGAAGCTGTTGGGAAGCCAACGTCTAAGTGTGACTGCATACCAATACCGTCGATAAGGTTTTCAGCCTTGAGTTCGTTTGCCATTGCAACGATTGTACTTGTCTTGCCCGGCATGTATTCGTTGAAGTCGTTGTAATAAAGCTTACAGCCTTCAGGTGCATACTTTCTTGCGTATTCAAATGCAGGCTTGATGAATGAGTTGTCACCGAATACCTTAACCCAGCCTGAATAATTTGCATTTTCAGCCTGTGTACCGCCTGTTCTTGCTGAACCGTTGTCAAGGAAGCATTCGTTTACAACGTCCCATGCATAGAAATCAACTGTCGGATATTCTTTTTCAAGAGCCGCAAAAACGTTTTTGATGTAGTTTTCCATTCTCACGAGCATTTCTTCCTTAGAAACCCAGTCAGCAGATTCATCATAGTTTTCCTTGAAGAACCAGTCAGGAGTCTGGCTGTGCCATACTAAAACGTGTCCTCTTACAGAGATATTGTTATCACGGCAGAAGTTGAGAATACTTCTTGCAGATGCAATATTTACCTGTGGATTTGTATCATCACCTGCAGCTGCCATTTCAAAACAAGCATTCTTGTCAAGAATTGACTCAGGCTTGAGTTCGTTACCCGGTGTTAAGCTGTTGAAATGCTTTTTGATAAGATTCTGTGCTGAAACAGGTGCAAGTTCTGAAGCTGTTACAGCTGTACCGAATTTGAAATATGGTGAATAAACATCCTTGAGTGATGCGATATCCTGCTGAATATCGTAAACAGGAGTTGTTTCAAGAACAAAATCGTCTACATAAATGTTAACATTTGCGTCTGAGCATTCAAAATATACATACATCTTTGTAGCACCCTCAGGGAATGAGAACTTAACGTCTGTGACATCAACCCATCCGCCTTCTGAAACAACAGTTTTAAGGTTGCCGTAGTGTCTTTCACCTGATTCGTCAGTGTAGTCTGTACTGAGCATGATTGTGCCGTACCATGGTGTTTTAACTTTTGCGCTTACCATGTATTCAGTACCCTGTTCAATGTAGCTGTCAAGCAGGAACTGCGGACCATGCCAGCCGCTTGTTCTTCCTGATGATTCAAGACAGCTTGAACCTGTTGCGGCGTCTGTTGTTACTGATGCAACAGTTGAAGCACCGTCTCTGGCTGTGAAGTCGCATTCGCCGTTTTCAAAGCTTGTTGAATAAAGCACTGTTGTTGTTGGCTCTGCTGACGCAGTAAATGCTGTTGCAGGAATTACACTTCCAAGCATTACTGTGCTGAGTGCAGCAGCCAGGGCTCTTTTGATTTTCATGATGAAAATTCCTCCTTTGTCAGTAAAAATTAATTTCCCCTTGAAGCGAAAACGTTTATATTTCCGCCCGTTTTTACTTTTAATATTTTATCATACAAAACAATCGTTGTCAATCAAATGCACAAAAAAATATTAACTTTGGATATATCTTTGCGTAAAGTATATAAAATTGCATTTTCCGTTTGTATAATACGCTAGGATATTAAAAATAAAAACAAGAATATACTTGAATATTTCACGGCAATGTGATATGATATAAGTTAATACAGAAAACAGGAGGCTATATGGCTAATATAATTTTAATTATCGTACTTGTTACGTTGTCTGCGATTTTTTCAGGAAGTGAGATGGCGTTTTCAAGTGTAAGTAAGATAAGACTTAAAAACTATGCTGCACAGGGAAACAAGCGTGCAGAAAAGGCACTTAAAATTGCTAATTCCTTTGATGATGCACTTACTACTATATTAATAGGTAACAACATCGTAAATATTCTCTCAACATCTATAAGTACTGTTCTTTTCACTGAACTGCTCGGCGAAGGCGGTGTAGGTGTTGCAACGGCAGTTATGACTGTTGTAGTACTTATTTTCGGTGAAATCACACCTAAGTCATACGCTAAGAGTCATGCGGAAAGTATAGCTCTTATGATGGCGAATCCGCTCTGGATTCTTATAAAGCTTATGACACCGATTGTATTCCTTTTCAAGATACTTCAGAATGCAATGAAGCCTAAAACAGAACAGCCGACAGTTACAGAAGATGAACTTAAGTACATGATTGAGGAAATCGAGGAACAGGGTGTTCTGGAAGAACAGGAAAGCGACCTTGTAAAATCGGCGCTTGAATTTGATGAAATCACAGTTGATGAAATTCTTATTCCGAGAGTAAATGTCGTAGCGGTTGAAAAGAATGAGGAATTTGAAAAAATTCAGGAAATCTTTCTGTCTGAAATGTATTCAAGACTGCCTGTTTACGACAAAAGCGTTGATAATATAATAGGTATTATAACAAACAAGAATTTCTTCCGTCTTGTAACAGAAGGAAAAACAGATATTTCGGAAATCATACAGGATGTAATAAGAATATCAGAGTTAAAGCTTATAAGTGAAGCTCTTAAGGAAATGCAGAAGAATAAAATGCATATGGCTGTCATACTCGACCAGTATGGCGGAACAAAGGGTATTATTACTCTTGAAGACATTATTGAAGAGCTTGTCGGCGAGATTTACGACGAAAACGATGAGGTTGTACATAACTTTGTCAGAACAGGCGATAATGAGTTTGAGGTTTCGGGCGACCTGAGTATCGGGGACATGCTCGATGAGCTTGAGCTTCCTGAAAGCGAAATCGAGACTTCGGCAAATACAGTCGGGGGATGGGTTATGGAGCTTCTGGGACACGTTGCTGAAAATGGCGAAACTGCCGAGAGCGGTGCTTTCAGACTGACTGTTCTGGAAATTGATGACAACAGAATTATGAAAGTGAAGCTTGAGATTTCGACTGAAGCATAAATAAGGAGAAACACAATGAGTAATCTGAAAAGCGGCTTGCTGAGAATGTTTACCGATGACCCTGTCAACTGGATTAAGTGGGGCATTGTGTTTGCAGTACTGATTGTTGTTTTCATCATATCCTATAAAATCACAAAAAAGATTGAATACAGGCTGTCGGTGCAGAGAAAAGCGGACATTGCCCGTTCAAAGGGACATGTGATTGAGGGTGCAAGACTTAAAAAAGCACGCAAAAAGGGTACATATCAGGAAAGAAAGGAATCAAATAAAACGACATACAGCGGTACCTATGTGTACACGCTCAACGGAGAAGAAAAGGAATATCGTGCCTATTTCGGAAATAATTATCCACCGAAGCAGATTGATTTATACTATAAGAATTCCCCCAAAAAGCTTTTTTCCGTTGAGGAATATTACTGGGGTGCGCCAAAGGGGATTTTGTTTCTTGCCTTGATTTTTCTGCCATTCATTGTTGCGGCGCTTACGGGGATTGCGCTTGATATACCATCGTTTACAATGAATAATGATAAGGGTTCGGCGCTTGTGCTGGAAACAGGTGAGTGGGAAACAAGTACTATCACAGATGAAAATTATTCTGTAACTATCCGTACTCCCGAAAAGTGCTACCCTAACGGTAAATTTGATTTATATACATGGTATGAAGACCCGTCAGAGGAACTTGACCTTGAGGTTTACTTTGCTTTTGTGGACGAGGTTCCCGAAAAGGAAGAAAATATCGTGCGCAGTGAGGCAGTTCTGTGGGATAATGATATAGTATATGATATATATGAAGTTCCGAATTGCAGAAAACCCGAAAGGAATCAGGATTTGTTCCGCGGATATATTGAAATCGGAGCTGATAAGTATATTCAGGTTGAAATCTTTGGTATCAGTGAGGTTCATACTCCGGATTATAAGTTTCTGGAAAATGATGATTTCCAGAAAAGCTTTGGCATAGAAACAGAAGTAATTAATCAGGAATAGAATTCCTTTATGATTGTATATACTGCACAAAACCGCCATGCTCAGCATGGCGGTTAATAATTTACCGCCAAAAATCAACCGTTGTTTTACAGCGAAATAAATAAAATTGAACTGAATTCAAAAAAATATATAGCCAAATGAAAAGAAATGTGATATAATAAATACAAGTGCTTATTATAAATTTATCTTAACGCACTTACATATCAAGCAAATATCTCAGAAGTCCTTGATTTTGGGATATAGTAAAGAATTTTTAATGATGCAGCAAAAACTGTACTATGTAATCAAAGGAGATGTTCAGATGAAAAATTTCGCTAAAATCATACTGGCAGTCTTGGTGGTATGTACAGCTGTTGTCGGATTTGCTTCGGCAGTGGCCATCTATAAAACAAAATTTAATAAAAAATATATTACTGTCTGCGAATAAACACAGACAAAAAAGGGAGTCTTGTTAAAATGAATATCAGAATGGAACTTACTAATTCACCAAAGGAAAAACCTGCTGACGAAACAAAGCTTGGTTTCGGTCACATTTTTACTGACCATATGTTCATCATGAACTATGATACAGGCGAGGGATGGCACGATGCAAGAATTGTTCCATATCAGAACCTTTCTTTATCACCTGCTTCAATGTGTCTGCACTACGGACAGGAAGTTTTTGAAGGACTTAAGGCGTATCGTACTGCCGAAGGCAATATCCAGCTTTTCCGTCCGGAAGAAAACTTCAAGCGTCTTAACTCATCAAATGAGAGAATGGTAATTCCTGAGCTTCCGGTTGATATGGCTATGGAAGCGCTCACAACACTTTTAAATGTTGAAAAGGACTGGGTTCCTCATACAGAGGGTGCGTCACTTTACATCAGACCTTTTATTATCGCAACTGACCCATATGTTGGCGTTCGTCCTGCTGACCACTATCTCTTTATGATTATTCTTTCACCATCAGGTGCTTATTATTCAACAGGTCTTAACCCTGTTAAGATTTATGTTGAAAATAATTATGTAAGAGCCGTAAGAGGCGGTACAGGCTTTGTCAAGACAGCTGCTAACTACGCTATTTCACTTGCAGGTCAGAATGAAGCTCACAAGCAGGATTATGAACAGGTTCTCTGGCTTGACGGCGTTGAACAGAAATATGTTGAAGAAGTTGGTTCTATGAACATTTTCTTTGTAATTGACGGCGAAGTTGTAACACCTGAGCTTACAGGTTCTGTTCTTCCCGGTATTACAAGAAAGTCAGCTATTGAAATCTGCCGAAACAAGGGCTATAAGGTAACTGAAAGAAGAGTTGCTATTCAGGAAATTGCTGATGCATACGATGCAGGCAAGCTTGATGAAGTATTCGGAACAGGTACAGCCGCTGTTATTTCTCCTGTTGGTCACCTTAAGTGGAATGACAAGATTATGGAGATTAACGATAACAAAATCGGTACTGTTTCACAGATGCTTTATGACACAATGACAGGCATTCAGTGGGGCAAGATTGAAGACGAATACGGCTGGATTGTAAAGCTCGACTAATTAAGAATATACTATATATAATATAT
>CAZULQ010000042.1:0-15899 GCA_964621265.1 uncultured Clostridium sp. | reverse complement strand
ATAATATATTTAATGACTTATAAATTTCTGACAAACGAATATCAGAAAATCCCAAACAACACTATTTTATACTATTATACCATGAAACGAAAGGATGGTCAAAGCGATATGAAAAAAAGAATAGGAATCCTCACAAGCGGTGGCGACTGCCCGGGTCTTAACGCAACAATCAGAGGCGTTGCTAAAGCGTGCTACGAAAAGATGGGCACAGACAACGTTGAAATCGTTGGTATTTCAAACGGATATTACGGTCTTATCCATAATCTCTGCCGTGATATGAAGCCTGAAGAATTTTCAGGAATCCTCACAAGAGGCGGCACAATTTTAGGTACAAAGCGTCAGCCGTTCAAGATGATGCAGGTTATCGGCGATGATAAGATAGACAAAGTAAAAAACATGAAGGAAACCTATAAAAAGCAGAAGCTTGACTGTCTTCTGACACTCGGCGGAAACGGCACTCACAAGACAAGCTATCTTCTTGCAAGTGAGGGACTTAATGTAATCGGTCTGCCAAAGACTATTGACAATGATATTTTCGGCACAGATGTAACCTTTGGTTTCCATTCAGCCGTTGATATTGCAACTGACGCAATCGACAGACTTCACACAACTGCAAACAGCCATTCACGTATTCTCCTTTGCGAAATCATGGGCAACAAGGCAGGCTGGCTGACTCTCAACGCAGGTATTGCAGGCGGTGCGGACATTATCCTGATTCCTGAAATCCCTTATGATATCGAAAAGGTATGCCAGTCAGTTGTAAAGAGAAATGAAAGCGGAAAGAACTTCTCAATCGTGGCTGTTGCTGAGGGTGCATTCGATCAGGACGAAGCCAAGATGAAGAAGAAGGAACGTGCAAGACTCAGAGCTGAGGCAGGCATGACAACTGCTACAAACAGAATTGCTGCACAGATTCAGAACATGACAGGTCTTGAAGCAAGAGTATGCGTTCCTGGACATATGCTCAGAGGCGGAAGCCCGAGCGCTTATGACAGAATTTTAGCGACACAGTTCGGCGTACACGCAGCCAAGCTCATTTCACAGGGCAAGTATGGCAGAAGTGTTGCAAAAATCGGCGGAAAGATTACTTCAAACAAGCTTGAAGATATTGCAGGTAAGACAAAGTTTGTATCACCTGATGACCAGCTCGTTACAACTGCAAGAAACTTAGGAGTTTCTTTCGGCGACTGATAAATATTCATAAACATAAACTCCCACTGAAAAAAACAGTGGGAGTTGTGCAGTAAAAAGGAGGATTTTATGGAATGGCTTAATGTGTTCGGATTGATTTTCGTGACTCTGATAATAATTCCGAATGTTATTTTTGCAATAAAGAATAAACAGGGCTTTGAAAACAGCTTTAAAAGCAAACCGCTTGAAATACCCGAAAACATCGGCAGAGCAGGTTGCTTTGCATTTATGATAATCAATATCCCTGGGACATGGCTTGGGTGGTGGTCAGACGAAGCTTTTGCGGTATATCTGATAATAAACTCCGCTCTTACGCTGACCTACTGTATAATATGGATTTGCTTCAAAAGAAACAGCATGTTCAGGGCAGTTGCGCTATCTGTAATCCCCTCTCTGATTTTTCTTTTCAGCGGTATTATGAGCAGGTCATTACTGCTTGTAATTTCAGCTATAATTTTTGCACCGATACATATTTTAATTTCATACAAAAATGCTGTTGCAGACAAAACATCCCGCTGAAATCAAGCGGGATGTTTTTCATGTTATCACTCAGTTCTTTTTATATATAACCACAAAGCTTTTTCCTTTTACGATATCCTGTACAGCTACATCCTTAAAGCCTGCCTTATATCCAATATCAATCAACGCCTGTGGTTCAAATTTTTTGAAGCCCTTTTTAGTGTAGGAAAGCTTATCAAGCCACTTTTTTGTGTATACCACATTATAAAAAGCGCCGTCAGCTGTCAGACAACGATTTATCTCTTCAAGTCCTTTGAGCGTATCATTCCAGAAATAGACTGTATTAATCGATGTAACAGCATTAAACATTTCATCTGTATAGGGCAAATCACAGCAATCCCCGATTTCTAAATGAAGTCTGCCTTCCTTCATGGATTTTTTGTTTTTCTTTATTGCCTGATTCTTCATATCCTCTGAAATATCAATGCCGTATAAATCATAATTTTTCCTGCACTTATCAAGAAGCTTCAGCAGATATCCGTTTCCATAGCCTATATCGAGAATTTTACTGCTTTGAGGAAGCTTTATCAGCGATACTGTTTTTGTATACATTTTCTTATTTATCACATTCATAATTATGCAACATATTTTTCCTATGATTCCCCTTGGATTTCCGAACTGAGAACCTATATAATCTGTAAATTTACTCATTATGACACTTCTCCTGTCAAAATTATTTCGCAAATTGATTATATCACAGCTGTTATATAATGTCAATTTTGTCACTTCCATATAATACATTTCCGCAAACGCTGTAAATACTTGTTTTTTGTCAGAAAATATGGTACAATTAAATGTATTATTTTTGGAAAGAAGAGAATTAAATGAAGATTTTGAAGTATCTTCCGACTGCTTTTGCGGCAATACTGCTTATGTGTGCATTGCCTTCAGGCGTATCAGCCGAGGAAGAAAATCTTCCGTCAGAAGCGGAAACAGGAATAGCGGAAGAACAGGTGCAGGACAGCACCGAAGAAGCCGTGACAGGCTGGGTTGAAAACGAAAACGGCAAACGCTTTTTTATTGATGAAAACGGCGTGGCTTTAACGGGCCTTTGCGAAGTTGACGGATACACCTATTATTTTGCTCCGAACGGTGCAATGAGAACAGGCTGGCATACTGTTGACGGAGTGAGAATGTTCTTTGACCTTGAAACAGGTATAAGAAATACCGGCTGGGTTTATTATATGGGCGAAACCTATTATGATGACCCCGTTTACGGAAAGCTTTGCGGTTTATGTGAAATAAACGGCTATACATATCGCTTTACAGAAAAGGGCGTACTCTTCAACGGCTGGTTTGAACTTGACGGCAACAAGTATTACAGCGATATTGAAGGCGGAATCAGAACCGGTGAATGTGTGATTGATGATACCACATATTTCTTCACAAAAAGCGGAATATATAAATGCGGCTGGCAGGACTTAAACGGCAAAAGAGTGTATTACGACTATGATACATCACAGCCGCTTTATGGCTGGATTCATCACAACGGACTTGTTTACTATTCCGATGAGGAAACAGGTAAGTACACAGGTGAATATACAATTGACGGTCTTTTATACCGCTTTACAGAAAGAGGTTATCTTGCAACAGGACTTCAGCAGTTTGACGATGGCGTGAGATACTATTACAATGATGGTACTGCGGGTATCGGGTTTGTTTATGACGAAAGCGGTACATATTATTTTGATGAAAATTATCTTATGCAGACAGGCTGGCAGGATATTGACGGGAACAGATACTATTTTGCCGAAGACGGAAAAATGCTTATCGGCATACATGAAATTGACGGTGCAAAGTATGGCTTTGATGAAAACGGAGTGATGCAGAAAGGTATTGCAAGCTTCAGTAACGCCAACTATTATTTTGACGATGAGGGCAAAATGCAGACAGGCTTCAGGGCTGTGAATGCTGTTGTTTATTACTTTGACCCGACAAGCGGAAAAATGCTTTACAAGTGGCAGGAAATCGGCGGCGAAAAATATTACTTCGGCACTGACGGAAAGATGAGCACAGGCTTTGTTACAATCAGCGGAAAGATGTATTATTTCGACGACGGCGGAGTAATGTCAACCGGCTGGAAGACTGTTGAAAAGAAAACATATTATTTCGGCGATAACGGCGTTATGAGATATGGCTGGCAGGATATTGACGGCAACAGATACTATTTCAGCGAAAAAGGCGTTATGGCAACTGAGTTCAGATTTTTCAACAACGGAAGATACTATTTCGGACTGGACGGCATTATGCGAACCGGCTGGCAGACAATAGGCGGCAAAACCTATTATTTCGATTCAAACGGCGTAGCGCTTACATATCGTTACAGAATTGACGGTAAAAACTATTGCTTCTATTCCGACGGCTCAATGGTTCCGGGAAATCAGGACATTGTCGAAAAGGCACTCAGTCAGCTTGGCAATGTAAACGGCGAACCATACTGGCGCTGGTGGGGCTTCAATTACCGTATTGCATGGTGTGCATGCTTTGTATCATGGTGCGCTGACCAGTGCGGCTTCACTCAGGACGGAACCGTTCCGAAATTCATTCTTTGCATGGACGGTGCAAACTGGTTCAAGTCACACAATCAGTTCTATTACAGAGGCAGCTACACTCCGATTTCGGGTGACTATATATTCTTTGACTGGGATTATGACGGCTGGATTGACCATGTAGGCTTTGTGGATTACTGCGAGGACGGAATAGTTTATACAGTTGAAGGAAACACAAGTAATCAGTGTAAGAGAAGAAAATATAAAACAACAAGTGCAAGTATTTATGGCTACGCAAGACCTTCATATCAGCCATAACAAAAAGGAGGCAGACAGATGAACAAAAACAGGCTGAGGCTTGCAGCGTGTTCAGCGGCACTGATTGCGTTATGTGCAGCGGCACCATGCATATCAGCGGAGGAGACAACAGCAGGCTGGGTTGTAAACCAAAGCGACAAGGTTTTCTATATAGGCGAGGACGGAGAAAAGTATACAGGTCTTTGCGAAATTGAAGGAGAAACCTATTATTTTGCACCGAACGGTGCTCTCAGATACGGCTGGTTTGATGTTGATGGTAAAAGACTGTTTTTCGACCTTGAAACAGGAGCCTTGAAAACAGGCTGGATTCATTACATGGACAACAGATTTTACTGCGACCCCGAAAAAGGTAAGCTTTCAGGGCCATGCGAGGTTGACGGCGCTTTAAGAATCTTTGATGATTTTGGTATATACCGCACAAACGGCTGGGTTGAATACGATGGCAGTAAGTTTTACAGCGATGAGAACGGCGTGCTTTATACAGGCGAATGTGAAATTGATGGTGTAACCTGTTTTTTCTCACCAAAGGGCAGACTCCAGACAGGCTGGCAGACTGTAAACAATCTCAGAATCTTCTATGATTATGATACAGCAAAGCCGCTTTACGGCTGGATAAACTATAACGGCAATGTCTACTACGCCGACGAGGAAACGGGCAAGTATACAGGAGAACACGTTATTGATGATATCATATATCGTTTTACTGAAAGCGGTCCTATGGCAACAGGCTTTCAGGAGTTTGAAGATGGTGTAAGATACTATCATAAGGACGGCACAATCGCAACAGGCCTTGTAACCGAGGGCAAGGACAAATACTGGTTCGGAGAAGACTATCTCATGAAAACAGGCTTTGTCACAATTAATGATTTTACATACTATTTCGGCGAAAACGGCAAGATGGTTTATGGCTGGCAGACAATCGACGAGAAAAAATATTACTTCGGAAAAGACGGAAAAATGACAGTCGGAATTCTCAGAATAAGCGGCAACAAATATTGCTTTGACGAAAACGGTGTTATGGTGACAGGCTTTTTTGATGTAGACGGCGAAACCTATTATTTCAATGAAAAAGGCGTAATGCTCTACGGCTGGCAGACTATTGACGAAAACAGATACTATTTTGAAATTACAGGTAAAATGGTACGCGGCATAAAAACAATTGATGAAAACAGGTACTGTTTTGACGAAGAAGGAAAAATGTGTATTGGTGCCGTCCAGCATAACGGGCACACTTATGTTCTCAACGAAGAAGGAATTATGCTTTACGGCTGGCAGACTGTTGACGGAAAGACCTATTACCTTAAAGAAACAGGCGCAGCACTTAAAGGCTGGCAGACTCTTGATTTCAACAGATATTATTTCAGACAGGACGGTTCAATGGCAGTCGGCTTTGAAATAATCGGTGACAGAAAGCACTACTTCAATGAAAACGGAAGTCCTGCAAACGGCTGGCAAACTATTGACGGAAACATGTATTACTTTGATGAAAACGGCGCTGCCCTTACAGACACTCTCTATGGCGGATACAACATAAATGAAGAAGGTATAGCAGTTGAGTTTTCCGAAGTACAGAAAGGCGCTGAAAGCATTTTAAATTCAATCAGAAGAAATGCAACAGCGATTTACAATTATGTAAAGAACAACAAAAAATATAATGTTGGTTCAGTTCCGACCTTTGAAGAAGCAGAGTCCTCGGACTGGGGAAGCTTTGCAAGCTATTCGATGAAAAACACGCATCTTACAAGTGTATATTTTGCGGCGCTGACAGATATTCTCCTTCACCAGTCGGAATTTGAAACGAGAATTGTTTGCGGTACGCTTAATGAAAAGAGTCATTACTGGAATCAGATTTGCATTGACGGTGTCTGGAAGAATTATGACGCATGCAAGGGCATAGCCGATTCCACTGATGTATATATGGAATCCTGCGGATATATATATATAGGCTATATATACCCGAAGTATTATTAATCAGAAATGGAGAAGAAAGATTATGAAGAAGTTTTTAACAAGAATTTTTGCGACAGTTATGTGTGCAGGCGTTATGCTCAGCACAGCAATGAGTGCAGCGGCTGAAGCTTACACAGTTGACCCACAGTATCCAATCCACGGAAACAAGTGCGGTACTGCCATTGTAAGACCATGTCTCGACAGAGATGTTGCTGTTACTATTACACAGATTACACAGGACGGCGACTATGTTTACTATGATACAGTAATTCCTGCAGGCGGCGAGAACACAGGCCTTGACGATTACTATTTCACACTTGAGGGCAAGAACGATGTGTCTTACAGAATTTCACTCGGTGTTCCGAAATATATGGGTTCAACAGATTATCAGGTTATGGAATATGACTTTACAATCGCCGATACAGATGAAATTGTTGACGGTTCTGTAAACGGTTATGTTACAACTTTCGTGCTTGAAAGAAACGATGAGCTTGACGCACCTGAGCTTACATCTGAATCAGAAAGCATCGCAGATGAAAATGCCAATATCTGCAACACTGTTACATTTACATATCCTGCTTCCGATATCACTCCGGGCGACGTTGACTTCAACGAAGTAATCGACCTTTACGATGTAATCGCAATCGCAAGATATATTGCTGACCCTGCTTCACTCAACGAAGCACAGATTACAGCGGCTGACTACAACTTAGACGGCATCACAAATCTTTACGATGCTGTTGAGCTTGCAAAGAAGATTATGGGAATGTAATCTTATATAAAAAGAAATTTTAAAGGCGTTTTTTAACGCCTTTTCTTTTTTTACTACTGGACAAATTCCAGAATTTGCGGTATAATAAAATGTATATGATAAACAGGAGGAACAGTTATGTCAAAGAAACCATTTTACATCACAACCCCGATTTACTACCCTTCGGGAAATCCGCATATCGGTCACTGCTACACAACAGTAGCCTGCGACTCAATTGCACGTTACAGACGAATGCAGGGATACGACGTAATGTTTCTTACGGGAACAGATGAACACGGTCTTAAAATAGAACAGAAAGCCGCTGAAGCAGGTATTACACCAAAGGAATACGTTGATAATATCGTAGAAATATTCAAAAAGCTCTGGAGCTACATGAATATCAGTTATGACAGATATATCCGTACAACTGACGATTACCATATCGAAACAGTTCAGAAAATCTTCAAGGATTTATATGACAAGGGCTATATCTACAAAGGTGAATACTCAGGCAAATACTGCACACCTTGCGAAAGCTTCTGGACAGACTCTCAGCTTGTTGACGGCAAGTGCCCTGACTGTGGCAGAGAAGTTATCGAAGCCAAGGAAGAAGCATACTTCTTCAAGATGTCGCCATTTGCTGAAAGAATCGAAAAGCTCCTTACAGAAACAGACTATCTCCAGCCAAAGACAAGAGCGGTTGAGCTTGTAAACAACTTCATAAAGCCCGGTCTTGAGGACCTCTGCGTTTCAAGAACAAGCTTCAAGTGGGGTATTCCTGTAACATTCGATACAGACCACGTTGTCTATGTATGGATTGACGCTCTTTCAAACTATATTTCAGCGCTCGGCTATCAGAACGATACTTACAACGATTTTGATAAGCTCTGGCCTGCTGATGTTCACATGGTTGCAAAGGATATCATGCGTTTCCACGCTATCATCTGGCCTGCAATGCTTATGGCACTTGACCTTCCGCTTCCGAAGCACCTTGCTGTACACGGCTGGATTACATTCAACGGTCAGAAGATGAGTAAATCTCTCGGAAACGTTGTTGACCCGTTTGTACTCGGTGAACGTTACGGCGCTGACGCTATCCGTTACCACATCATGCGTGAAATGGCTCTCGGTGCGGACAGCTCATTCTCTAACGAAATCATGATTAACCGCATTAACTCAGACCTCGCAAACGGTCTTGGAAACCTTGTTTCAAGAACTGTTGCAATGGTTATAAAGTATTTTGACGGCACAATCCCATCTGATAAGCAGGCAGGCGAATTTGACGATGACCTCATCGCTCAGGCAACTGCGCTCCGTGCCAAGGTTGACGAATGTATCGACAACACACAGCTTCAGAATGCTCTTACTGAAATCTTCAAGGTTGTTTCAAGAGCGAATAAGTACATCGACGAGACAGCTCCGTGGGTACTCGCAAAGGACGAAGCAAACAAGCCAAGACTTGCGGCAGTACTTTACAATCTCCTTGATACAATCAGAGTTGTTTCATCACTTCTCTGTCCGTTCATGCCTACAACAATGCCAAAGGTATGGGAACAGATTGGTGCAGACGAAAGTGCTGTTTCATACGAAAATGCAGACAAGTTCGGCGTACTGCCTGAAAACATGACTGTTGCAAAGGGCGAAGTTCTTTTCCCACGTATTGACACAGAAAAGGAAATCGACGAGCTCAACAAGCTTATTGAAGCTCAGATGGCTGAAGCTGAAAAGGCTCAGGAAAAGATTGAGCTTGCACCGGAAATCACAATTGACGAATTCTTCAAGACCGAACTCAGAGCCGCTAAGGTTAAGGAGTGCGAAAAGGTCAAGAAATCAAAGAAGCTTTTAAAGCTTCAGCTTGACGACGGTATGGGCGGCAGACAGGTTGTTTCGGGTATTGCTGAATACTACAAGCCTGAAGAGCTTATCGGAAAGACTGTAATTGTCGTTGCAAACTTAAAGCCTGTAAAGCTTTGCGGCGAAGAAAGCTTCGGCATGATTTGTGCGGCTGATATGCCTGACGGTGGCGCTAAGGTTGTATTCCTTGATGACGACGTTGCACCTGGCACAAAGATAAGATAAAAATTTAAGGGAGACCATGTGGTCTCCCTTTTTTGTATATATCAAGTCTCATACATCTTGCATTTCCTTTTAAGCGGAAACGACAGCACACCGAATGGTACAAGATAAAGCACCGCCGCCGCAGGTATTATCCATATGCTCAAAGAGTAGCCGATTGATTCGGAAAGCACTCCGAAAGCTGCATTAAAACCAATATCAAAAACAGTTGAAAGTCCTGTTATAAGCCCGACAGCCTTGCCTCTTGATTCAGACGGATAGTAAAGCTGAATGAGGTAAACAAATGTCGGCCACAGGATTGAGTTTCCAAGTCCCGCAGCACAGACAATGTAAATGCCGTCCTTGCCAAGTCCGAACCCGATTATATAGAGTGCGGCAAAAAGTACCGCAAATCCGAAAAGGCTCTTTTTAGGACCCAGCTTGTTCACAAGAAAAGCGAATACTATTCTGCCCGCTGTTGTGAACATATAGAAAATTCCTATGAAAAAGGATGATTCTGAAAGCGAATATCCAAGATGTTCAGAAGCATAGGTCGGAAGCCAGTTCTGGAGACCATGCTCGGCAATATAATAAAAACCGCACATGAATATCAGCCATATAAATGCTGGATTTTTCACAACACTCATGTATGTTGTGGGCTTTGATGCCTTGTCAGTATGTACATCAGGAATTTTCACCATGCATATCAGCACAGCCGCAAGTATACCGACAGCAAACATTATAATATTGAATGTCTGCCATGAACTGAATCCCGTCGCAAAACGCCCTGCACCAAACTGTCCGCCGCAGATACCAAGCCCCTGTGAGAAATTGAAAATATTCATCATAAGCCCCGGTGAGAGGAAAAGAATCGGCGTTATAAGATTTATGCTTGTCGAAAGCAATGTTGATGCACCGAGTGAAAAGAACATTCCCAGAAGCAGAAGCTCATAGCTTTTTGTGAAGTAGTAAAGCAAAAGCGATGACATCCACAGAAAAAGCGTTCCGAGCATGACATACTTTTTCCTGAATGTGTCAAGAAGCTTTCCGCCAACAAAAAGAAATACAAGATTTCCGGCATAGCTCATTGAAATTATAAGTGATGCCCTGGTATTTGTAATATCAAAAGTTTCCTTGAAAATCGGAGAAAAGACGCCTCTGAGCGAATCGCTCATGCCAAGTATGACCATAAGCAGATTGCAGAGTATCACAGCGATTATCTGGTTTTTATTTATCCCTTTTTTATTATTGATTGTTTCCATATTTCATCATATTCCTATTACAAATAACTGAAACAGCATTAATACCGCAAAGAATATAAAGCTGTAAATCAGGAAAAAGCCCATGTATTTGCCTTTTTTTGAAGACTTGTCCGCACTGTACAGTCTGAACGAAATAAGGCTTGCAAGCGAAGCAACAGGCGTTCCAAGACCGCCGATGTTTACACCGATAAGCAGTGCCTTTGCATTTTCTGTAAAGCCCGACAGCATAATCGAAGCAGGAACATTGCTTATAACCTGACTTAAAAGCGCGGAAACGACCATTTCCCTGCCTTCCATGATTTTTGAAACAAACTCTCTTACAGCGTCAGCGGCGCCAAGATTTCCCACAAAAACAAAAAAGCATACAAATGTTGCCAGAAGTGAGTAATCTATTTTCGTGAACACACGTCTGTCTGTAAGAAGAAGTATAAGCGCAGTAACGCCAAGGCATATATACTCATTCACGATTCCCGCAACAGCAAGCAGACATACAACAAAAACTGCCGCATAAATAAGAATCTTCGGAACGGATATTTTTCCTGTTTCCTCATGGTGATAGCTGATTTTCTCCTTTTTTATGAGAAGAAGTGAAAAACAAAGCAGTGCATAGCTTAATATTCCTGCCGGCAGAAGTGTTGTGAAAAACTCAATTCCAGGAATTTTATAATATGAATACACAAACAGATTGTGAGGGTTGCCAATCGGCGTCATCATACTACCGAGATTTGCCGCCGCAGTTTCTATAACTATTGTTCTGATAACAAACTGCTTGTTCTGGGTATACGAGCCGATGCCGATACAAAGCGGCACAAATGTTATAAGCGCAACATCGTTTGTCACAAGCATTGATGTAAAAAAGCAAAGGTTCATCATAATGAACGCAATCATTCTTGATGACGATGTTTTATTCAGCAGAAAGCTTGTAACCGCCTTGAAAACGCCGATTTCACGAAAAGCTTCAACAACACCCATAAGGCAGAAAAGCATTATGAGAACGTGAAAATCTATGTAGTCCTTATATGCCGCCGAGGGCGGTATAAAGAACATTGAAATTACAGCCGCTGTAAACGCTATTACAAGCACTGCATTTGAAGATATAAAGCTTTTGATTTTTTCCATGTTTTTTCCTTTACGCAATCTTTTTTATATTAAGAAAATGTTTTTTCAGTCTGTTGTAAACATCAAGACCTTTTTTCTGTCCGAACTTCGCAACAAGTTCAACGTAGAATTTGTTTTTGTCCTCAGTTTTCTTTATAACAGAAGTAATGCTTACGGCATCAGCCTCGCTGTAATTTTTAAGAAACTCCCTCACCTTTACGCACACTGGGTCATACGCTCTGAGCTTTACAAAATCCGCCTTCAGCGCCGTATAAATCTCCTCACCCTTCTGCTGTCTGAAGCGTGCGACAAGCTCTGTGTGAAGCTCACGCTTGTCAGCTGTGCTCATCAGAATTGTACTTATATTTATTACATCACAAGATGAATAATCCGGAAGCAACGCACAAAGAGCGCTGTAAAGCGTATCCTGCCTTACACCACCGTCTGACTTTGTAATCTTTACTTTTCTCTTTTTCTCCTTTGAAACAAGAGTTGACGCAATAGATGTACATCTTACAACGTCAACATTTTCAGAAATGAGAAAGCTGTCGTAAAAAGCCGTATCTGCGTCAAATCCCTTATCATTACTGATAATATAGATATTCTGGGTTGTACCTTTTCCGACAAGATAACCCGCAAACATCGAAAGCTGGAAGTCAAGGGCGTTTTTGCCAGATGCAACAGAAAAATACTTTATCTCAGCCGCCGACTCGACAAGCTTTTTATGAAGTTCAAAGGAAAGATTCTCAGCGTTTGTTGTGTAAAACACATACACGCTGTCGTCCTTATTAAGGCGCTCAACGCCTCTGAAGCCGTCAGCATTGACATTTTCATAGTCTACAAGATATACCGACATTATTTTTCTCCTTTGCTGTCTGCATTGTTTGTCTTTTTGTTTGAAATATAATTGCTCAGAAAGAATCCGCCTACTCCGACAGCCGCAGTCACAAGGAAAACAATAATAGTAATCATATATCTTCCCTCGCCAAGACTTGACCCCATAAATGCCGATGATGTGATTGTAGGTATTCTTGCTATTCCCGCAATAGCACAGAATTTTGTTACCTTTATTTTAGTAAGCGCTGTCATGTAAGTGATAACATCCTTCGGTGTTCCCGGAACCATGAGCAATATGAAAATCAGAAGCTCAAGCTTTTTTTCGTCGTGCAGAAACTTGAACTTTTTGAATTTGTCTTCTGATACGAATGTGTCAACAAGCGGTTTTCCGAATTTCTGTACTATATTATATATTATAAAGGTTGCAATGATAATTCCTATGTCGCAAAGCACCACGCCCCACAGCGGCCCGAAAAGAACACCCGCAATAATTTCAACAGGTCCGCCCGGGATAAATGCCAGAACTATATGCGTTATTTCAACAAGTACAAAGCCAATCGGCGCAAAAACACCGAAGCTTTCAACCTTTTGCTGGATAAATGCCCGCCCCTCATCAGTTGTAAGATGCATTATAAACGGCACAAGCACAAAAACTGTCAGTGCCAGACACAGCAGAATCATGAATACTATAAACGATATTTTAAATACCTTTTTTCTGTCTGTTTTTTTCTTTTTTTCATTCATAACAATATCCCCATTACATTTTTGTCGATTTTTAATAACCCTACAACTTATTATAGCATTTTTTTTTGATTTTGCAAGATTAAATTTGCATTAAACACTTGTAACTTTCTAAATTTAGTGATATAATATGAATTAACTAAGCAAAATTCGATTACATATATAGATAAGGCGGAAATGTGCTGCCAAAAGCTATTTGCCGTATACGGCATGTGTAGTAATATTATAAACAGAATTTTCAGAATAAACTCTGAAAGGGGAAACAAATGAAAACCAGATCAAAATCAGCTTCAACCCTCTGGATTAAAAGAGGTGTTTCTGTTGTCGGGCTATTGTACACATTCTTTGTGTGTGTTCTTTCCTACTGCTCGATTTTCTACGAAATAATTATAACACGTCGTGTTCTGTTCTGCGTACTGCTTTCACTTATCTCAGCAGCGGCAAGTGCAGTCATGATTTTCACAAGAAAACAGATTCTCACAAAAATTTCAGGCTTTGTACTGTTCCCGGCAATTATGCCGATTGTTATTCTGTGCTTTGGTTCATGGGAGCTTATAGTCCCGATTGCAGCATGCGCCGTAATAGTGTTCTTTACAAACGGTGCAACAGAAGGACCTAAGATTCTTTTAGGTACAATTTACCTTATGGTTTATATACTTGCCGCTCTTGCTTACTTTATCTTCACAAGTATTCTTGCATCACCGGCTGTAACCGAAACAATTGACAGCGGGGTTTCGCCGTCAGGCAAATACCGCTATGAAGTAATCGAAACTATTGACAGTTCAAACGGAAGTACTTCCGTAATATTAGAGCCTAACTATCTCGACCTCAACTATCCTATGATTGAATTCAAGGTAAAGGGCTATGACCATGTTGTCTGTGTAAAGCGCCCTCTGACTGAAGTTGAAATAGAATGGAAAAAGGATGACCTTTATGTAAACGGTGAAAGATGGTTTACACCAAAACAGGCTACAATCGGAAAGTGGTTCGAAAAGGAATCACGCAACATTGATTTAACGTAAATCTGGCTGTATCCCAAAAGGGCTACACCATATTATAAAAACAAAATTAATTTCTTTTTTAGGAGGACCCCCACAATGAGCGAATTTTTCCCAAATATCCCAAAAATCCAGTATGAAGGTAAGGATTCAAAAAATCCTCTCGCATTTAAACACTATAATCCTGATGAGGTTGTAGGCGGCAAGACTATGAGAGAGCAGCTTAAATTTGCACTTTCATGGTGGCACACAATGGGCGGCGACGGAACAGATATGTTCGGCTGCGGCACAACAGACAAGACATGGGGCGAAGCTGATGATACAGCAAGAGCCAAGGCTAAGGTTAACGCTGCTTTTGAAATCATGGACAAGCTCTCAATCGACTATTTCTGCTTCCACGACCGTGACCTCTCCCCTGAATATGGCTCACTCGCTGAAACAAACGCTAAGTTTGATGAAATCGTTGACTACATAGCCGAAATGATGAAGCTTAACCCAAGCAAGAAGTGCCTCTGGGGTACAGCTAAGTGCTTTGACCACCCAAGATTTATGCACGGTGCAGGTACTTCACCATCAGCTGACGTTTTTGCATATGCTGCTGCACAGATTAAGAAGGCTGTTGAAGCTACAGTTAAGCTCGGCGGTAACGGCTACGTTTTCTGGGGCGGACGTGAAGGTTATGAAACACTCCTCAACACAAACATGGGTCTTGAACAGGACAACATGGCTCGTCTTATGAAGATGACAGTTGACTATGCACGTTCAATCGGCTACACAGGCGATTTCTACATCGAACCAAAGCCAAAGGAACCAACAAAGCACCAGTATGACTTTGATACAGCAACAGTACTCGGATTCCTCCGCAAGTACGGTCTTGAAAAGGACTTCAAGATGAACATCGAAGCTAACCACGCAACACTCGCTCAGCACACATTCCAGCACGAGCTCAGAGTTGCAAGAGAAAACGACGCATTCGGTTCAATCGACGCTAACCAGGGCGACACACTCCTCGGCTGGGATACAGACCAGTTCCCTACAAATGTTTATGAAACAGCACTTTGCATGTACGAAGTACTCAAGGCAGGCGGCTTCACAAACGGCGGTCTTAACTTCGACGCTAAGGCAAGAAGAGGCTCATTCGAGCTTGAGGATATCTTCCACAGCTACATTGCAGGTATGGACGCATTTGCTCTTGGTCTCAAGATTGCTCAGAAGATGATTGACGACGGCAGAATTGACAAGTTCACAGCTGACAGATATGCTTCATGGACAACTGGCATTGGTGCAGACATCATCTCAGGCAAGGCTACAATGGCTGACCTTGAAAAGTATGCACTTGAAAAGGGCGAGGTTGTTGACTCACTCGGCAGCGGCCGTCAGGAAATGCTCGAAAACATCATGAACGATATTATGTTCAGTCTTTAATTGATACACAAATCAACACAATTTAAAAGTTTCGCTGAAAGCTTTTTCGTGTTAAACAGGGGTGCTTTTTTGCAAGTGAAAAAAGCACCCTTTATTGTTAAAGGAGGTATAACAAATTGGTTGATAATAAATCAGAATCAAATAATTCAGCCTCAATTGATTCGAACTCAAAAGATTCAGATTCAAAAACTATGAGTTTAAAAGATATTTTATATAAAATAGAAAGAAACAGGACTCCTGCTATAGATATATATAATATTATAAT
>CAZULQ010000041.1:0-16106 GCA_964621265.1 uncultured Clostridium sp. | reverse complement strand
ATGGAACAGCGCTATAATGAACTCAGCAACAAGCTTTCAGAGCCCGGAATTGCCGTATTATGTATCTTTATGAATATTTATAGGAGTATTGAATATGGATGTAAGACCAAAGGATATACTTGTAATGAAAAAACCTCATCCGTGCGGAAGCAATGAAATGTATGTTATCCGTTCGGGCATGGACTTCAAGCTCAGATGCGTGGGCTGTAACCGGGAATTTATGATACCCAGAAACAAAATCGAAAAGAATATCAAGAAAATAGTCCGTGAGGAAGAATAAAAAAGAAAAGGTGGATTGTGAAAAGTGGTTGATAAGCTAAAGCTGATGGAACAGCGCTATAATGAACTCAGCAACAAGCTTTCAGAGCCCGGAATTGCCGATGACCAGAAGCAGTTTGCAGAGCTTATGAGAGAATTTAAAAATCTTACACCAATTATTGATAAATACAAGGAATACATGACTGCGCAGGAGAGCTTTGACGAAGCAAAGGAACTGCTTGACGGCGGCGGAATGGACAAGGAATTCAAGGAAATGGTTCAGGAGCAGTTCGAGGATTCAAAGGAACAGCTCGGCATTTTAGCTGATGAACTGAAAATCCTGCTTCTTCCGAAGGACCCTAACGATGACAAGAACGTTATCATTGAAATCCGCGGCGGTGCAGGCGGCGAAGAGGCAGCACTCTTTGCAAACTCGCTTTATCGTATGTACACAATGTACGGCGAATCAATGGGCTGGAAGCAGGACGTTTTAAACTCCAACCCGACAGAGCTTGGCGGATACAAGGAAATCAGCTTTTCAATTGAGGGTGAGGGGGCTTACTCACGCCTTAAGTACGAAAGCGGTGTACACCGAGTTCAGCGTGTTCCTGAAACTGAATCACAGGGAAGAATTCATACATCAACTGTTACTGTTGCGGTTCTCGCCGAGGCAGATGAGGTTGAGCTTGAAATCAACCCGACAGACCTTAAAATTGACGTTTTCAGAGCGAGCGGTGCGGGCGGACAGCATATCAACAAGACTGAATCGGCTGTAAGAATTACACATCTGCCGACAGGTGTTGTTGTTGAATGTCAGGACGAGCGAAGCCAGTTCAAGAACAAGGACAAGGCAATGAAAATTCTCCGTTCACGTCTTTATGAAGAGCTTCAGAGAGAGCAGCATGACAAGATTGCGTCAGAGAGAAGAACACAGGTCGGAACAGGTGACCGTTCCGAGAGAATCAGAACATACAACTATCCGCAGGGACGACTTACTGACCACAGAATCGGTCTTACACTTTATCGTCTTGAGGATATATTAAACGGAAATCTGGAGGAAGTGCTGGACGCTTTGGCAACTGCCGACCAGGCAGCAAAGCTTGCAATGCAGCAGAACAGCTAAGATGGAAAATACTGTACTACTAAGTGATACACAAGAGGATTTGTCACGAGCAGCAGAGCTTATAAAAAGCGGAAAGGTTGTGGGTGTCCCGACAGAGACGGTTTATGGTCTTGGTGCGGACGCTTTAAATCCCGAAGCAGTGAAGGCTGTGTTTGCCGCAAAAGGCAGACCTGCTGACAATCCGCTGATTGTTCATATAAGTGATATTGAAGATGTAAGGAAGCTTGCGCATGATGTGCCCGTTCTTTTTTACAGCCTTGCTGAAAAATTCTGGCCGGGACCACTTACTATGATAGTTCCGAAAAATGATATAATCCCATCTGAAACATCCGGCGGACTTGATACTGTCGGACTTCGCATGCCTGTTCATCCGGTTATGCGAAAGCTTATTTCATTAAGCTGTCCGATTGCGGCACCTTCGGCGAATATTTCGGGTTATCCGAGCCCTACAACAGCCATGCATGTAATGCATGATATGGAAGGGAAAATTCCTGCTGTTGTGGACGGCGGAGCATGTGACTATGGCGTTGAATCGACGGTTATATCCTTTGATAACGATGAAACTGTCAGGATTTTAAGACCCGGAAGTGTCACAAAGGAAATGCTTGAAGAGGTTGCAAAGTGTGTTATAATTGACGACGCTATATTAAACGACATTCAGGACGGACAGAAGGTTATGTCACCGGGAATGAAGTACAAGCACTATTCTCCTGTCGCTGATGTCAGAATCGTTGACGGTGATATCGAAAGCTTCTGTGCTTTTGCAAGGGAAAACAATCAGGGCGGCAATTACTGCCTTATTCCTGATGATGAGGAAAAATTTGATATCCCGTGCAGATACCGTACCTACGGTGCTGACAGTCATGAACAGGCGCATAATCTTTTTGCGGCGCTTCGTGAACTTGATGAGCTCGGTGCAAGAAAAATTTTTGTCAGACCGCCTTCAAAAGACGGCGAGGGGCTTGCGGTTTATAACCGTTTGCTCAGAGCTGCAGGATTTGAGGTGATAAGCCTATGAATCTGACTGGTGAATCTATGATTGTCGGACTTACGGGACAGACAGGTGCAGGCAAAACAACTGTCTGCCGTGTGTTTGAGGAAAACGGTTTTGCAATTATTAATGCGGATATCGTTGCAAGAGATGTAATGGTGGCGGGCTCACCGTGTCTGGCGGAGCTTTGCGAGCATTTCGGCGAGGAAATACTTTTTCCCGACGGAACACTTAACCGACGTTTTCTTGCAAATATCGTCTTTAACAATAAAAGCAAGCTTGAAATTTTAAATTCTGTTACATATCCTTACATCACAGCGGAAATACTTAATAGGATAGAAGAGTATTCCGATGCAGGACATAAGCTTATTCTGCTTGACGCACCGACGCTTTTTGAAAGTCGTGCTGACGATTTCTGTGAGCTGATAATTTCTGTTGTATCGCATGAGGAACTCAGGCTTGAAAGAATCATAAGCCGTGACAATATGACAAGAGAAGCGGCACAGAGCCGTATCAATTCACAGCTCAAGGAAGAATTCTTCTGGGAAAATTCCGATTTTATCATAAAAAACAACGGTGATATGACTAACCTTTTTGATGTTGCAAAGGAAGTATCAGACAAGGTTAAGGATTACTATAATACAAAATTCAACTGAACGGAGGTTTTAAAAATGAGTAAGGAAACAAGTGAAGGAAAGAAACTCAAAGAGGCGCTTTTATCCAAAAAGGAAAACGCTGTTTTAAAGATGAGTGCTGAGGACGTTGCCAAGTGCGACAGCTTCTGCGAGGACTATAAAAAGTTCCTTGATGCCGCTAAGACAGAGCGTGAGGCTGTCTCGTATACAGTGAAGCTTCTTGAAGAAAAGGGATTCGTTGAATACAAGACAGGCATGACTTTAAAGGCTGGCGACAAGGTTTACAGAAACAACAGAGGCAAGGCGGTACTGATTGCAACAATCGGTAAGGAGGATATCAGAAACGGTGTGAAGCTTTGTGCGGCACATATTGACTCCCCACGTCTTGACTTAAAGCAGAATCCTCTTTACGAGGACAACGAAATGGCGCTTTTCAAGACTCATTACTATGGCGGTATCAAGAAATACCAGTGGGCGGTTATTCCGCTTGCGCTCCATGGCGTTATCATCAAGGCTGACGGCACATCTGTAAAGGTTACAATCGGTGAGGACGAGGGCGACCCTGTATTCTGCATTAACGACCTTCTTCCACACTTAGCCGCTGACCAGATGAAGAGAAATCTTGCACAGGGCATCAAGGGTGAGGAGCTCAACATCGTTGTTGGTTCAAGACCTTTCAAGGAAGATGGCTTGAGCGAAGCTGTAAAGCTCAACATCATGAAAATTCTCAACGAGAAGTACGGCATTGTTGAGGACGATTTCCTCTCAGCTGAGCTTGAAGCAGTACCTGCATTCAAGGCAAAGGACATCGGCTTTGACAGAAGTCTTATCGGCGCATACGGCCATGACGACAGAGTCTGCGCATACACAGCGCTTATGGCGGCTGTAAACTGCACAAATCCTGAAAAGACTGCTGTTACTGTTCTCACAGACAAGGAAGAAACAGGAAGTGACGGCAACACAGGTCTGCAGTCAGCTTATCTCAAATACTTCATTGCCGACCTGGCGGCTGGATTCGGTGCTGAGGGCAGGGAAGTGCTTTCAAATTCAGAGTGTATGTCAGCGGACGTAAATGCGGCGTTTGACCCGACATTCCCTGAAGTACTCGAAAAGAGAAACTGCGCATATATCAACTACGGCGTATGCGTTACAAAGTTTACAGGCGCAAGAGGTAAGTCAGGCACTTCTGACGCATCAGCTGAGTTTGTCGGAAAAATCCGCAGACTGCTTGATGAAAACGGCGTTATCTGGCAGACTGGCGAGCTTGGAAAGGTTGATATGGGCGGCGGCGGAACAGTTGCGGCGTATATCGCAAACTTAAACGTTGACACAATCGACGTTGGCGTACCTGTTCTTTCAATGCACGCACCATACGAGACAGTTTCAAAGATTGACGTTTACATGGCTTACAAGGCATTTGAAGCCTTCATTAAATAAAAGAAAAAGCATGGGATTTTCCCATGCTTTTTTGTTATGGTTTATTGCAAAGAGAGTTATTCTGCTGTGTAGAGACAGAGGTCGCCGATATAAACCGAGGCGATGTTGTCGGGGTTGATTGGCTCGTCGATAAACCAATCGCTGTGAAGTGATTGTCCACCGCCATAACCGCTGATTGTTGCATTTACAACTGCACCATCATTCATATTAATTGTTATGTTACTATTTAGGAATGGATTATATCCAGAATGGTCTATATTGCCAACTATAACACCTTTTGTCTGAACTGTAAGCGGATTGATTGTCATGCTTTCAAGAGCACAGTTTACATCTCCGATAGGTGCAGTGATATTTTCATCATAGTTAACAACGAGACTTGGAATTTCACCTAAAGTAATAGTGAAATTAATTTTTGAAATGGATTCCGCATCAGCATCAACGTCAAAGCCTAATTCAGAAGAATAACCTAATTCAGCTGTTAACGTATCTCCATTCTTGAAACACGCTTCGGTACTATTTAGCATTATAACAAAGTTATTTTCATTATCAATTGTTTTTGAGCCAGCCTGATAAACGTTATCTCCTACGTCACGAACAGTATTTAATGAAAAATCGGGATAATTCTCTGAATATGCTTTTTTAAGGCATAATTTATCAATTGTCATATCTTCATCCAGACTATCAATATGGAACATAGCATAGAGAGTTTTCTCATCTGCAATCATTCCGACAGGTGAAAGCCTTAAAACATCGCTTTCACAGTTGAAGTTGCTGATTTCTGTTGTAAAGCCTGCGATTTCGTCTGTGATGACGATATCCTCTTTGCTGAAAAATCCCTTGATCCAATCAGCACCGCCTGCCGCCGCAACTGTAACAGTACTCATTACAAGCACAGCCGCCGCCGCAATCATCGGCGCAAGCTTAAAGCTTCTCTTTTTCTTTGCGGTTGTAACCTCAATCTGTGGCTTCTGACTTACTATATCTTTAATTCTCTGTTCACACTCATTGCTCATTGTGAGCTTATTCATAGCGGTATTGTACAGGTTTTTGTTCATATATATTTTCCTCCTTCAGTATCTTTTCTATCAGCTTTCTGCCACGCTGCAGCTGCGTCTGAACTGTTGACTGTCTTTTGCCTGTTATTTTTGCAATTTCCTTTATTGTGTACTGCTCGTAGTAATAAAGGTGAATTACGATTTTGTATTTGTCGGGCAGGCTCAGGACAATGTCAAGCAGTTCCGACTGCGCTTCGGTCATTGTGCAGTACTGCTGAGTGTCGGGTGTATCGTCTCGCTTTGAATACCACGAGGATTTGAGCATATCCTTGCACTTGTTTATCGTAACTCTGATAAGCCATGCCTTTTCCTCGGCTTCATTTTCGATGTTGGGGGACGTTGTGTAGTATTTTAGAAAAACGTCCTGACAGATGTCCTCAGCGTCGCTTCTGTTTTTGCAGTATGAATACGCAACGCGGAAAACTGTGTCTTTGTATTTTTCAAGCTTGCTGTAAAAAATCTCATTATCCATAAAGCGTTCACTCCTTTCGTGATTTTGGCGCCTCACTAATATAACGAATTAGACTTCAAAAAAATCTCATTTTTTTGAAAATTTTTTCTTGACTTTTTTTAAAATGAGTGATATAATATCAAAGTTGAAAAAGTAAATATAGTTCGTGCGTATAATTGTTCAGCGTGAAATCTTAAAAAGGGTTTCACGCTTTTATTTTTGTCAGTTTACAGTATAACATATTTACAGGTAAAAAGGAAAGGAATTATTTATTATGGAATTTTTCATGAAACTCCCAAGAAACAAAAAGGAATTTGCACTGTTCATGGCGGTAATCTCGGTTATCTCCGTTAACATCATTGCTCCGCTGATTACATGCTTTGAGGTCGGCTTTCACTTTTATGTATGGCTTGATGTGCTTAAGGTTCTGCCGTTTATCTGGCTGAGCGTTGTTGCGATTGTACTGCTCACATATAAGCCTGCTGAGTGGCTCACAGGTAAAATCACAACAAAGGGCGACAGCTTTAACTCGACTATCATAGTAAACATCCTCTGCACAGTTTTTATGATGTCAATACTTCTCACAGTTATCGGTACATGGATTGGCACACGTCATATAAGCATGGAACCGATTGTAAATTTCTTCTACAAGTGGCCAAGAAACTTTGCGATTTCATTTGGCGTCGAGCTTCTTATTGCACAGCCGATTGCAAGATTTGTAATGTTAAAGCTTCATCAGCATGCTGATAAAAAGGAAAGAAAAGCAGCATAAGTAAAAATGGTGTAGATAAAGGGTGGTTTATAACTGCCCTTTATTTTTTACCTCTCAAAGATTACAAAACAGTTACAATTTCTTCTTATTTGCACTCTCAGGTGCAAAAATCATGTTATTTTCCCCTACTAATGAGGAGGTGAAAAAATGAAAACCGAAATTTTAGTCGCCTTGCTCTCTCTTATGGGCACGCTCGGCGGCTCGCTTGGGGGTATACTCGTGTCATCAAAGCTTACAGCTTATCGCCTGCAACAGCTTGAAGCAAGGGTTGCGGAGCACAACAATTTCGCAAGGCGTATGCCTGTTGTGGAGGAGCAGATTAAGGTTGCAAACCACAGAATTGAGGATTTGGAAAGGAAGGTAGAGCATGAAAGAGAAGCTTAGAAATTTACTTAATGTGAAAAGTATTGTGACGCTGATTCTGACGGCTGTTTTTGCCGTCTTGTCGGTGAAACAGGCGGTTACAGCAGAGCAGTTTCTGATGATTTTCACGACGATTATTGCGTTCTATTTCGGGACACAGCATGAGAAAGGCGGTAAAGAATGAACAGTCCATACATGGGGAATTTCAAGGTAACACAGCAGTACAAGGGAGCTACACACGACGGGCTCGACCTTGTGGGGCTCGATTCAAAGGAAATCCACAGCACGGTTAATGGCGTTGTTGAGTACGCGGGCTGGGAGAACAGCTCAAACAAGAAACAAGGCTTCGGGCAGTACGTCAAAATCCGTGACAGCAAGACTGGCTATCGTTTCTACTTCGGGCATCTGTCAAAGATAAATGTCAAAATCGGACAAACTGTCAAGGTGACCGATGTAATCGGAATCGAGGGCAGTACGGGGCATTCAACAGGCTCGCATTGCCATTACTGCATCAGAAAAAACGGCAAGGGCACGCACATTGATGTGGCCGCACATTCGGGTATACCGAACAAATGCGGGACGTATAATGACGGGTATTCGGGCAAGAAAACGAGCACAAAAACAAGCTCGACAGCCAAAAATAGTGTTGCCGTAAGGCTTGAAATCGACGGAAAAACTTATTCGGGAAAGCTTATCGAGGAGTGATAAAGCATGTTCACAATTGACGAAATGGGCGGTATTCATGTAAGCCGAGGGGATTCGATTGGGCTGTCAACACAGCCCTTTATCGAGACCGACGACGGAATCGCCGCAATCCCCATCGAGGGCGATAACTGCGTGATTTTTACGGTAAAATCGCGTTACAGCGGCAGAACGATTATCAAACGTATTCTGACCGAGGAGGACCTTGTCGACGGTGCGCTGAGCCTTCAGATTACGACCGACGAGACGGACATCGAGCCGTACGGCTACGAGTACAGCTTTATGTACGTTCCCGACAGGAACGACACGACCGAGGCGTACACCTACGCGCAGGGCGGCTTTGAGATTATGCCGTCGGTGAGCAAGGTTGAGGATTTAATGAGTGATACGGAGGGCGAAAATAATGGCAGTAATTAGCGGAACTGTGAAGCTTGGCTCCTCGGTGAGTGGAGCTGTGAGCAAGGCGCAGTCGGTTGTAAAGACAGAGCTTGTTTTCAGTACGAGGGCGGAGTTCCCAGAGAGCGGAAATAGTCAATATCTGTACATTGCACAAGACGAGAATGTGTGCTACCGCTTTGACAAGGAAACGGGTGAGTATGTGAGTCTTGGCGGTAATGATGACGTCGATGTGGATTTGTCCGACTACTACAATAAGAGCGAAACCGATGCTTTGCTTGACAAGAAACTTTCTGAGGAGAGTGTTTCGGAGGTTGCACTTTCGGGCGACTACAACGACCTTGAAAACGCTCCGTCTGAGCTTCCTGCGTCGGATGTTTACGAGTGGGCGAAGGCGGAGAGTAAGCCTGTGTACACAGCGGAGGAAGTCGGGGCTGATACGAAGGGTGCCGCAGAAAATGCGCTCTCACAGGCTAAAACCTATGCTGACAACAAAGCCGACGAAGCCTTGAATGCGGCGAAAACTCACATCGACACGAGGGTTGCGGAGCTCATAAACTCCGCCCCGACAACTCTCGACACGCTCGGGGAAATTGCGGCGGCCATGACCGAAAACAAGGACGTTGTCGATGCGCTTGATGAGGCAATCGGCACAAAGGCGAATGTGGCTGAGCTTAGTGCGCACACGGGTGACAGGGCAAATCCGCATGGCGTCACAAAGGAGCAAATCGGTCTTGGAAACGCCGAAAACAAGAGCGCTGCGGAAATTCTCGGCGAGCTGTCGGGTGAAGATGTCAAAACCGCTCTGGGCTACACGCCGTCTAAGGAACATGCGCACAATTATGCCGCCTCTGAGAGCGAGGGCGGTGCGGCGCTCAGGGCTGTTGCCGACGAGAACGGCGAGAATATTGCGGGGAATTTTGAAAGTGTCAAAAAATCGATTCAGTCACTTCAGATGCAGACAACCGAAGTGCTCACATTGACTGCGGCGGACTGGGTGGACAACTCGCAGACTGTTGCATGCACGCTTGACACAAGCAAAAGAAACGTCATAGACGTTCTGACCGAAAGCATTCCTGTATGGGCGTCCACAGGCGTACTGGGAATTTCAGAAACCGAAACGGGAATAACGTTTCAGTGCAACAGCATCCCAACCGCAGATTTGTATTTCAGAGTTACTTCAATGGAGGTGAATTGATATGTTGGTGAATCCGATTTACTTGAATGGTGAAGGTGGCGAATCTGATATTCCTTTAACTCTTGTTGAAAATTTTTCGGAACTTACCGGTGCGTTTGATTTGCATAAAGCTATTACACATGTTGATGTTCCGAATAGCGTTACTACATTACATGGTCAGGGTTTGACAACTACACGTAATGGATGTTTTTCTAATTTTACTGTACTTGAAAGTGTTTCACTACCTGACACTTTGACAACCGTTGGTGAGGGTGCTTTTATGGGGTGTAGTTCTCTCAAGGAACTTGTTATTCCTGATGGTGTAACTTCGCTTGGCGTTGCCGCATTTTACAATTGTAACATTCTTGAAACAATTGTTTTGCCAGCAGGGATAAGCTCTATCCCAAAGCAATGCTTTGCTTATTGCTATAGATTAAAATCCATATATTACAAAGGCAGTGAGTCGCAATGGGAGGCTTTGACTAAGGATACTAATTGGGACTTGGCTATGGGGAATTATGTTCAAGGCGGCACACAGATTATCTGTAACTATACAGGATGAATAGGCAGATTCAAAATTACGTAAAGAGATAAACAAAAAAATCCGGCTTATAAAAGCCGGATTTTTCTATTATAAATTGCTTAAATAGTCTATTACGCAGTCACGAACACCCGCCACTCTGACGGCGCTTTGAGTTAAAAGGTTAAGCAAGGCATCGGCGACGTAAAAGTCTGTTGCGACATCGTCAATAGTGACGCTAGAGTCGAAATCGACGGCTATAATACCGTATGTATCGGCAGTGAGGTTATCCTCCTGAACCTTGCGTGTGAAAAGTGAATAGCTTGTAAGTTTTTCTGAATTTGCCTGGGTTTTAATAATCTCGTAATTCATAACTTTTCTCCTTTAACCGTAATTGATTTAACTATAATCAATTTAACATTTATAGTATACTGTATTTTTTATGTTATTTCAAGTTAAATTTTATTTACGTATGTAAAATTTATTTTACATAAATTTACAGAGATTATTATACAGATTATGAGTTTATTACAATTCACTTAAATAGTCGATTATGTAATCAACAATAGAATCAACCCTAACAGAATTATCAGATAATTCCGCCATAAGCTTTTCTGCGGTAAAAATATCCGTTGTGACATCGTTAACTGTATTGCTTTTGTAACGGTCGACAGCAATAATGCCGTAGGTTTCAGCTCTGAGGTCGTCCGCTTCAGCATGGTGCCTGAAAAGTGAATAGCTTATAAGCTCATCAGAGCTTGACTGTGTTTTGATTATTTTGTAAAGCATGTATTTATCCTCCGAATTTAGTATATTTATAGTATAACATATTTTCCGACAAATTTATTGCACAGTTTTCGACAACGAATCAAATGATTTAATAATAGGAAATGCCCGAGATGTTACTCTCAGGCATTGAAAATTTAACTATTCGAATTACATGTATATCCATATAATCTCCACTATACTTATTTTACTCAGAAAAATCGGTAAAGGTTTCATCGAGTCGCTCAATCTGGATTTTTCCGAATGTGACATCTATAAGCTTGTCTGTAAACGGTTTTTCAAGCTCTGTTTTGACGCATACAGTCATTGTGACATCGTTTGCGTAGTCAGTTTCAAGCTGTTTGATTTCATAGTCGGGGAGAATATATGTAATCTTGCCGTAAAGGTCATAGGGGATAGTGAGCTTCAGCTTTGCACAGCTGTACATTCTGAGTATTTCAGCTTCCTCGACCGCAAGTGCAGTACTGTGAGAATATGCTCTGACAAGCCCTCCGCCTCCGAGAAGTATTCCTCCGAAATAACGTGTTACAACACAGCATATGTCGGTCAGATTGTTTTTCTGCAAAACATCAAGTACAGGCACTCCTGCCGTACCCTGCGGCTCACCGTCATCAGAATAACGTGTTATATTGTCATTCTGAAGAATATAGGCGTAGACGTTGTGTCTTGCTTTTCTGTGCTGTTCCTTGATTTTATTTATAAAAGCCACAGCTTCATCATTCGTCTCAACAGGGCAGAGGTGAGCAATAAACTCCGAACGCTTTTCTGTGAATGAATGTGAGCATGGTGCCTTGATAGTAATATATTTCATAATGTAATCTCCGTGTATAAAAAAAGGACGACACAAAGCCGTCCGTTTTTATTACTTGTCCATATTGAAACGCTTCTTGAATCTGTCAACACGTCCGCCTGTATCGATAAGCTTCTGCTTGCCTGTGTAGAACGGATGGCACTTAGAACAGATTTCAACCTTGATATCGCCCTTTGTTGAACGAGTTTCCATTACATTACCGCAGTGGCAAGTAATAGTGCACTTTTCAAAGTTTGGATGAATTCCTTCTCTCATGATTGTCACCTCTTTCAATAATCAATTATGATTAACACAGCAGCCCATCAGTTACTTTAGACAGTAGTGCTATTGATAATTCATTAACTCAGTTATTATATCATATCCTACAAAAAAAATCAAGTACTTTTTTGCAAATTTCCGAAAAATTTTCCATGAAAGCTGTTACGCCTTGCAAATTCCTTGTCTATGCCGCCTAAAACTGCGATTTTATTGGTACTCCATATCGGTGCAACAAGATATTTTTTATCGCCGTCTCCTGTAATTCTTTCGACTACAGTTTCGGGAGGCAACAGCTCCAGCTGGCTTACAACAACGGAAATATACTCGTCCATTTCCATTGTGTCAAAGGCATTTTCGAGATACATTTTTTCGAGCGGAGTGTCTTTCAGAACGTGAAGCAGCTGTATTTTCACAGCAGACGGCGCAAGCAGAGCAGTCTGCCTTGCTGTTTCAAGCATCATTTCCTCAGTTTCAGAGGGAAGACCATTTATGATGTGCAGACAGGTTCTGATGCCCCTGTCCTTTAGTTTTGTGTAGCCCTCAATAAACTTTTCATGACTGCACCCTATGTTCATTTTACGGAGTGTTTCGTTGTGAACGGACTGCATTCCAAGTTCGACAGTTAAGTCTGTAAGCTTTGAAAGTTCAAGAAGAAAGTCTGCAATTTCATCTGAAATACAGTCTGCACGGGTTCCTATTGAAATCCCCGTTATTTCGGGATTCTGTGCTACGGGAAGATATATTTTTCTGAGCATTTCAAGTGGGGCGTATGTATTGGTGTTTGCCTGGAAATACGCAATAATTCCCGCATTCTCGTGCTTTTGTCTGATACGCTCTATTTCAGCGTCAAGCTGGGAGGCAACGGAAAGCTCGGGTGAGCCTGTGAAATATCCGCTGCCTCCACGGCAGAATGCACAGCCGCCATGACTTATTTTCCCGTCCTTATTGGGACAGGTAAAGCCCGCGTCTATGACCGCCTTGAAAACCTTTTTTCCATACTTGTGTTTGTTGTAGTAAGCAAGCGTGTGATAGCGCTTGTTGTCGTCTGAGTATATAAACAATTTTTCACGTCCTTTAAAAAAACTATCCAGCAACTATAAACTGACTGCTTGCGTAGCCTGTTACACCGTTGTAGCTTACAACATACCAGCCGTTTCCGACATCGCCGTAAATAGTAACTCTTGCGCCGTCAGGTATAGAACCGATAATTCTGCCGCCCATTGACGGATAGTCACGGATATTAAGATTAGAGCCGCCTGCCGCAACAATACCGTTCATGACAGGTCCCGCCGCAACAAAAGGTATACCGAAATAGTCGCAGAGGGAGTTTACGAGGTTTGCGGCAATAGCTTCAAGATTGTTTTTAAGCCATGTCACATCTTCAACATTATCATGATAACCGAGTTCGCACAGAACAGCCGTTGCCCTTGTCTGCGTGACTTCACCTAGACTTGTTGTCGGGACTGCTCTTGATTTGTCAGGCAGGGGATAGATAGCCCTCAGATTGTTTGCGATGATTGTCGCAAGACGCTCGCTGTCATAGCTGTAAGGCGAAAAGTAAATATCAATTCCTCTTAGCCGTCCTGAGAGACTTTCGGGTGCGGCGTTTGAATGAAGCGCTAAGTGTACATCATAATAATTTGCGTTTGAGTCGTAGATTGCCCCCGTAACGTTTCTGTCGGGGTCGTTTCTTACGAATGCGATTCCGCTCGAGCGCAGATAAGGCTCCATTCTGTCGGCAAGCAGATTCATGTACAGCTGTTCATTTCCGTCTGTTACATACTGATTCCATTCCTGTGTTGACGGACTTAAAAATATTTTAGGCATAAAGGGACTCCCTTCAATATATATGATTATACCATATTATATCGGGTTAGGGAAGTATATGTTACAAAATCAAAAGCCTCCGATTTTAAAAATCGGAGGCTTTTGTATAATGGGAAGGAATGATTATTTAGCATAAACCTGGTCGTCATATTTGTAGAGAATAAGTGTAACATTAAGGTTGCCGTTTAATGTTCTTATATCGTCAATAAACTTCTTCTGGTCAACATCATTTTTGATTTCTATGCTGTAAACGAGGTCAAAGAGTGTACCAAAATCGATTGTCTTAACTCTCTTGAGTCTCCAGCTTTCTGTGTTTTCGTCAAGTACCTTGTCAAACAGACCCTGGTAATTGAGGTTTTCAGGAACTGTGATTTTAAGCGTCATAGCTGATGTTGTCGGTGCACCGTATCTGAAAGCATTGAGAACAATCATAATTGCACTTAAAACAATAAGGAAGATGAATGAGTATGTAATATAACCGAGACCACATCCAACACCTGCTGCCATTGAGAAGAATATGTAAGCGATGTCCTTCGGGTCACCGGGAACGCTTCTGAATCTTACGAGTGAGAACGCACCTGCAAGACCGAGAGCCTTTGATGTATCGTTGATAAGAAGAATTATAAGTGAAACAACTGCCGGAAGCATTACAAGAGTTAAGACATAACCCTGCATATAGCCTTCCTTTTTATGTGTGAACTTGTAAACTAAGCTTGCGATAAGACCGATTGCTGCTGCTGATAAAAGACAGGCGATAAAGATTCCGAGTGTAACATCTGTCACAGGATTACCTGTTGCGTCATACATTGTGTTTCCGGCTGCATCAACCGTTGGTTTGATAATTGAGTCAAATAATTCAGGCATAAATATTTTCTCCTTTTTCCTTGTTTATTTTATCCAGCACAAAATGCTGGTATGCTCTGCCGTATTTAGAAAAGCTCTGCTTATAAATTCCGAGCTCTGAGAACTTTTCACTGAGCCAGATAGGGATTGAATCTGTAACCTTGACTTCCATAAGTCTGCGGTCTGGCGGAATAATAAGTCTGCCGTAGCTTTCCTTGCTGAGAGTCAAGTCATATCGTCTGTCTGTGAGCGCTCTGTCAAAGGTAAGACGGAAATCCTTGTTGTCCTTGCCGAAGAAAGCCATTCTCTGATAGCTTATGTACTGTGCAGGGGCAATATCGTACATGCTTCTGAAATGGTCTATTTCATTGAGAACCTGATTTGTTATGTACTTTGTTGTTTCAGGACGCTGACCTGTTCTGATATAGCGTTCAGCCTGTTCAAGAGTCATTGTTACACGTCTTTTTGTAACGATTTTATTAATCTTCTTTTTGATTTCAAGGAAAACCTTGTCTGTCGGACCTGCAGGTGAAAAATAACTTCTCAGTCTGAGCTTTTCCTTGTAATAAGGCTTTGAAAGTGATTCTCTTATAAGAAAACTGTCGGGAGTATCATAGTATATATTGTATATACCATACTCATTACCGTTTCTGCAGTATTCATCAGGAACCATATATTCTTCAAGAGTTTCAAGCAGGGCGTTGTACTGCTGCATGTTAAGCATGAATTTAACTTCTCTTCTTTTAAATGTATTAATAGCCATACTTTTTTAAATCCGTTTTATATGTTTTACGGATTTTTCCTCCCCTCATATTTTTTTGAATAATGTAAGTCGTGATTTATATTTTTGTTCACTGCTCAATTAGTATGGTTTTATTATACCGATACTTTCTTAAATTAATCTTAAAGTTTGTGTGAAAAAAGTGTGAAAATATTACAATTTTTCTAAAATTTCTATAACATCTGAAAGACTGTCTGCCTTTGCATAAATAAGTGCGGAAATTTCTTCGTCAGGCTGTGATAAATCAGGAACCATTATCGGATTACAGCCTGCACGGTGTGCTGAAAGAATGCCGTTTGGTGAATCCTCAATGGCGATGCATTCGCATGGCTCAAGTCCTAAAACTTCGCTTGCTTTAAGATAAATATCAGGTGCAGGCTTGCCGTTTTCGACCATAGGTCCGCAGATTATTTCATCAAAGTAGTCAAACACCCCTACCCGTTTAAGATACATTTCCGTTCTCGGGTAGTCTGTCGCCGTTGCGACGGCGATTTTATATCTGCCTTTTAAGTATGAAAGCAGTTCATCGAGACCCTTTTTCTTTTCAATACCGTTTTCCTGAATGTACTTATTCATTATTTCAATACGTCTGTTTCTGACGGCGTGATAATCAAATGTTTCTCCGAATATTCCCTGAAGCTTTGGAATTGCATATTTTGCAGCAAGACTTCTTATTCCGAGGACGTGTTCCATTTTCATATCAAACCCGAATTCGTTCGCAGATTCTATCCAGAATCGTGTGAGAAGCTTCTCTGTATCGAGCATAAGCCCGTCCATATCAAATATAATACCTTTAATAATCATATTTTTTCTCCTTTTTGCTTTTATTATACCATAGTTTTTATTGATTTTCAATAGGTTCTGACACGTACAGATTAATGATTATGTGCGTTATGACAAGAAAATGTAAAGTCTTTAGA
>CAZULQ010000040.1:0-16559 GCA_964621265.1 uncultured Clostridium sp. | reverse complement strand
GAACGCCGCCCTGTCACGGCGGAGGTCGTGGGTTCGAGTCCCATTCAGGTCGCCAGTAATTGCGGATTTAGCTCATCTGGTAGAGCGCCACCTTGCCAAGGTGGAGGTAGCGAGTTCGAGCCTCGTAATCCGCTCCAGTATGGCGCTATAGCCAAGTGGTAAGGCGTGGGTCTGCAACACCCTGATCCCCAGTTCAAATCTGGGTGGCGCCTCCATACGAATTGACGCTTGTGTTTTTAACATAGGCGTTATTTTTTTAATATATTATAATGTACCGCTGATTTCAAGCGGTAGAATGGAGAACAATATGTCAAAGACTTTTAAAAATGCATTTGCTTGTCTTTTAAGCTTTGTTATGCTCTTTGTCTTCACAGCCTGCGATAATAATGAAGCAGAGGAAAGAGGAGATTTCATTTCAGGCAATAAGTGGACAACTTCTGATGGTATGCTCATGAGCCTTGACAGTGATAATACATTCAAGTGGTACAGCAACAAATCAAACAGAACTGACAACTACTATTCAGGTGACTATGAAATTCATGTTGGTCAGGAGGCTGTTGATTATCTTATTGAAAAGGCTGGTGCCACAAAGGAAGCACAGCTTGAAGCTATGAACAATTACGGCGTTGCGCTGGGCGACTATTACATTCTCATTCTCACAAACAAGGAATGTGTTATGGGTGGAAAAAATACCCTTGAAGAAGAAACTGAAATCACCTACTGCGGTTTTTACAACGCAGACTATGAGCGTTTCACAATGACAAATCTTCTGACAGGCGGAGAATATATTTTTACTAAGATGTAATGACACGGCGGTTTTTATAACCGCCGTTTTTTAAAGGAGTATACTATGAAATACAGACTTGCAATTTTTGACCTTGACGGAACTTTACTCAACACGCTCGATGACCTTGCGGCAAGTGTCAACCATGCGCTTGAAAAGAATTCACTTCCACAGCGAACAGTTTCCGAGGTGAAAAGCTTTGTGGGAAACGGCATAAAAAATCTGATAAAAAGAGCTGTTCCGAATGGAACGAGCGATGAGCAGACTGAAATTGTATTCAGCGATTTCAAGGAGTATTATGCGTCACACTGCGCCGATTCAACACGTCCTTATGAAGGCGTAAATGAGCTTTTAGGAAGACTCAGAGAAAGCGGCGTTATGACGTCTGTGCTTTCCAACAAGGCGGATTTTGCCGTGAAAACACTTTGCGAGGATTACTTCCCGGGACTTCTTGACAGCGCTGTCGGCGAGCGCGAGGCTGATGGCATACCAAAAAAGCCTGCTCCTGACGCAGTTGATATAATGCTTGAACAGCTTGGCGTAGCCCACAGGGACGCTGTCTATATCGGCGATTCCGATGTGGATGTACAGACTGCCCGTAATGCAGGACTCGACCTTATAGCCGTTAACTGGGGCTTCAGAGAGCGTGAACTGCTGAAAAAGTGCGGCGCTGAAACAATCGTCTCCACAGCTGACGAGCTTTTCTGTATAATTACGGATTCACAGTAAATAATTGCACAAAAATGGACACCCGAAAAGGTGTCCATTAATTTTTATGTGTTATTCTTCTGGTTCTGCCTCTGAATCTTCTTCAGGCTGAGCCTCTTGTGTATTTTCCTGTGAATCGTCATTCTCTGACGAAGGAGCAGTGCCAAGACTTATTGTAACAATAAAACCATCTGAATTATTACCCGAAATGCTGTATGCCGCTGTTGACGGAACTGCCGCTGATGTAAAGCCTGATTCGTTTTCAGTGTCCGCCGCTACATAATAGATTTCGTAGTCATTGCCGTCAGCGTCAATAGTTTCAAGGTGAGAACCTCTCTGTCCCGAACCATCATAAGGATAGCTCTTAAGCTTATCAACATATTCTTCAAGGCAGAGACCATTCTGTGCCATATAAGCCGCATGAACCTTGCCTACATATCTGAACTGGAACGGACGGTAATCCTGTCCTGTCAGCTCGCTCTTGCCCTCAGGGCATCTTATAATAAATCCGTATTTGTAACAGTTTGTAGTGAGCCATTCATAGTCACCGCTGCCGTCAAATCCCTTTGATGTGCCGTCATCTGTAACGACATTCAGGTCAACTGAATAGCCTGTGTGATAATCACTTGTTCCAGGCTCTGATGCGTTTGAGTTTGAAGCATAAATCTGTTCCTGCTGTTTTACTGAACGGTAACCGCCGTCTACTCTGATGTCAGTCTTGCCTGTTGCCTCACTGAAATCCTTGAGCATCTGGTTGAGCGGTTCTGCCGCCTCGTTTCTTACCTTGACGTCCCCGTCGATAACATGGTAAGCCTCTGTTCCGTCGTTGTTCTTATATTCAAGAACACTTACAAGGTCTTCTTCATACCAGCCGTACTTGTTATCCTTATTTACAAGAATAAGTGAACCCTGGTTAATAACCTCATTGTCAAAAAGCTCGGAAACGTAGAGTGCCTGGTCATCGGAAACAATTTCATCAGTACCCGAAGAAATTACTGTATCTTCAGAAACCTTTTCCTGAGTAATATCATTGAAATCTTTTTTAACAGTGTTTATTGCAAGAATAACCGCAACTGCAAGAAGAACAGCCAGCAGAACGTCCACGATTCTTTTTATACGTCGTTCCTTCTGTCCTTTTTGTTTTGTAATACCCATATTACAATGTCCTTTCATTTTTTACAAAGGCTGACATTTACTGATGTCAGATAGTCTACAAAGTTATTATACCATACTTCACATTAAAATGAAATACCCCCGCGTTCCTTTTTGGCAATATTACACAAATATTTCCACACAAAATTATATTAAAATCTGAAATTTGACATTAAAATGTTGCAATCTGCACAAATATATGCTATAATCACATTGTACAGATTCGTTAAAAGGAGAGTTTTCAATGGCAAAAAAATTCAAGGAATCCTTAAAGGAAAAAGCGGGAATAATCGGTGAATTCAAGAAGTTTATATCAAGAGGTAACGTTCTTGATATGGCAGTCGGTGTTATCGTCGGCGGAGCGTTCACAGCGATTGTAACATCACTTGTTGACGACATCCTCATGCCGTTTATCGGTATGATTCTTGCGGGTGTAAACTTTAACGACCTGGGTGTTACAATTCCATACGGCAATCGTCCGTACATAAACTTCGGTAACTTTATTCAGGCTGTTATCACATTCTTCCTTACTGCTCTTTGCGTGTTTATGATTGTAAAGCTCATAAACTCATTCCACAAAAAGCAGGCACCTGTTGCAAAGCCTACAAAGGACCAGGAGCTTCTCACAGAAATCCGTGACCTTTTAAAGCTTCAGAACGGTATTGTTGACGAAGAAGAAAAGAAGGACTAAATTTCAGGGCACCGTAAAAACGGTGCCTTTTTTGTGAGTATTTTTATATATGCCCCTTGACCTTGGCGAGTGCGCCCTTTTCAAGACGTGAAACCTGTGCCTGTGAAATTCCGATTTCCTGTGCAACTTCAACCTGTGTTTTACCCTGAAAAAAGCGCAGATAGATTATGTGCTTTTCTCTTGGCTGAAGTGCTCTGATTGCGTCCTTGAGCGAAAGCTCGTCCATCCAGCTTTCAACATCATTCTTGTCACCAATCTGGTCGAGTACGTAAAGAGTGTCGCCCGAATCCGAGTAGACAGGTTCATAAAGCGAAATCGGGTCGCTCACGCTTTCAAGCGCCATTACAACGTCGCATTTTTCCGTGCCCACTTCCTTTGCAATCTCTTCGATTGTCGGTTCACGCTGGTTCTGCGCTGTAAGGCGCTCCTTTGCCTGCATAGCCTTATATGCCAAGTCCCTCATCGAACGGCTCACCTTTATATGATTGAAGTCACGCAGAAAGCGCCTGAGTTCACCCGCAATCATGGGTACGCAATATGTCGAAAAGCGAACCTCCTTGGACAAGTCAAAGTTATTGATAGCCTTTATAAGTCCGACAACGCCAATCTGGAACAGGTCGTCAATGTCCTCTCCCCTGTTTGTAAAGCGCTGTATAACGCTCAGCACAAGTCGCAGATTTCCCTGAATCAGCTTGTCCTTTGCCTCCTTGCTTCCCGTTGCCTGAATTTCCTTGAGAAGTGCAATCTTTTCGCTTTCCTTTAAAACTGTCAGCTTAGATGTATTGATTCCCGATATAACAACCTTATTATACGCCATTTCAATACCTCACATTTTTCATTCATAATGTAAGTATTGACAAAATAAGGTTATTAATACATATAAACACTCTTAATTTTTTCGGTATGACTATTGATTTTTTTCACAGATTGTGGTATAATTGTTTTGTTAATCATGTGGAGATGTATCGAAGTGGTCATAACGAGAACGACTCGAAATCGTTTTGTCCTTAACCGGGCACGTGGGTTCGAATCCCACCATCTCCGCCACCGAGTGACCTCGGACGACAAATCGCTTTCCATTTTTGGAAAGCGATTTTCTTTTTTGGCACGACAGGTCGGTGACCCGATGGGACATTTTCGCTCTGTTATCATTATGAAAGGTGGAAGACAAGGCACGACCCCGAGTGACCTCGGTGGACAAATTCGTTATGCAGAAAAGAAACACTGTTTATTTTCTGGCTCGACCATATAGCTGAATAAAAATCGGGTCAATGTGGGCATCGACCCCTACACAGATTAACGAAAACACCGCACACAAATACCGCCTCTGCATTGCAGAGGCGGTATATTTTACGATTAAAGCAGTCCGTTGTGCATTTTAGCGGCTGTGAGAGTATTTTTCATGAGCATTGCAATAGTCATAGGACCAACGCCGCCAGGAACAGGTGTTATGTAAGAAGCCTTCTTTTCAACATTTTCAAAGTCAACGTCGCCGCAGAGTGTTCTGTCCTCAAGGCGGTTAATACCAACGTCGATTACAACAGCGCCTTCCTTTACCATGTCAGCTGTCACAAACTTTGGTCTGCCGACTGATGCAACTAAAATGTCAGCAGCTGCACAAACCTCAGCGAGATTTTTTGTTCTTGAGTGACATGTTGTAACAGTACCGTTTCTATGGAGAAGGAGCATTGACATAGGCTTGCCGACAATGTTGCTGCGTCCGATTACAACGCATGTCTTTCCTGAGATTTCAACGCCTGTGCTGTCGATAAGCTCCATAACGCCTGCAGGTGTACATGGAAGGAATGCAAAGTCGCCTATCATGATTTTGCCCACGTTGAATGGGTGGAATGCGTCAACATCCTTTTCAGGTAAAATTGCGTTGATAACTGAGTTTTCGTCGATGTGCTTAGGAAGCGGAAGCTGACAGAGTATGCCGTCAACTGACTTGTCGTTGTTGAGCTTGTCAACGAGTGCTAAAAGCTCTTCCTGTGTGGTTTCAGCAGGGAGTGCATATTCAAATGAAGCAAAGCCCACTTCCTCACAAGCCTTCTTCTTTGAGTTTACATAAACTCTTGAAGCAGGGTCGTCACCTACGATTACAACAGCCAGTCCAGGCTTTATGCCTTTTTCGATAAGCTTTGCTGTTTCTTCTCTTACTTCAGCCTTGACCTTTGCTGAAACTTCCTTGCCACTGATAAGATTTGCCATTTTTAAATTTCCTCCGTTTCATTTTCAGTTTCGTCATTATTATCGCTCTGATTATTGTTTTCTTCAGTATTCTCTTTTTCTTCACTTTCCTCAGAAAGCTCTTCAGGTTCTGTGATTTCCCTGTCAGAAGAATCCTCATCGCCTTCTGCAAGGATATTCTTTTCACTGTTCTTTCCTCTTGCGGCACGTCTTTCAGCCTGTCTGAGAAGCTCCTTTGATTCCTCAGAGTCAACATAGAGAACGTATTCATCGCCCATTCTGCGCACCTTACTGCCGATAACAATAAGTGTAATCAAAGCACCGATTACAAGCACTGCGGAAAGTACCTGTGAAACTCTCAGTTCACCTATCATAAGGCTGTCTGTACGCCAGCCCTCGATGAAGAATCTTGCTGAGCCGTACCATACAAGATACATAAGGAAAATCTGACCGTCAAAGCGTCTTATTTTCTTTGCAAAGAGTGCGAAAAGCGCAAAGCCTAAAAGACACCATACAGATTCATACAAAAAGCACGGGTGAACAGGTTCTTCCCATTTCATTGCAACAATGTCAGCATTTTCACCGAGCTGAACATGATTTATAATCCAGTCCTGGATTTTTCCGCTTGTCATACCGAATATATTGTCTGTGTTGTAGCCAAAGGCTTCGTGGTTTGTGAAGTTGCCCCAGCGTCCTATGCCCTGTCCCAGAAGCAGTCCGATTGCAACAATATCAATAAGCGGCAGAATACGCACCTTCCGAAGCTTTGCGACTATTCCGCCGCAAAGCAGTGCGCCGATGATACCGCCATATATGGCAAGTCCGCCGTTTCTTAGGTTGAAGATTTCCTTCCAGTTTCCGCCGTAGGTGTCCCATTCCATAATAACGTAATAAGCTCTTGCACCTATTATCGCACCGATAACACCTGCAATAACGGCGTCAATTGCCCTTTCCGAGTCAATGCCGTACTTTTTCATCTGTGAAAAGCCGTAAATCATAGCAAGCAGAAGACCTATTGTTATAAGCAGACCATACCACTTTATTTCAAGTCCGAAAACAGTAAAGGCAGTATCGCTGACAGTAAATTCAAGTCCGAGCTTCGGAAAGGAGACTGTGTCTCTTTCAAGCATCTGTGTTGTCATAATGTCACTCCTTTACCTGATAACAGAAATTGTCATATTGTTTGTGTCAAAGCGTTCGCAGAGTGTGCGGCTCACATCATCAAATGTCATTTCAGACAGAACCTTTATTGAGTCATAAGGCTTAACTCCGCACATATATGCTGAAATAAGTGCGCTTGCAACCGCTTCTGTGTTATTACTTTCCCTCACAGCTATTCCATAGGTTGACTTCTTTATGCTGTCATAGAGAACAGGATCAAGACCCTCAGTTTTAACTCTCTCGATTTCCTCGACGATATAGTCCATAACCTTTTCAGGATTTTCAGATTCGCCGCTGAAAATAAGAGTGAAGAAGCCGTCGCCTGTGAACGCCTCAAAGCCGAAGGTTGAGTTGATAAGCTCCTCGTCCATAAGCTTTTTGTAGAGTGGCGCTGACGGGTCAGCGATGATGTTGCCGATTATTGTGCATTCCATGTCTGCCTTGAGTCTTGCATAGCCGTCAAGCGGTCTGCACTTGATACCGATATTGAAAATCGGAGCGCCGACAGGAAGATGTTCATACTTTGCCTTTTCGAGTACTTCATAAGGCTCATCAGGACTTATAGTTTCAAGCCCCTTATCCTCAGACGGCTTTAAAAGGCGGTCAGCAATTTCAAGTACTTCCTCAGTTTTCACGTTACCCGCTAAAACGAGCACCATGTTGTGAAGATTATAGAATGTGTTGTAGCACTTATAAAGCAGTTCAGCGTCGATTTTTGCAATACTTTCAACAGTTCCCGCAATGTCAATTCTTACAGGGTGGTTGTGATACATTCCCTGTAACATATTGAAAAGAACCTTCCATGACGGATTGTCGTCGCACATCTTGATTTCCTGTCCGATGATGCCCTGCTCCTTGTCAACTGTTTCCTGAGTAAAATAAGGATTCTGAACAAAGCCTAAAAGAATTTCAAGTGATTCCTTATAGTGGTCTGAGCAGCTGAAAAGATAACATGTTCTGTCAAATGATGTGTAAGCGTTTGCGTTTGCACCTGTTTTAGCGTAAAGCGCAAAGGCGTCGCAGTCCTCGTTTTCAAAAAGCTTGTGCTCTAAAAAGTGAGCAATGCCCTCAGGGACTGTTGTAAACTCCTTGTCTTCCTTTGTCTTGAAGCAGGTGTTGATTGAACCGTATTTCGTACCGAAAAGCGCCTCGGTTGTTGAGAAGCCTTCCATTTCGCAGACATAAATGTCAAGTCCCGACGGGTGCTTGATATAGTTGCAGCTGTCGCCTGTCTGCTCGCATACTATTTTCTGTATTTCCATTTTACTCACCTCTCATCACATAAACAGTATCAAGCTTTACAGATTTTGCCGCTTCTATGATACGTTCTCTTGAAATTTTTGTGAACTTTTCAGCTTCCTCCTCAGGAGTTGTCATTTCATCTGTTGAATAGCAGTTGAAATACCAGTTGATATAAGAAGAGGTTGTGTCGCCGATTCCCTTGAATGTGTTCGCAAGATATAAAACGGAATTGTTTATTTCTTCGTCTGTGAAATTACCTTTTTTAATTTCCTCAAGCTGATTTATGATTTCCTTTTCAGCCTTTTCGATATTTTCCTCTTCAACGCCGCAGTCAACAAGAACTGTTTTCTTGAAGCGGTTGAAGTTGCCTGCGCAGTAATAGCAAAGGCTCATCTTTTCACGGACATTGAGGAATAATTTTGAAAATGGTGTTCCGCCGTAGATTACGTTCATAAGGCGGAGCGCATCAATATCATCAGAATCCGACTTGAACGCCAAAACCATCTTGCACTGATTTACGTCGAGCTTTTCTTCCGCCCTGCATACTTCACTCTTTAAAACACTCGGGTTCTTGAAGCTTACATTAACAGGCTCTCTTTCGATTTCAGCGAAAGCATCGCTCAGCATTTTTTCAGCTGACGGATTTTCCTCAGGTCCCACATAGTAAATCTCAACAGGTGCGGTTCTGAGCAGATTCTGATAAGCCTTATATGCCGATGCAGGTGTAACAGCCTTTGCTGTTTCCTTTGTGCCGTAGGACGAATTTGCAATGTCCTCGCCCTTGTATACAGACTTCATTGCCTGCATAACTGCATATCCGCGCTTGTTGTTGATTTCAGCGTCAATTGAGTCAATGAGGTCTTTTTTTCTGAAGTCAAAAGGCTCTGCTGAAAATTCGGTTTCGCCGTTTGCATTGGTTACAACGTTCGGCGAGAAGAGACAGTCAAGGAGAATGTTTACAACCTCCGAGCTTATGTCCTCATTTTCAAGAGCGTATTTATTGCATATTGAGCTGACGCCCACGCAAAGCTTCTGAATATCAGACGCCTTTGAAATGCTAATATTTATGTTTGCGCCGTAAAGCGAATTAAGCTTTGCGGTGATTTCGCTTATGTTCTTGTATTTGCTGTTTGAAGAGCCGATAATTCCCGCTGCCATTGCGTTTTCGGAAACGGTTTCTTCCTTAAGCCTTGTCAGAAAAGTAATCTGAATATGCTGGGTTTTGAATTTAGGGTCAATAATATTGGTGTAGCCTATGCCACCATCAAGAGTTTTTCTTGAATACTGAGCCATTTTTTTACAACTCCTTTCATATTTGCGTATAAAGCATTACTCCTACTATTATAACACATCTTTATAATAAATTCCATAGATTTCAGAAATTAAACCTCAATTTCAGCTTTTTTATGGAAAGAATAAATAAGAGTTTTTGAAACGGGCTTGGTTTCTGTTCGGGCAAGAGTGCGCCTGTAAAGGTCAAGCTGACTGCTGTAACGCACAGCAAGCTCTGATATATCCGAAATTCTGTCCGTCTTGTAGTCTATAAGCACAAGATGGTCGTCAAATTCAAGTACCATATCAATAATACCTGCCACAACGCCCGACGTGTTCCTGTATTCCTCACCGAGAGTGTCAGAAAGCTCCAGGTCGTCAATGCGTATTAAGAATTTCTTTTCACGGTGTACTGCCTTGCATTCCTTCACCATTTTAAATACCTCAGAACCGGTGAATGCCTCAACGTCGGAGAGATTTATTGCCTCCATCTGACGCTTTGAAAGATAACCCGTATCATAAAGCCTCTGAAGCTCAGACGACGGGTTGTCACTCAGCACAGCGAAATCCGCAAACTGCAGAAACTTATGAAGTGCCGTGCCCTTTTCAGCAGGCGTAAGCCCCTTTTCCTCCCTTGCAAATTCTGGTCGGCGCAGTATTGAGCCGAAGTCGGATTCTCCCTTTGAAATATCCGAAACTGCAAGCTTTGCTGTGAGTGAGGAAAGAGAAGTGTCATAGTCAAATGAGAACATGTCGTGAAGCTTTTCTGTAAGAGCGCTGTCAGCCTCCGCTCTTTCGGCGGCAGGCTCAATAAATTTTTCTTCTGCATCGTATGGTGCTTCACAGTGAATATACTGAATTTCAAAATCGTTGTCATAGCGGAAGCTTTCATAAATTTCAAAGTCCTCACGAAGCTGAGCGGATTTGCTGTGAGACAATAGGCACATATAAAGCCAGTCGGACATAGATTTTACAGACGCCGCAAGATAAGGCGTTATGCCCTCTGAGGAATAAATTTCCTCAGCAAAGCCCTGTGCTCTCTTTATGGCACTTTCGCTTTTGTCGAGCGTTATGAAAATTCGCTCCTTTGCTCTTGTAAGTGCAACATAGAGAAGTCGCATTTCCTCACCGACAGTATCAATCCTGTTTTTCTCAGCAAGTGCATCATACTGTATTGTCGAATAGCTTTCACGTTTTTCCATGTCACGCATTCTGAAGCCAAGTCCCATGTCATAGGAAAACTGGAAAAGATCGTTTTTCTTTGAGTCGTGCATAAATTCAGTATGAGACTCTGCAATAAATACAAACGGGAATTCAAGTCCCTTTGACTTATGCATCGAGGACACGAAAACAGCATTCTGAGTGCCGCCCGTGGACGCACCTGTCATGAAATCTCCGCCCGAGTCTGTGACACGGTCGATGTATCTGATAAAGCCCGAAAGACCGCCGTCTGAATTTTTCTCATAGCTGCCTGCATACTCGAGCATAAGACGCAGATTTGCTTTTTTACGCTCAGCGTCATCAAAAAGCTGCATAACGGAAAGGAAATCCGTCCTGTCATAGATTTTTCTGATAAGCTCTGTAAGCGTGCATGTACTCAGAAACAGTCTCAGCTCTGTTATAAGGCTGTGGAGCAGTTTTGCTTTCGTGAAAAGCTCGCCCGAGAGCAAAGGCTCTCCGCCCTGAAGTCCGAGACCTGTGCAAAGGTTTGAGTATATTGTCGCCTTTTTATTGATAAGGCGTATTCTTGCTGCATCGTCCGCCGTAAACATGCACATCGGCGACAGCATAACCGACATAAGCGGTGTGTCAAGCAAAGGATTATCGACAACTCTCAGAAGATTTATGAGTATCGTTGTTTCTCTTGCTTTGAGATATCCGCTTTCTGCAGTTCCTGTTGCAGGTATTCCGAACGCTTCAAGCTCCTTTGCATAGAGGTTTATGTTCTTGTTTTTTCTCAGCAGTATTGCAAAGTCTCTTGGTTCACAAGGACGTGAGCTGTCCTTTCCCGTTGAAACGGGATATCCAGATTTTATCATTTCCGCAATTTTTGCGGCAACGCACTTCGCCTCGATATTTTCCGTCGTTTTGTCAGACCTGTCTATGAGCATGACAACAGGCGCTCTCTGCCCGTCGCAGAACTGCGCCCCCTGGTACAAGTACTCATCTTCGTTGTAGTCAACATCTCCGCATTCGGGCGTCATGATACAGCTGAAAATATAGTTTGTAAGTGTTATGACTTCAGCCGAGCTTCTGAAATTGCGGCTGAGTCTTATGTATGAAACATCATCATTCCCCTTTTCATAGGGGACAGCTTCCTTCATTGCGTTTATGAAATTATCGGGGTTTGCAAGACGGAATTTGTAAATCGCCTGTTTTACATCTCCTACAAAGAAAAGATTTGAGCCGTATTTTTCAGGCGTACCGCCTTTTGAAAGAAGTCTGAAAATCATGTCCTGACGGTTGTTTGAGTCCTGGAATTCGTCAATCATGATAAGCTCGTAATAGTCCGAAAGCTCGTTTGCAAGAGCCGATTTTACCATTTCGCCGTTTTCGTTTTCTTCCGTCAGAAGTCCGAGCGCCAGTCGCTCGGTATCGTCAAAACCGATTGCATTAAGACGATGCTTTTCGGCTAAAAGCTCCTTTGAAAAGATTGCGAGAAAATCAGTTGCAAGACGCAGAATTTCCTGTCCTGCAAGCTTGTCCGCCTCACTTTGCACAAGCGCAGAGCATCTGGCTTTCAGCGACTTTATAACCGCAATGTAGCTGTCACGGTATTCCTTGACTTTTGCTTTGAGCTCCGGGTCAACACCCTTTGTGTGACGTGAAAATTTGACAAAGTCAATCCCCATAAGCTTTACAGCAAAGCTGTTGTAGTCTTTTTTTATAAAATGTTCAACCGCAGCAGCAAACGCTTCGCACTCAGGTGCAACTATGTCTGTGACGGGTTCAAAGTCGAGCATCTGTGTATATCTTAAAGCAGAGGAAGTAATTCTGATGGCAAGCAAAACATCAGTACGCATAAGTCCGATATAGAGATTTCTGTAAATATCAGTTGTGAATTTCTCCTTTGCGCCGTCAATCCACTTTTCAAAAAACGGCACAGATGAAACGCATTTATAGAGACTGTAAATCATGCGTTCAAGCGGAGCGTCGTCATCATCGCAGAAATTGTCTCTGAGGGTTTTCATGTCGTTTATGCGTTCGCTGTAAAAATAGTCCGAGGCTTTCTGAAAAGCAGTTGCCCTGAGAGTTTTTTCTTCGGCTTCGTCTAAGATTCTGAAACTGCCCGAAAACGGCAGCTGACTTATATTCGAGCGCAGAAGATCGATGCAAAAGGACGAAATTGTTGAAATATGGGCACAGCTGAGCATTGCACTCTGACGTGTCAGCCACGCATTGTCAGGACTGTTTTCAATAAGCGCTGACAGCGACATTGCAAGGCGCTGTTTCATTTCAGCGGCGGCATCCTTTGTAAAGGTTGCGATTATCATTTTTTCAACGGGCACTCTGTTTTCGCTGTCCGCAATAATTCTTATAAGACGCTCAACGAGTACGGAGGTTTTGCCGCTTCCTGCCGCCGCAGATACTATAAGTGAGCAGTCTCTGGCTTCAATCGCCGTTTTCTGTTCAGGTGTCCATCTGTTCATCGTCATCATCGCCTCCTAACAGTTCCATCATTTTGTCTTTGGCGTCAGCCTCAGCGGTTCGCCTTGTTTCAGCGTCAGCATTTCCGCATATTCCGCCGTAGTCGCAGAAACCACAGGGGTTTGTCGTGGCTGATATATACGGCTCTGCCTCAATTTTTCCACTGTAAAGCTCATCGCACATTTTAAGCATTACGTCGTCAATATGTCCGCTGAGTTTCTCAAAATTCTTTTTTGTCATGCAAAGCGACGCACGCTTGTCAAGAAGCAGCTTTCCGTCGCCCTTGTCCTTGGACGTGACCTTTGCGGGAATATAGACACCCCTTATGTCCTTTTCCATAGCCTCAAGCACAAGTCTGTCCTTTAAAAGCAGTCCGTTCATTTTGTAGTGAGCGTCCATGAAGTCGTCATAGGAGACTTTGCTTTCTCTGTCCTTACACCCCGCACCGCTTGCTGACATATAGAGTACACCGGCAGGCTCGTGTTCTGAAAACCTGTTGTTTTTGTCGGTGAGACTGAAAAGATACAGAAGCATCTGCAGGTCAAGACCGTAATAAAGTGAGGCAAGGTTGATTTTTTTACTGCCCGTTTTGTAGTCGATTACACGAAGATATTTTTTGCCGTCCTCTTCGTACACGTCAACACGGTCAACAACGCCTTTAAGATAAATTTCAACTCCGTTGTCGGCTTTGAGGACAGGCTTGTCGTTACCCTCGCTTATGTCAAGCTCGAATGCCGCAGGACGGAAAAGCGACTGCGCAAGCTCCTTCTGAAGATGCCTTACAACATCTGTGATATTGTCGCAGACTGATTCAACCGCCGCAATAACGGACGGCGTCTTTGAGTTTTCTGCGCCGAGTGTCTCGCTCAAAAATTCCTTACTGCACTCCTCAATAATTTCACGGATACGGACAGTGTCAAGCTGTTCAAAATCCTCCTTTGTTTCACATGATGAAAGTATTTTTTCAAGACACATGTGAGTGAGATTACCTCTTCCAAGCTTGTCAACAGCACGTTTTTTTCTCGCACGGAGTCTGAGCCCCTTGTTGCAGAAATATTTGAAATGACAGGAATTGTACTCATCAAGCTGAGTAGCTGAAAGATAAAGCCTGTCAGTAAAAAGCTCACGCATGATACTGCTGTCGCTTACCGAAAAGGACTTGTCCGCACACGCCGCTTCAAGATAGTCAAGCTTTGCCTTGTATTCAGGGATTTCAGAAAGCACCTGTCTTAAGCTTTCAGTTTCGGGAGTGCTTTCCCCGAAGTATCTTACAAGGTTTGAATATGCTGCTTTCGGAGTCGGGCAGTAGTCGATAAGACTGCGCCTTTTTGCAATTTCGGGAGTGAGATTTTCAAACATCTGATAAAGCTGTTTTAAGAAAGAAGACGGAAAAAGATTTGTGCCAGAGGTATCCGACAGAGGATATGTAATGTAAAGTCTGTCACAGGCATGAGTCAGCGTTTTGTATACAATAAGGCTTTCGTCGGAGATAAGCTCCTCATTTTTTCGGGATATGCTTATGCCGGACGCCTCAAAAAGCTCTCTGTCCTTCTGGGTTAAAATTCCCGCCTGGTGTATATCCGGCGGAAACTTCCCCTCATTAACACCTGCCACAAAAACAATCTTCGGATTGTCGGGACGGGCAGTTTCGGCAGGAGATATCTTAACTCCATCAAGCGTCTGAGGCGGTACAGAATATGTGATCTGCCTTAGCATCATAAGAAACAGGTCACGGAAAACAGGAAGTGAGATTTCGCCTGCGGAGTCAGCGAGAGTGTCAAGAATATTCGTGAAAATATCCCATATTCTGCGAAACTCCTTCGCTAAGAATTCCTCCTTGTTTTGCAGAAATTCGTTAATTATTCCGCCGACTTTTTTCGGGATTTCCATATCGCTCAGAAACTTATAAAGCGCAATGCAGATTTCTCTTCCGGATTTGTTTCTGCACTTTTTGCGAAGTACAGTCAGAGGCGCAATAATTTCCTTTCGTGTCTGTTCGGCAAAGGGGTGTTCGTCAAGTCCGCTTTCAAAGGGCTGTTCCCACAGTTTGCCGTCAATATTCCATTCAAAGCAGTAGTTTTCAAGGTCTGAAATGCGTTCAAACGAAACGCCGCAGAGGTGCGTTTTTGCATACTTGAAAATCATGTCGGATGAAAACTTCTTTTCGGCGATTATTTCCACAACCGCTGAAACATACTGCATAACAGAAGTATGCATAACGCTCTTTTTCACATCCATGTGGAATGGTATTTCGTATTTTTCAAATGCCGCCTCAAAAATGTGAACGTACTGCGAAAGATTTCTCGACATAACCGCAATGTCCTTGTAGCGATAGCCTTTTTCCTGTACCATGCGGCGTATTTCCGAGCAAATCCAGTCAGCCTCTTCGTACATGTCTGTACACTCGGCAACTCTGATACTTTCCGTTTCTCCGAATCGCTGTCTTACAGGACGCAGTATGTTAAAATTTAAGTGTGCAAGGTCAGCGTTTTTGTATTTGAGAGGCTTGTCAAGGGTTACGCTTTCGATTTCACAGTTGTATTTTTTTGCACAGCTGTAAAACTTTCTCCATGTATTTTTCGCTGACTCAAAAATGTTGTTACCTGAGTTTTCAGGGCTGTCGAGACGCAGCGAGAGCGTAACTTCATCAGCCTGTGCGATAATTGCTTCAATCAGCTGATATTCATCGCTTGTAAAGCTTTCAAATTCATCAAAGAAAACGGCAGTATTTTCAAAGAACGAGTTCATTTCGGCAATAGCCGCCGCCTCTGAAATATCGGCAAGATTATCCTTTAATCCGCTTTCCCTGAGCAGTGCATCATAGGTGTAGTATATAAGCGAGAGGTCAGAAATCTTGTCTGAAAGAGTAACGTCCGCCGACGACATTTTTGATGCGAAATCATCCGCCGACACACCGCTCTGTCGGAATTCCGTTATGACACCAAGTGCTTCGGAAACAAAGTCGGGTCTTTGCACCTGACGGCTGAAAAAGCGGAGCTGTTTTTCCAAATCAAGCTTATCGAGTGTTTTCTTCATTATAATAAGCTTGTCCATGTCCTCGGCATATTCGCCCGAGCGGCTGCCGTATTTTTCAAATATTTCCTTTGTAATTGATGTGAAACTCATTGAGAGTATTCTGTTGAAACGCATGCATCCGAGCTTTTCATAAAGCTTTTTATCCGAGTCGAATGAAAACTGTTCAGGAACAATAACGATAACCTTTTTGTCACCGTCTGCGATTTCATTTATTCTTTCTGTAAGCAGTGTTGATTTTCCGCATCCCGCACCGCCGAGTATGAATTTCAGCAAGACTGTTCCTCCTTTTTAATGTAATTGCCCGATATTCAGAGGGCTTTTGTATCCCCTTAAGGCATTAAGATAAATAATAAACACGTGTGTTTATTATAGCATATAATGTGCATAAATGCAAAGGTGCGGTCACTTCTAACTTTCTTTGTCTGCACAAAGAAAGTTACAAAGAAATGCACTTCTTTGCTTTTCTACGAAAAGAAAGAAGCAAAGAAAAGCCAAGAACTCATAATTTGTGAGCGCATTGAGGCTCTTTGAACCCATGACTATGCCTACTTATAACATATAGCAAAATGCTTTTTGTAAGCTACATAAGCTTAAATTTTCGTTTATAAAACAGCTGCTTGCAAGGGTGTCTTTATTTGATTTGCGAAGTATGCACCGTCCATGCATGCAGGAGTT
>CAZULQ010000039.1:0-16966 GCA_964621265.1 uncultured Clostridium sp. | reverse complement strand
AATTTACACCTTTTTCGGTTTATTTTTCATGTTTTTTATAATTTTATAAAGCATGTGAAAATTCAAATCTTATACAGAAGAGCTATTGTGCAATATATCCAAAGCCTATAAAGATATTTTAATCTTTACAGGCTTCTTATCTCTTTATTAATAATAACGGCGGCTTAACTGCACATTTTACGCATAATTCAGCCAAAACATAATATCTTGCAACAGTAAAACAGATGAAAAGTAAACGGTTGGGACAAAAAGAAAAACGCTCCCCACAAAGTGAGAAGCGATTTGTCCTCCGAGGTCACTAGGTGGTCGAGGTGACAGGACTTGAACCTGCGGCCTCTGCGTCCCGAACGCAGCGCTCTACCAAACTGAGCCACACCTCGATAACGTAAATATTATACCACATTTCAGAAAAATTGTAAAGAGGTTATTTTCAAAAAACTGTAAACACGGGAAAAATCACGATTTTCCTTTACTTTTTTGCGGTTTTATTATATAATGATAATGAATATTTATCGAAACGGAGAATATTATGCCGAAAAAAAGACGAAGAAAACCCCGTGTAAGATATGACAGAATTGCTATTGTGGGAATTGTACTGGTGCTTATTATAGTGCTGTTGTCAATACTGCTTGGCAGTTGTTCTGATGATGATGTGCCTGTTTCGACACCAGAAGCGGCTGTCTTTGAGCCCGTAGTTTATCTCAGTCCTTCAAATCAGAATGATAATGTTTATGGAAACGGAGAAACTACTGAAGCTGAGGCTATGCGCAATGTCAGCGAAAAGGTGATGGAGATACTTGAACAAAACGGCGTTGAAGTACACATTGCTGCTGAAGACGACTCGCTCCAGGACAAGGTTGATTTCGCAAACAAGCACAAGGTTACAGCTCATGTCGCAATTCATTCCAATGCAGGCGGTGAAAGCGGTTCGGGCAAGGGAACGGAATGCTACTACAATGCGGAAATTTCTGAAAGCAGAATACTCGCTGAGTATATATACAACAGAACATCACGACTTACACCTACTCCTGACAGAGGTATGCATGACGGAACAACAGGTAATTCCTATCTGTTTGAGGTTGCAAATTCAACTGTTCCGAACTGTCTGCTTGAAGTGGAATTCCATGATACAGTTACTCTTTCAAACTGGATTGTCACTAATACTGACAACCTTGCAAAGTCAATTGCTGACGGAATCATGCAGTACCTTGACTATGAAGAGGAAAAATTCTACGAAATTAATACGAATGAAAGCAGTGTGATTGATGGAGAATAAAAGAAATTTTCAGCGTGAACTGGAACAGCTGATTGAAAAAGAGTGTAAAGATGGCAGACGACCGGTTGTTATGCTCCACAGCTGCTGCGGTCCATGCAGCAGTTATGTGCTCGAATATCTGACACAGTATTTTGACATTCTGCTTTATTTTTACAATCCGAACATTCACCCTGACGCTGAGTATCAGAAAAGGCTTGAAGCACAAAAGCTTGTGCTAAGCAGTATGAACTTTGGTGATAAGGTAAGGCTTATTGAGGGAGAATATAACACAGACGAGTTTTTTGAGGCGGTAAAGGGACTTGAAAACGAGCCCGAGGGCGGCGCAAGATGCGAAAAGTGCATTGATTTGCGTATACGCAAAACAGCACAGATAGCTGAAAGCTATAAAACAGATTTTTTCGCTACAACGCTTACTGTCAGCCCACACAAAAACGCAATCTACATCAACAAAACAGGTGCAGAGACAGAATCTGATTTCAGCGTAAAATATCTTGTATCTGATTTCAAAAAGAAGAACGGCTACAAGCGTTCGATTGAGCTTTGCCGTGAGCACGGAATATACAGGCAGAATTACTGCGGCTGTGTTTATAGTATATGGGATGACGGGAGACTTTGAGGGTCTCCCTTTTGCTTTGCAAAAATGTGATAATCGGGACGTCGAGGGCGCCGTCCCCTACAAATAAAAAATACAAAAAAATTCAACGTTTCCACCCACTCATGCGTTTTATATACAGAAGCAAGCTTGCTGATGATATAAGGAAAGACGGAACAAAGAGAGATTTTATAAATCCATTACCAAATCAAGACATTGATGAATGGGCTGAACTTGGGGGCGGTGCTTGGTCACTTGGTTCGGTTATTAATCCGGATGTTGACTATGATGTTTCAATTTTATGTACTTCTTTTGTAACAAAGCTTGATGTTGAAAACGTTGCAGGCATAGAGCTTGACGGCATATACTACTCTCTTGAATAATAAAGTAAAAAAGGACGCTTTTAAAGCGTCCTTTTTCGTGAATGGTTTTTATTATGTCATAATGTTTCTTAATATTTACATTTAAAATCGTGCTTTGTAGGGGACGGCGCCTACGACGTCCCGAAAATCACATATAATGTCATCGGTGCGTCGAGGGCGCCGCACCCTACACATTTAAAAAAGTAGATGAAACTTTTATATTGAACATCATCAACCTAAATTTTTTTATAAGTCCTCAGGATTAAACTGCTCTTCCTCATTGTTGAGCGCAATGCTGAGGATTTTGCTGTAAAAGCCCGCAGGATTGAGCATGATGTTTTTGCCTATCATCTCAGCCTGTGTGCGGTCGGGAGCATAAAGCTTTAAGTCAAGCAGGTCGTCACCGATGTCGAGACAACGGCAGTGTACATAATAGCCCTTTTCAAGCTCGATGTACTCAATCTTGACTTCATTCTCATACTTGATTCTCGCAAAATAGCGAAGTGCCGCCTGGACAATCTTGTCCCTGTAAGACTTCGGAACATACCCTCTGAGCGTTTTGGCACAGTTTATGCCCTTTTCCGTCAGCGTATAGATGCTGGAACTGCCCTCGCCCGTCTCCGCAATTACGGAATCGTTTTTAACGAGAAAGTCCATAGCGTCGTGATAGAAAAAGTGGTTTATAATGCCCGTTGTAACGGCAATGTCGTAAAGCTGTTCTGAGTCAACAGGCTTGTTGATTCTGTAAAGGAGATAGCACAGGAGGATTTTAACCGTCTGCACGTCCTTTAACTCTGTTGACGCAAGCTCCGACATTTTTGAGTAATTTTCTGTTTCCATTAACGGTCACCCCGTAATTTTAAGTGAAATTAGGATAATCGAGCATATGCGAGAGAATACCGATATTAACAGCGGCTTCAATGCATGGTACGGCTCTCGGAACGATACAAGGGTCGTGTCTGCCCTTTACTTCGAGAACGTCGTTTTTCATATTGCCGTAGTCGATTGTGTTCTGCGGCTTTGAAATAGATGGTGTCGGCTTTATTGCAACATTCATAGTAATCGGCATACCCGAAGAAATACCGCCTAAAATACCACCGTGATTGTTTGTCTTTGTCTTAACGTGTCCCTTGTCGTCAACATAAAAGTCGTCGTTGTTCTGACTGCCTACCATTTTAGCAGTAAGGAAGCCTGCGCCGAATTCAAGACCCTTAACGGCAGGAATACCGAAAATAAGCTGTGCAAGAGTGTTTTCAATACCATCAAACATCGGTGAGCCGATTCCCGCAGGAACGTTTATGCAAGCGCATTCAATGATACCGCCGAGTGATTCCCCGCCGACTCTCGCCTTCTGAATATCGTCAAACATCTTCTCACCCTGCTTATCGTTGATAACAGGGAATTTCTTGTATCTTACATCAAGGATATCCTGCTTGTCAACAGTTGTTCTGTTGAAAACATCGTCCTTGATATTATGGATTTCAGCAATATGTGCGCCTGTGTAGATACCTCTCTTTTCGAGTATCTGGCCGCATACAGCGCCCGCAAAGCAAAGCGGAGCAGTAAGTCTGCCTGAGAAATGTCCGCCGCCTCTGACGTCGTTAAAGCCTCTGTATCTCATAGCGCCTGTGTAGTCAGCATGACCCGGACGTGCAAGCTTTGCAATGTTGCCGTAGTCCTTTGAGTGCTGGTCAGTATTCTGAATAAAGGCACAAAGAGGTGTACCTGTTGTTTTGTCGTTTATAAGACCCGACATAATCTGAGGAAGGTCCTTTTCGCTTCTCATTGTTGTTGTACCGTCTTTTTTAGGTGCTCTTCTTGCCATAAAGCGACCGAGCTCCTCGATGTCAATATATTCACCAGGCGGAAGATTGTCAATAACAACGCCGATTGCAGGACCATGTGATTCACCGAAAATTGATATGGAAATACGATTATTCCAGATTGATGACATTAGCTGTTCCTCCCAAATTTATATAATCCTTAAAGAAATCGGGATAGGATTTCTCAACGGATTCTGCATTTTTAATTATAACCGGACCTGTACAGATTGTTGCGGCAATAGCGGCACTCATAGCAATTCTGTGGTCGCCTGCGCTGTCGGCAACACCGCCCGAAAGCTCTGCATGTTCAATAATAAGTCCATCGTCAGTCGGCGTAATTTTACCGCCGAGAGCGTTTACAGCGTCAGCTGTTGCGGCAAGACGATCGCTTTCCTTGATTTTAAGACGTGCGGCATTGAAAATTTCTGATTTTCCACCGCAGAAGGTTCCGAGAACACCTAAAATCGGTACTAAATCGGGAATATCTGAAGCGTCAATCTTAAATCCGTCCGGTATATCCTTATTATTATAGCATAAATCCCGCACAATTTCAACAATTTTCTTATCGCCCTGACTGCTTTTGTCAATAAGATTATTGATTTTTATGTTACTTCCAAGCGCATTTGCAACATAAAAGAACGCCGCCTGTGAATAATCGCCTTCAACGGCTGTATTCTGCGGTTGATATTTCTGTCCGCCCTTTACAAAATAGCCGTTTTCAGTTTCTGAAACCATAACCCCGAACTGCTTTAAGCAGTCGATTGTCATATCAGCATAAGGCTTTGACTCCAGACGTGAAGTCATGACAATTTCCGAGTCGCCGTCAAGGAGAGGTAACGCAAAGAGAAGTCCTGTAATAAACTGCGAAGAAACATCTCCCTCAAGCTCAAATTTGCCCGATTCAAGCTGTCCGCTGACCGTAAACGGCATTGTGTTATTATAGTCAAAGGTAATCCCCTTTTTAGTAAGCTCACGCAGATATGGCGTAATAGGTCTTTCAGGAAGACGTCCCTGCCCTCTGTAAACAGCTGTGATACCGAGCGCCGCTGTAACAGGAATCATAAAGCGGAGCGTTGAACCGCTTTCACAGCAGTCAATATCGGCGTTTTTCGGTACATTTCCTGCAATGCCCTTAACTGTAACAGTATTTCCCGAAACGGAAATTTCCGCACCCGCCGCCTTTAATGCGTCGATTGTAGCATAAATATCCTTTGAAAAGGTAACGTTTGAAATAACGGATGTACCCTCAGCAAATGCGGCACAGATTAAAACTCTGTGAGTCATGCTTTTTGAGGATGGGATATTGACCTCACCGCTGAGCTTTGACGGTATAATTTTAATGTCCATTTATCTTTCCTCCATACGCTTTTCAAATTCAGCGACAGTAACCTTTTTAATCTCTGCCTTTCCGATTTCAGGGCAGACTATGTAATTTATATTCCCGCTTTCACGCTTTTTATCGTTCGAGCAAAGCTTTAAAAGCTCTGATACTGGAGCGTCAGCTGAAACAGGAAGCTTATATGCAGTAACGCACGCTTTAAGCTTATCGAGTATTGAAGCGTCACATTCCTTTTCTGTTATAAGACACATTCCGATTGCAACGGCGCTTCCGTGAGTATAGGTTTCGTAGTTATAAAAGCTTTCAATTGCGTGTCCGAGAGTGTGCCCGAAATTGAGTATCATTCTCTCACCTGTGTCAAACTCATCGTTTTCGACAACGTCACGCTTGATTGCAACACTGCTGTAACCTATGTCATCAATGATTTCATCGACATTTTCAAGAGTGTGTGAAGCAATAAGGTCAAAAAGCTCACGGCTTCTTATCATGCCGTATTTTATCGCCTCAGCCATGCCGTCTGAGAGGATTTCCTCAGACAATGTTTTCAGCACGTCCGAGTCACAGATAACGCAGGACGGCTGTTTGAACGCTCCCACGAGATTCTTTCCGCAAGGCAGGTCAATGGCTGTCTTTCCGCCGACAGATGAGTCAATCTGAGCGAGGAGAGTTGTCGGAATCTGGATATATTTCAGACCTCTCAGGAAGGTTGCCGCCGCAAAGCCTGTTATGTCGCCGACAACGCCGCCACCGAGAGCAATCATACAGTCAGTACGGGTTATATTATTTTCACAGAGGAAGGTGTAAATCTGATTTAAGGTTTCGGTGTTTTTTGAAGCTTCGCCGTTCTTAAACACGAATTTGCATACGGAAAAGCCTTCGTTTTCAAGCGATGAAACCACAGTCTGAGAATAAAGTGAATCAACGATATCATCAGTCACTATCGCAACTCTGCGGGTTTTCACAGTGTCTGCAATAATTTTACCACAGTTTTTCAGCGAACCTCTTTCGATATAGATATTGTAAGATGTGCTGGCATTTACTGTTATAGTTTTCATAAATCTTCCTCCCGAAATATTACTTATAGTCATTATAGCATAAAATCTGTTTTTGCTATAATTGCCCGATATGCAGGTAGCAAAGCGAAGCGTTGCGAAACTGCAAGGACATTAAAATAAGTATAATAAATGCTTTGAGTTTATTATATCACATTTTCAAGAATAATTCAAGACATTAAAGCGCAAAAATGTAAAAGTTATCGGCAGCAAATCTGAGTACAATAAAAGTAAAGGGGCGCTTTCTCTTGAAAGCGTCCCCTCTTTTCATTTTTTATTTTTTCAAAAATAAAGTCGTGCCTTATCTTCTGCTATTATTAATGATAACAGAGCGAATTTGTCCCGTCGGGTCACCCGCAGTATTTAATAGTTTTATTTGAAGTACTTAACACCGTTTTCAAAGATTTTCTGGTCCTTGTTACCTTCAACGTTCTTGCATACGTCATAGCCGATACGTTCGCTGTGACCCATCTTACCGAGGATTCTGCCGTCAGGTGATGTGATACCTTCGATAGCTTCCATAGATGTGTTAGGATTGTATCTGATGTCCATTGATGGCTTGCCGCTGAGGTCAACGTACTGTGTAGCAATCTGACCGTTATTTGCAAGCTGAACAATGAGTGACTGAGGAGCAACAAAGCGTCCTTCACCGTGTGAGATAGCGATTGTGTGAACATCACCCACATTGCTGTCAGCAAGCCATGGTGACTTGTTTGAAGCAATTCTCGTATTAACCATCATTGACTGGTGTCTTGCGATAGTGTTGAATGTAAGTGTAGGTGAATCCTGTGTCATATCTGTGATTTCGCCGTATGGCACGAGACCGAGCTTGATGAGCGCCTGGAAACCGTTACAGATACCGAGCATAAGACCGTCTCTCTTCTTAAGAAGCTCGTGAACAGCGTCCTTAACCTTAGGGTTTCTGAAGAATGCTGTAATGAACTTACCGCTTCCCTCAGGTTCGTCACCGCCGCTGAAGCCGCCAGGAATCATGATAATCTGTGACTGTGCAATAAGTCTTGCAGCCTCGTCAACTGATTCTTCAATAGCTGCCGCGCTGAGATTCTTTACAACCATGATTTCAGGGTCGCCGCCTGCTCTTTCAAAAGCTCTTGCTGTGTCATATTCACAGTTTGTACCTGGGAATACAGGAATGAAAATCTTAGGCTTTGCCGCCTTGATTGTCGGGAACGCTCTCTTGTTTGTATCATACTCATAAGCTTCAACAGCTGAGAGATTTGTCTTGATTCTGCATGGGAATACAGGTTCAAGCTTGCCTTCCCATGTTGCCTGGAGTGAGTCAAGTGAAAGTGTGTAATCCTTGCCGAAGATGTTGTATTCTTCTGTTGTTTTACCGATTACATCATCGTTTTCTGATGCAGCACAGTCAAGCTCAATGATAAAGCCGCCGTAATGAGGCATAAAGAGTTCCTTTTCAGAAAGTTTCTTTTCAAACTTAAAGCCGATTCTGTTACCAAAGCACATCTTAGCGATACCTTCGGCAATACCGCCGCCTGAAATTGTCCATACAGCCTTTGCCTTACCGTTTTCGATAAGGTCTTCAACCTGCTTCATGCAAGCCTTAACGCTGTCAAATACAGGAAGGCCATTTTCATCATAATCAGGTCTGATAACGATTACATCGCTTCCAACGCTCTTGAATTCAGGTGAAACAATCTTACCACTTGATGCAGTTGAAACAGCGAATGAAACGAGTGTAGGCGGAACGTCAATATTTTCAAATGTACCTGACATTGAGTCCTTACCGCCGATTGCGCCACAGCCCATTTCAAGCTGTGCCTTGAACGCACCGAGAAGTGCCGCCATAGGCTTGCCCCATCTTTCAGGAGTGCCCTGTGTTCTTTCGAAGTATTCCTGGAATGTCAGCCAGCAGTGTTCATACTTACCGCCTGCCGCAACAACCTTTGCAATTGATTCAACAACAGCAAGGAGTGCGCCGTGGTAAGGGCTCTTTTCGCTGACAAACGGGTTATAACCCCAGCCCATAACTGAGCATGTATCTGTCTGTCCGTGTAAAACAGGGATTTTTGCCGCCATAGCCTGTGTTGGTGTAAGCTGGTGCTTTCCGCCGAACGGCATAAGTACTGTACCCGCACCGATTGTTGAGTCGAACTTTTCAACAAGACCCTTCTGTGAGCATACGTTAAGGTCTGCCATAAGAGCGTCCCAGCCCTCAGCGTTGTCTGAGTACTTGCACATAAGCTCTGTAACAGGCTTTTCAATTGTGATATCTGTATATTTAGGAGCACCATTTGAATTGAGGAACTCTCTTGAAAGGTCAACGATTGTAACACCGTTCCAGTTCATCTTGAGTCTTGGCTCGTCAACAACGTCTGCAACAACAGTTGCTTCCAAGTTTTCCTTAGCCGCTTCTGCAAGGAACTTTTCAGCGTCTTCCTTAGCGATTACAACAGCCATTCTTTCCTGTGACTCTGAAATTGCAATTTCAGTACCGTCAAGGCCTTCATACTTCTTAGGAACTGCGTTGAGGTCGATTACAAGACCGTCTGTAAGCTCACCGATTGCAACTGATACACCGCCTGCACCGAAGTCGTTACAACGCTTGATCATCTTTGTTACAACAGGATTTCTGAAAAGTCTCTGAAGCTTTCTTTCTTCAGGCGGATTACCCTTCTGAACTTCTGCACCACAGCATTCGAGTGATTCGAGAGTGTGTGATTTGGAAGAACCTGTCGCACCGCCACAGCCGTCACGGCCTGTCTTACCGCCGAGGAGAACAACAATGTCGCCTGCCTGTGGCGCTTCACGTCTGATGTTTTCAGCAGGTGCCGCACCGACAACCGCACCGATTTCGAGTCTTTTAGCAACATAGCCTGGGTGATAGATTTCTGAAACGTGGCCTGTTGCAAGACCAATCTGGTTACCGTATGAGCTGTAACCGTTAGCCGCACCGACAGTAATCTTTCTCTGTGGAAGCTTACCTGCAATAGTATCTTCAACAGGAACGAGCGGATTTGCCGCACCTGTAACTCTCATTGCCTGATATACATAAGAACGTCCTGACAGCGGGTCACGGATTGCACCACCGAGACATGTTGCCGCACCACCGAATGGTTCGATTTCAGTCGGGTGGTTATGTGTTTCGTTCTTGAACATTAAAATCCAGTCTTCTTCGTTACCGTCGATATTAACCTTGATTTTAACTGAGCATGCATTGATTTCTTCGCTCTCGTCGAGGTCGTTAAGCTTGCCGTCGGCTTTAAGCTTCTTTGCGGCAATTGTACCGAGGTCCATGAGTGTAAGCGGCTTTTCATCACGTCCGAGTGAGCCTCTTACTTCGATATATTCATCATAAGTTTCCTTGATATAGTCAGAATTGATGTTGACATTTTCAATGTTTGTTGAGAATGTTGTGTGACGGCAGTGGTCAGACCAGTATGTATCAATCATTCTGATTTCTGTGATTGTAGGGTCACGCTTTTCAGTATCTCTGAAATATTCCTGACAGAACTTGATATCATCAAAGTCCATAGCAAGACCGAATTCCTTGATAAATGCCGCTAAGCCCTTATCATTTAAGCGGATAAAGTTTTCGAGCACTTCAACCTTTTCAGGAATATCATAATTTGTATCAAGTGTTTCAAACTCGTCGAGTGAAGCCTCACGGCTTTCAACAGGGTTTATGAGATATGCCTTAAGCTTTTCAAATTCTTCATCTGTAAGATTACCGTCGATAATATAAACTCTTGCGTTTTTAACACGGCAACGTTCCTTCTGAGTTAAAATCTGAATACACTGTTCACAGCTGTCAGCTCTCTGGTCAAACTGGCCAGGGAGATATTCAACCGCAAATACTCTTTCGTTATTGATAAGAACAGGAAGCTCATTGTATGTAACGTCAACAGCAGGTTCTGAGAACACTGTATTGATTGACATTTCAAAGTCTTCTGCGCTTAAACGGTCAGCGTCATAGCGATTTAAAATTCGTACATTGTTAAGATTAAGTCTGAGTGCTGTCTGAACGTCACTCATAACCGATTTTGCCTCAACAGCAAATTCAGGCTTTTTTTCAACATAAATTCGGAATACAGACATTGATAGCTCCATTCTCCGCAGTAAAAATAATTAAAGTTTGAGTGGTGCTTCTGCGGTGGCACCCGATATGTCAAAACAACTTACTCGGCGTTTACAATTCTGCCGATACAGCAGTTATTTTTACTCTCTTCTATTTTAACACAAAAAATCGTTCTACGCAAACTTTTTTCGCATTTTTTTGCAGGAATTTTTATTAAAGTATAATCTTCGGCATATCCTCTGTGAAAATCGGGCGAATTTTCGCGTTCGAATAGGACTTTTACAGTTTTCCCGACCATATTGCTTAAATATTTTTCCGACAGCTTTTCCCCGAGTGCCTTCATTCTGTCAGCACGGATATGCTTGATTTCGTTTGAAATCTGTGGCTTTTTAGCGGCCGACGTACCGTTTCTCGGAGAATACTGAAAAACATGTATCTTCGCAAAGGAGATTTCCTCGACAAATTCCAGCGATTTTTCAAAATCCTCGTCAGTCTCCCCTGGGAAACCAACCATAATGTCAGTTGTTATTGAGCAGTCGGGGAATACTTTTCTGATTTTAGTTACAAGCTCGGCATATTCATTTGTATCATAATGCCTGTTCATGGCTTTAAGTGTTCTGTCACAGCCGCTCTGGAGCGACAGGTGAAACTGCGAACAGAATTTCCCGAGCCTTGAAAGTCTCTGCAAATCCTCATCTGAAATCATCTCGGGCTCGAGTGAACCAAGTCTGACTCGTTCAACACCTGCAATTTCGCAACATGCCTCAACAGCATCTACAAGCCTCAGGTTATATTCCATACCATAAAAAGCAAGATTTATTCCAACGAGCACAATTTCTTTAAGTCCGTTTTCTGCAAGCGTCGTCACCTCGTCTTTGAGTGTGTCAAGTGGCTTTGAACGGCATCGCCCCCTTGCATACGGAATAATGCAATAGGTGCAGAACTGATTACAGCCGTCCTGTATTTTCACAAACGCCCTCGTTCTGTTCCCAAAATCTCCGCATGCAATCTTCTCGAATTCATCATCGGTTCCATACTGAGAAATACTCACAACACGCTGTCGCTCACCAAGAAAATCCTTTACAAGCGAGAGCACCTCGCTCCTGTTTTTAGTGCCTGTCACAATGTCAGCTTCAGGGATTCTCTCTGCAATGTCTGGCGTTGCCTGTGGCAGACAGCCTGTCATGACTATAACAGCTTCAGGGTTGTCCTTACGGTGCTTTCTGAGCGAATAGAGGCACTTACTGTCCCCCGACGCTGTAACTGTGCAGGAATTTATGACAATCACGTCAGCTTCCAGCGAATTTTTGGTTATCTCAAAGCCGTCGGCAGAAAACGCCGCTGTCATACTCTCAGTTTCATATTGATTAACCTTACACCCAAAGCTTTCAAAATATGCTTTCATTTACATTTCACCCCACATCACGGTTGTATATATGTTACAAATACAAACATTTTATATTGTACAATGCTCACAAATTATCATCTTAAATAAAAATGAGCAAAACTCATATAATATCATTATACTAAATTTACGAAAATCTTGCAACTGTCTTGACTTTAAGCGCAGTTGGTGATATTATGTAATCAGCGGAGGACAAAGCGATACTCCGCAAAACGAATAAAAATGTAGATAAATTCAAGGAGGTACTATTATGGTAAACTACACAATTTCTCTCGCAGCTATCAATGACGTAAAGGATTTCGTTAATACGGTTATGAAGTTTGACTTCGATATTGACCTTGTTTCAGGCAGATATGCTGTTGATGCAAAGTCAATCATGGGTATCTTCAGCCTCGACCTTTCAAAGCCAATCGAGCTTAAGGCTCACACAGATGAACCTGGCAACTTTGAAAAGGAACTTGCTAAGTGGATCGTTAAGTAATCATTGATAAAAAAGAACTGAAAGGTTGCGTAAAATACTACGCAACCTTTTCTTTTTATGCATACAGGCAAAAAAAACCCTGTGCTATTTAAGCACAGGGCCATAGATTATTTTTAAACTTTATCTGTTTCCGAGCATGGAACCAACTCAGAATTTAAGCACAAACAATCTAGTTATTTGATTGACATTCTTATTATTCTTCTTTTTCTTCAGGTGTTTCATCGAGTATTGCACTGAAGAACTGATCTTCTACCTCTACCGCATCAACTTCGAGTACTTCAAAGAATCGAACTTCCTTAGTTACCGGGTCAGTAGCTGCGATATATACCATTGCTGACTGAGTTGGGTCAACTCTTGTAACTGTGAGAACGCCATTCTTATACTGAGCCTTAACAGCCTTTGAAGGTGCAAGGTTTTCAATCTTCTTATCTGTTGCGTTGTATGAAGGAGCCTTGATTTCTTCCTGAGCAGGTGTAATTACATTGCCACTCTTATCCTTTACTTCATCCACCTTTGCCTGAGGTCTTACGTTTACATAAACCTTAAGCTTATCAGTTGTAGCAACGTCAGGAGCTTCCTTTTCCTTATCTTCTGGTACACGCTTAGCAAGTTCTGAAGCTGTGAGTTCGTTTACGTTAAACTGAACCTTGTTGCCCTTAAAGATGAGCTGACTGTTTAATTTATTTTCTTCAGTTGGTTTTACAAATTCAAGACCAAAGCCGCCATCGATTGGGTTTGTAAGCTGAACTGAGATAGTAGCCTTTGCGCCACTTTCAACGTTAGTAACAGTTACCTTTGTCTTGCTCTTTGCTGTTGCTGCTGCATTCCATACAGGCTTAATATTCAGCGCATATGCAGTAACTACGCTACCAGCTTTGATAGCATTTGTATATTCTTCACTACCAACCACTTCTACTGATGTCTTATTTTTTGTATCTACGAGAGTTGCAACAATATCAGCTGTGATAAATGCTTCGCCGCCCGCAGCAATTTCTGCCTTGTATGTTACATCAGCAGCGTTAACTTCAGTTGTCTTGTCAGCAAGTAAACCCTGAATGTCATAAGTTGCGCCAACGTTACCCGACTGGGATCCTGCAATTTCCTCATCATCAACTACAACTTTATCCACTTCTTTTTCAGTTAATGACCCACTGTTATAAACAACAGCTGCATTCTTTACAGTTTCAAAGCCTGTTACCTTACCATCTTCAGTAACTACACTACCAATGTTAATCTTCTTAGCTGCGCCCTTTACGTCAACACGGAGAGCTGATGATGCAAGAACATTGCCCTTTGCGTCAACCTGAATAACCCATACTAATACACTACCAGCCTTCTTACCAGCTGTAAGTGTTAATGTACCGTTTGAAGCACCCTTAGCTACCTTGTAATTAGCCTTGAGGATCTGAGCAGCGTCTGCATCCTTAACGATCTTGCCGCCTGAGAATACGTCAGCACATGTTGCAGGAGATTCAGTTGTACCTAATTTTGCAGAAACGCCTACTAAAACCTTACCAGCCTTAACGTCTGTTACGATATCGTTTGTAACGTCAATGTCAGTTTCGAGTGGAACAGCGTTTGAGTAAATAACAGCTGTGTTGTACTTGCCACCGTCAGCCTTCTTGCCGCCGCCAGCCCAAATCTGGTCATAAGATGTGATGTCTGTAGGATCCTTGCCATCCTGAGTTTTGCCATCCTTAAGTGGAAGCTTGTCAAATGTTGTTGACATGTTAAACTGTGGAGCAGCATACTTACCGTCCTTTTCAGTAACAGTGATTTTAAGTTCTGCTGTCTGATCGCCGTACTTAACTGTTGCAGTTACAACACCAGGTGCAACGCCCTTAACTGAAAGATGTTTGTTACTGTTAACCACAGCAACTTCTGCAATTGCCTTGTTTGATGATTCAACTGTGATAGCGGATGCATCATCAGTATCGCTACATGTTGTTTCAATTGTAACCTGATCTGTTTCTGAACTTTTGTATTCAAGGTTACCTGTGCCCTCTTCAAGTTCAAGAGCTGCGGCTCCAAGCTTAAGAGTATAGGTTACCTTTTCTTCTGTTGTTTCGCCTTCAGCAAAAGCATAAACAGATGAACCGAGCGCCATAACTACTGATAAAGCAGTTGCCATGGACTTTTTAAACAAACTTTTTTTCATAATAATTTCCTCCTTGAAATTTTTTTGTTTTTGTTTTTTCTTTTTTGTGATTAATGCGTCCATTCATTTCACAAACCGTTTGTGCCTTGAATATATAATACCATAAGTTATAACTATTGTCAATACAAAAATTGTATATTCTCACAAATTTGTTGAAATAGCGGTATAAAAATTTTATTTTTTGGTTATTTTTAAGACTAGAAAAATTTCACTATGTTATTTATATACAGGATTGCCCCCCCGGAGTTTAGATATTTTTCTGAGCATATAGTTCCTGAGGACCAGAACAATGACAATTGTCAGAATCAGCATCGAGAAAATTGCCCAGTTTGTTGCGACGTTTCTCTGCTTGTAAACCTCTGTTTCGGGCAGGAATCCGACCGCTATAATACCGTTTTGCTTCTTATAGCTCAGGAGCACATCCTTCCCGTTATATTCAGCCGAAAAGCTTCCCTCATCCTCGGAAAACTCCTCTGCCGCAAACTGCATAACCGTTCCTGTCATCAGTATATCGCTGTGACTTATATATGTGTAATCCGTCTCATCTATAATCGCAAGGTGCCCATGCCGCATAATGGACATGTTCGTCAGAACATCCGCAACGCTTACATTCTGATAGTCCTTTAAAGAGAACTTAATCTGAATAACTCCCGGCTTGTCAAGACGTGAAGAACCTGTGTAAATGGCGTTGTAGTCATTTTCTGCGGTGATTGCATCGGAAAACGCCCTGTTTTCAACAGCAGGCATGAACTCCTCAAAAACATATTCTTCCTCCGACGACATTTCCGTACTGTATTCTATAACACCGTTTTCATCGGAGACGCATATAACGTCAGCGTCGATAGCAACACGGATTTCCTCCAGCTTCGATTCATTATCCATTTCCGCTGATTCAGATGCAAGCAGAAGTGAAACCGCCCTTGCTCTTGAACAATAGCTGTCGTAAAGGCGGCTGTTGTTGTCATTTGACTGCGTTATTCTGGCGTCAGCCACCTCGCAGATAATTTCAAGCTTGTCGTTTATAACCTCAAGCGCTTCATACTTATTGACAACACTCAGTACATAAAACGCAAGCAAACTCAATACGAGCGTGCAAATTAATGCAGGAATAAAAATAACTCTGTAATGCTTCCTTTTCATCATACCTCCGCAGGGTGTGTTTATATGCTTTCAGCGTATTCCTTGATTTTATTATATGTTTCCGCACTGAGAATATGTTCGATTTTACAGGCGTCAGCCTCAGCTGTTTCAGAGCTTACGCCAAGCGTGCCAATCAGAAACTTCTTTATATTTCTGTGGCGCTCATATATTTCCTCAGCACGCTGAAGTCCCATACCAGTAAAGGTAATCTGTCCGTTTTCATCAACATTTATATATTTGTTCGCCTTGAGAATACCTACTGCACGGCTGATACTTGCCTTGGAATAGTTAAGTTCATTTGCTATATCTATGGAGCGTACGCTTCCATTACGTTTTGTAAGAAGTAATATGGTTTCAAGATAGTCTTCTCTCGATTCAGTCTGATTCATGTTATCTCCGTTCTGCCGCTCAAAACGGCTTTTTGAATAAGATTACCGCTGTTCATTTTCAGCGCAGTATAAATATGTATAGTATTATAACTATTCTATCATATTTACAAGACTATTTCAAGGATTAACGGAAATTTTATCTGAGTTTACAAAAAAATCCATACAGTTTCATTAAACCGTACAGATTTTAGTGCTTTATAAAGAATCCGCCAGATTTCTCATAAAAACAGCGGCCGTTTTTATGTCTTCACGACAGAACACTGAGGACATCACAGCCACTCCTGAAGTCCCGCAGTTTCTGAGCTTCATTATATTTTCTCCGTTGATTCCTCCGACCGCAATAACAGGTATGTCTATTTTACCGCATATTTCCTTCAGATGCTCCAGCGAAATACCAACGGCATCACTGTCGGGCGCTTTAAAAACAGCACCGCAACCAAGATAATCAACTCCTGCAACGAGTGCCGCCTGCGCTTCAAGCAGACTATGCGCTGTTGCACCTATTATAGCGTCTTTTCCAAGTATTCTTCTTGCGTAAATAAAATCGCTGTCCTCAAGACTCAGATGAACACCGTCTGCCCCGCACTTATATGCAATATGCGGATGGTCGTTTATAACAAGCGGCACACCATATTTATGGCATACGGCCTTAAGTTCAACCGCCATATCCAGGATTTCTTCTTCGCTCCTGTTTCTTTCGGTCAGACGAATTATTGTAACGCCGCCTTTTATTGCTTCCTCAGCCGCCTGTGTAACGGTCATTCCGTTTTTTATGCTTTCACTTTCAATAATACCGTAAAGCTTATATATTTTGCGTGATTTCCCCAATTGTTCCTCCGTAATAAAGGCGCACCTTAAAAAGTACGCCTTTATAATAGTATATATTATATAT
>CAZULQ010000038.1:0-17355 GCA_964621265.1 uncultured Clostridium sp. | reverse complement strand
GAAGAATTTCATACAGAAAGTTTCAAGGATAGATTTTACGGGCATACATCATTCAGACCGAAGAAGGCTGTGTAAGCTATTTGGCTTAACTTTTACTGCCTGTTCACTGAAATGCTCTGTATATTGATATTCGGAATTTCTTGTTCGTACTATTAACATTTTATCTAAATATTGTTTTCTTTCAATCGATTTCACAGAAAATCACTTCGTAAAGTTTTTATATCACATTCACTTCCCAAAATCAATAAATTTTCATTATTGGGAAATAGGATTGCCTATAAATAGCAGAGCTATCATAAGTCTTTATGCTCTCCGAGCGTATTCGGCAATACTTGCTCCTAATTTCTCCTTCTGGCGTTCAATCATTGAGTTGAAGCCGCCGATAGTATCGGCTTCCAGTCCTGCCATAGAGCCGCTTCTGTCCAGAATAAATACGAGGTTCAGTAATATTGTTTTTCATAATAGAAAACCTCCCTTTGATTTGCTGTGCTTTCATTAATAGCACTCACAAAGAGAGGTCTGGTCACCTGGCAAGCAACAAATATCAGGTGCCGAGAAAGCTTTGATCAAAAGCAAACAAAGCCTCGTTGATTTCAAAAATATTGTAATTACCTTTACTTATGAAATATTCGATAATAATATCGAACTTATTGCTGTGAGATAACGCAAATCCTGCTTTAAGGAGCATATCCTCGAATTTTTCAAGTAAAAGCTCCAACGAGATAGCAAATGCCATTGCAGTGGGTTTGCTCGGTTTATAGTGAATATCACTGCGGATTTTCGAAAACAGCTTACGGTCTATATTCGCCTTTTTATAACACTCAGCATCAGTCATACCTTTTTCGTCAATCTTGCGGAGAAGCATCTGCGAAAAGCTCTCATCTATTTGTTTGTTTCTTTTATCAAGGTCATCGTCAGCCAACATAGCCTTACATTCGCACAAGTCAGCTTCAAAGAAATCGATAGATGCCTGTACAGGCGCACTCATACGCATGCTCTCACAGCGGTAGTCAGTATGCTCGTCCACATAATTATCGTCAATATATTCGGCAATGTCTGTAAAAAGCTTTTCGCTGATTCTGTATGCCGCTTTGTCAAATATGACGATGTAAACCGTCACTTCATTTTCAAGAAGAAAGTCGCTGATAATATCAATAGCAACCTTCAGTGCCTGGTCTTTGGGATATCCGTACACGCCTGAAGATATAAACGGAAAAGCAACTGTTTCAGAACCTTGCTCCTTAGCAAGAGCCAGAGATTCGCGATAACAGTATTCAAGTAGTGCCTTAAATACTTGCTATTAGCTTTCTGATAGGCTCTTGCCATTTCATAGGTTATCGGAAAATCTCATTGTATAACGATTTTCTGATTAATCCCTATTACTAATAGCTGCCTGTATGGGAGGAAGAATTAAATTCCACAAGTAATCGGCTACCCAAAAAGACGAATCTTGTTAACCTCGTGCTATGCCTTATCACTTTCCTTCATATCTCAAAATGCGACTTGAAAAATTCTTTGCCCTTGCTCATTTTCATTGATATTTTTACTATTAACAGTTATCTCTGAAATCAGAAGTTTTATCAACATATTTTTCTTGGAGCAAAATATTCTTATATCAGGTATGTTGTAATAGCCGTAAGTATACCGACAAACTGGTTTCTGTATTCACTTCCATTGTGCAAAGTCAACAAAAATCAGGGGTTAAACAGACACTAACTTTTTGATTGACAAATAAGGTGAAGTATGCTATGATTTTTATTAGAAGCGTTTATGCTTCATTTTTATTAAAACGAGGTTAGCTACAACTAACTTTTCGCAAAGGGCGACAGCTCTTTGTTTTTTGAAGTATAGTTAGCCAACGCTAACAAAAGTGGAGGAGAAAATGACATCGGCAGAGCTTAAATATCTGATGGCAATAGACGGATTATATGACGGAACGGTTGGAATAAAATTGATTGCAATAGCCGCAAAAATGAATGTTACAAAGGTAAGTGTATACAGGGCGGCGGAACGCCTTGAAAAGAACAGCTATATAAAGCGTGACGACAAAAACAAGATAGTGATGACCGAGATGGGCTATCAACAGCTTGAACAGTACAGAATGCTTATCGACTGGCTCGGAAATCATTTACAGATGAAATGCGGCGTTTCGGCTGAAATCGCAGTAAGCGACGCAATCGGGGCGGCTTGTGCATTCAGTGACGAAAGCCGAACTGCACTTGCCGAATTTATCGAGAAAACAAAGGAGAACAGACAATGATAGATAAAGAGCTTTTGAAGCTGCTCGGCGGCAATAAAAAGTACATTTTCTATACCGTGGGCTTTATGGTGCTTGGTCTGCTTGCAAATCTCACGATTACCGCAAGCATCTGCCAGACAGTATATCTGCTTATGCAGAATGTCAACCCTGACGCATACATAACTCTTGCTATATGTGCATTATTTGGTATTATTGTACGTTACACTGCAAGCAGGATTACGGGAAATCTTAAGGACCTGCTTGGAAGAAAAGCAAAAAAAGACTTGCGTGAAAAGACTTACAACAAGATAGTAAGGCTCGGCGTCCGCAGTACCGACGGAATGAGTATTGCAGGGCTTACACAGGTTGCAATGGAGGGGATTGAACAACTTGACCTTTATTATTCCTCATACATTCCCCAGTTTTTCTATGCTATGCTTGCACCAATTATACTTTTCGGAGTAACTGTTGGAATTGACTGGAGAGTTGCTCTCGTACTGCTTTGCTGTGTACCGCTTATCCCCGTTTCAATCATAGCTGTATCAAAATATGCAAAGAAAATTTTTGCAAAATACTGGGGCAAATACACTTCTATGGGTGACTGCTTTCTTGATAGTGTGCAGGGACTTCGTGAGTTGAAAATTTTCCATGCAGACGCTGCTCAGCACGTTAAGATGAATGAGAATGCGGAGGAATTCCGCAAAATCACAATGAAGGTTCTTGTTATGCAGCTGGCAAGCACAACTATAATGGATATGGTTGCTTACGGCGGTGCAGGCATAGGAATTGCCTTTGCAGTAACGGGCGTTGTAAACAGAGGCTTATCTCTCGTTGCGGCATTGTTCCTGATACTTGTTGCGGTGGATTTCTTCCTGCCGCTTCGTGCGTTTGGCTCAGCCTTTCACGTTGCAATGAATGGTGCAAGTGCAGGCAGGAAGATACTTTCCCTGTTAAATCAGCCTGACCCTGTATGGGGTGCTGAAAATGTTATCGATACCGAACTGAAGCTTGACAATGTTACTTTCAGCTATGACGGCGAACGTGATGTGCTGAAAAATGTAAGCGTAACGTTCCCCAAAAATAATATGACAGCAATTGTAGGCGAGAGCGGCTGTGGCAAGTCAACAATCGTAAACCTGCTTTTCGGTGCACTCCGTCCGAATGAGGGTAAAATCACAGTTGGCGGAAAAAGTCTTGAAAGCCTGTCCCGTGAAGCTTATTACTCAAAGCTTGCGGTTGTCAGCTACAACACATACATTTTCAACACGACTGTCCGTGAAAATTTTAAGCTGGCGAAAAATGATGCTACCGATGAGGAAATTTTTGCGGCACTTGAAAAGGTAAATCTTAAACAGTTTATTATAGATAACGGCGGACTTGACAAAGAAATCACCGAGGACGCAAACAACATTTCAGGCGGTCAGAAGCAACGACTTGCCCTTGCCGTAAACCTTGTTGCTGATAAGGAAATTTATATTTTTGACGAGGCAACAAGCAACATCGACATCGAAAGCGAAGCAATCATAATGCGTAATATCAAGGCGCTGTCCGAAAGAAAAAGCGTTATCGTTATTTCGCACAGACTTGAAAACGTTGTTCCTGCCGATTGCATTTATTTTATGGAAAACGGCGAGGTCAAGGAAAGTGGTACACACGCCGATTTAATGAGCAGAAACGGCGGTTATGCCGCATTGTACACCGCACAGAAAAAGCTTGAACATGGTTATGCGGAGGTGAGCGAATGAGTAACACAAGACGAAGCGGCGCAAAAATTATGGCAAGCCTGATTATGCTTCTCGGCTCACTTGCTTACATAATGGTGCTTGCTGTTATAAACGGCTCTCTCGGATTTGTCTGTGCAATGGGCGTTACACTTTTCGGTGCGGTTGGAATTGCAAAGGCTATGGGCGAGGCAATAGCACTTTCTTACGGCTGGATTATCGCCCTTGCAATCGGATGCGGAGTAATGCGTGGACTGCTCCGCTATCTCGAACAGTACGGTAACCACTATATCGCTTTCCGTCTGCTTGCGGTGCTTCGTGATAAAATTTTCGGTGCACTACGCACACTCTGTCCCGCAAAGCTTGAGAGCAAACAGAAAGGCTCAATAATTGCAATGATAACCTCGGATATTGAAACACTGGAGGTTTTCTACGCACACACGATTTCTCCGATTTGTATTGCGGTAATCGTATCGCTGGCAGTGTTCATTTTTGTTGGTACGGTTTCACATTGGTATCTTGCTTTCGTGGCACTTCTCGGATATATTCTTGTGGGAATAATCGTACCGCTGATTTCTTCGGGTAAGCTTAAAGAGTCGGGAGTAAAATACCGTGCCGAGTTTGCAAATTTCAACGCATATTTTCTTGACAGCATAAAAGGCATAAAGGACATTGTTCTGAACAACGCAGGTGAAAACCGTAAGTCAGAGGTGAATCGCCGTTCCGATATTCTTCTTGCTGAAACGAAGAAAATGAAGAACGACATCACAAAAGCCTCCGCCGCTACGGAGCTTACCGTTTCGCTGATTATTTTTGCCGTACTTGCGGTTGGTGTAATTCTTGTTACAAAGAATATGCTTTCTCTTGGAAAAATGATTATCGGAGTAACAGCCGTATTCGGCTCATTTGGTCCTGTTATTGCAATTTCAGCACTTCCGGGCAATCTTACACAGACCTTTGCAAGCGGTGACAGAGTGCTTAATCTGCTTAATGAAAAGCCTGCGGTTGAGCCTGTTGCAAATGGTGAGAAATTTAATTTTGACAAGCTTGAGGTGACCGATTTGTCATTCTCTTATGACGGTGAAACTCAGGTGCTTTCCGATATTTGTCTGCACGCTGAAAAGGGCGAGATTGTCGGCATTGTGGGCGAAAGCGGATGCGGTAAATCTACTCTGCTGAAGCTTCTTCTCCGATTCTGGCAGAAGGACAAAGGCACTATCTGCTACAACGGAACTGACATTGATAAAATTGATGAAGCGAGCCTTCTTGACAATGTTACGATGGTAAGTCAGGTTACATATCTTTTCGATGAAACAATTGAGGATAATCTTCGTATTGCGAAGCCGAACGCAACGCAGATGGAAATCGAAAATGCCTGCAAAATGGCGTCTGTTCACGATTTTATCATGAGCCTTTCTGACGGCTACAAAACCTGTGTCGGCGCATTGGGTGATAACCTCTCCGCAGGAGAAAAGCAAAGGCTTGGTCTTGCAAGAGCGTTCCTGCGCGGAAGCGACTTAATCCTCCTTGACGAGCCTACAAGCAACGTTGACAGCATAAATGAGGGTATTATTCTGAAAGCACTTAAAGAGCAGAAGAAGAACAAGAGCATTGTCCTTGTTTCTCACCGTGAAAGCACAATGGCAGTCGCTGACCGTGTTTATCGTGTAGAGGGAGGCAGAATGCATGAGTGCTGACAAGAAGCGTGAGCGTGAGAAAAAGACGGTTGCGCTTATGATGAAGCTGTATTGCAGAAAAAATCACGGGGCGAGGAATGCTCTTTGCCCCGACTGCAAGGCACTTGCGGAATACGCCGCACAGCGTAGCGACAAATGCCCCTTTATCGAGAGCAAGACCTTTTGTTCAAATTGCAAGGTGCATTGCTATAAGCCCGAAATGCGTGAGAAGATACGGAAAGTGATGCGCTTTTCGGGGCCTCGCATAGTGCTGTATCACCCGATAATGGCAATCCGTCACGTTATTGAAAGTAAAAAGGAAAAAAGGGAGAATACGCAATGAAGAAGATTTTACTGATAATTTTAGGTTGTATAGGCTTGGGACTTGGTGCTGTAGGTGCGGTTGTGCCTATGCTGCCTGCATTTCCGTTTCTTATGCTGGCGGCGGTATGCTTTGCAAAAAGTTCTGAAAAACTTGACCGTTGGTTCAAGGGCACAAAGCTATACAAGAATAACCTTGAAACCTACGTCAAGGGTCAGGGTATGACTAAGAAAACAAAAATCAAGGTTATGATTATGGTTACAGTGCTTATGTCAATCGGATTTGTGATGATGTTCTCAAAAGCAATTTATGTGCCGTGTATCATTCTTGGCTGTGTGTGGATTTTCCATATTGTTTATTTCTGTTTTGGTGTGAAAACATACAAAATCAACGAAAATACGGCAAGTTAAAAATGTTAGCTATGGCTACTGCTTGATTTAATATTTTGGATATGTTATTCTTTTAAAGTTCGGGAGCTTTTGCTCCCAAAAATAAAGAGGAGAAGTTAGCTGTATCTAACTTTCTTTTCAACATAAGGTTAGCTATAACTAACAAACGGAGGTTTTATTTATGAAGAAGATAATTTCTATTATTATGGCGGCAGTGATGTGCGTTTCCCTTGCAGGTTGTCAGCAGAAGGGAAAAACCGCAGAAGTCACAGTTTCACGCAGTTTTATCGCAGGCTATGTGATAGGCGGCGAGGAAGAAAACACCGAGCCTGACGCAAGCTGCCGTGTGCTTATGAATCTTATGAGCGACGGTACTGCGGAATTTTATGTAGGCTCTATCGAAAACGGAGAGTACAGCAGTGAGCAATACAACGGCACCTACACACTTGGAGAAAACGATGAGTATGATGAAACCATCACTTTTGATTATACCTACGGCGAAACAACTGTAAGCGTAGAAAACGCAGTTATCATCGACAGCATATTTGAGTCGGAGTTCTATCTGCTGGGTGACATCACTCCGAGTAAGATAAGCTTTTACGAAACAAAGTCCGCTGATATGGACGGAGATGTTTATGTGGGCTACAAGACAAAGGTTGGCGGTATGGGTGCAATGGTTTACGCTTACTCCCTCTGCCTCAAGGACGACAGCACCTTTGATGTAAGCATTATGCAGCTTGCAAGCGTAATGCACGTCTGGGGCGGTACAAACGGTACTTATACAGCTGACGGCGAGAACATTACATTCACCTACAACATTCTCACTGACGAGGGTGAGATAGTTTCCGAAAACGAAACTGCAAACGGCACAGGCTACACTGAAACCGAGCTTTCCACCGCATTCAACATTCAGCAGTCAACAATGCGTGCAACTGACGCACCGTTTATAAGAGTAAAGTAATTGAAAGGAGCACATCACAATGGAAAGAGCAAGAACAGAAACAGGCGAACTCAACAGATTTTTTGGTTGGGCATACAGAACAAGAGGCAACACGGTAAAGGCGCTTGCCGAGGGCAAGGAGATGTCACCCGAGAAGATTTTTCTTTCGTTCACCTCTCATGACCCCGTGTTTATAAGCCACGGCTCGGCAGGGCTTAACGGCTCTGTAAAGGGTATCGGTTTTATTCCCAAATCGGAATATCTTGAAGAGGCTCTCGCCGCTTATATCGAGCATATAAAAAGCTACGACCCCGAGGATAAGGGCTACAGCAACAGAGGCTTACAGCTTTTACTCAAATGGCTTTACTCCGAGGAAGCAGAAAAGACCGTTGACTTTGAACATATATACAGCGTGGAAATGGCTTTCAAGCATAGCTGGACGAATTACCGTGAAAATTCCGAGGCAACCTTACTTTTCTATCAGCCGCCTATGCTCTCCTTTGAGGTAAGAGGACAGATGGAAATTGTGGGCGAGCATAACGAAATGGGCAGCTGTTCTCCCTTTGAATTGCCCCTTATTCAGCAGTTTATCAACGCACAGCATGATGTTTACCATACACCGAATATAGACCGTTGGGTAACCCGTCCAGCCTATAAATTCACCGTTGAGGAGATTTTTGATAACTCTGCAAACAAGATAGGCTTCGGCACAAAAATCTCTTACTGATGGAGCGATTATGAAGATAAAAAAGATTATTTCCGCCGCACTTGCGGTATGTATGGCGATTTCGCTCTGCTCGTGCGCTGTTCGTGAGGATAAGTATGAAAATTCCTTGAGAGTAGGTACAACGGAGCTTCCCAAAAACTTAAACCCATATTCATCTATGGAAACCTCTGCAACCTTTTTCGTGGGACTTTTCTACAACACTCTTTTAGGCTCTGCCACAGCGCCTGCGGATTATGTTGAGGGAGAGAACTACACCTTCCCCGATGGTGCGGTTTACACTCCCGTTGATACAAATATAAATCCACTTTCCTTTGCAGACGGACTTGTTGAGTGCGAGGGTGCATTCCCGAAAACCGACGATAGCGTTTACGGCTATGAATATTTCAACCCCACGGAAGAAGAATGGGCGGAGCAGTGCGAGCGTGAAAGCATAAAATTCGGCTTTGACGAAAGCGGCAATCCCATAACCGAAACGGAAGAAGAATTTATGGAGCGTGCGCTTATCGCTGTTCCGAACGAGAACTGGATGCGTTTTCGTTTTAAGGTGGTCGAGGGACATTCCTGGAGTGACGGAACGCCGTTCACTGCCGAGGATATAAAGTTCACCTTTGACTATATCATCAAGCATTCGGGTGCGTTGGGAAGTCAGGCGTACTTCCTCACCGATTATTACAAGAGCGAGGTCGTTGACGGGGATTTTGTATTTACTCTTGCAAGCAGTAACTACACCTCTATGAAAACCATCTGCAACTCCATCGTGATTATCCCGAAACATATCTGGCAAAGCGTACGCTCTCCTGCGAAGGAGAAGAACCTGAATCCCATTGGCACAGGCGCATATTACATAGCCGAGGGAGATTATATCGAGGGCAGCTCTATCACCGCAACTATTCGTGACAATTATGATGAAACGCTTAAAAAGGAAATGTTTTCGGGTGAGCCTATTGAAAATATATCAGTTATTCTTATGAGTAATGAGGACGTACTGATAAATGCACTCAACGATGGAAATGTTGATTTTATGCTGAATTCAGTTACACCTACAAAGACTTATGCGGTGGAGAATAATCCGTCTTACAGCAATGTGGATATTTCCTCCGTCACAAGCGAAACCGTAACAACTCTGCTTTTCAATGTAGGCGAAAACGGAGCGTTCAAAGATGGCAGCTTTAACGGTTATTCCTACGAAATCAGAAAGGCAATTTCTCTTTGCCTTGACCAGCAGAAGCTCATTGACGAGGTACTGCACGGCAAGGGCGTAAGAGTTGGCGACGGACTTGTTCAGGACTACTTCGACCACGCTTATGTTGACGAAAACGGCGAATATGTCTATCACAAAACAAATGTTGAGGAGGCAAATGCACTGCTTGATACCACATCTTATAAAATGGGCGAAAACGGCAGTCGAGGCATTACGTTGACGATATTTGCAACACCTGACAACGAGATAACCGTAAAGGCAATCGCAACACAGCTTGAACAAATCGGCATCGCCATTGAATACGAACAGGCAACTGCGACCTATTCCGAGGATATAAAACAGCAGAACAACGCTGATTTCGATATGATAATAAACCGTGTTACCTACAATTCCGACAAGCTGCTTATGTTCAATGCACGCTACGGAGTTTATCCCGCAACGGGGAGCGTAAGACTGTTCAACTATTCGGGAATTATTGATGAAACACTTATTGCAATGATGAACGACATGGAGCTTACCTCCGATACAAATGAGCAGTACGAAAAGTGTCGCAAGGTGCAGAAATACATCGCAGATTTAGCGGTGGAAATTCCGCTTTACTCCGAAAGCACCATTACATTTTACAGCGACAGCAAGTGGCAGGGCTGGACGGAAGCCGAGGGGCTTTCAATCTGGAACAGCTATACCACACGATACTTACATAAAGCACAGTAACTAAAACGGGAGGAAGAATTTTGAAAGGCTATTATTTAAAAAAGGTGTTAAGCTCGCTGTTTGTGCTTTTCATCATTATAACGCTGAATTTCTTTCTCCCGAGAATGATATTCAGCGACCCTGCACAGCCCTACTATGTAGGCGTTCCCGAGGACGCCTACGCTTTGCGTGAGCAGATACGGGAGGAATATGGCTTCAATGACCCGCTTATAGTCCAGTATTCCGATTATCTGGGCAGAGTTTTTACACTTGATTTCGGGCAGTCCCACTACTACAAGGAAAGCGTGTGGACAGTAATGTTCAGCCGTATTCCGTGGTCTATGGTGCTGACGGTTTCTTCAATGCTTTTTTCGGTGCTGTTCGGAATTATCTTCGGCGCAGTCGCGGGAAAGCAGCGCGACAAGGCTCCCGATAAGGTGCTGATGTGGCTTTCGGGAATAACTACGGCGATACCGTCCTTCTGGCTTGCTATGGTGACGGTTATGCTGTTCGGTTTTACGCTGAAAATATTTCCGTACAGAGGGGCAATGACCGCAGGCTATACTCTTTCGATGAACGGTACGGCGTTTCTGATAGTATTTGCAGCGTGTATGGCGATTGCGATAATTCTAAGAGCCGTGACGAAAAAATCGCTGTTCGTGTTCGCAGGCATACCGATGGCACTTGCGACGGCTTTGCTTGTTTCCGTTCCCTTTGCGGATATCGCAGATGTAGCGTATCACGCTTTTCTGCCCGTTGCGATTTCTGTGTTCTCGGGTGTTATTTCCTACGCTATGCTTGTGCGTAACAGTATGATAGCTGTCACGAATGAGGACTATATCCTCACCGCAAGAGCAAAGGGCTTGCCGCCTCACGTTGTACTGTATAAGCACATCTTCAGAAATGCGCTTTTACCGCTTATCACAAATGTGGGAATGTCAATGGCAGGTCTTATGGGCGGCAGCGTGCTTATGGAAAAGATATTCTCGTGGCCGGGTATGGGACAATTACTCCTTGATGCCTGCAACAACGGCGACTATCTGCTGTCACAGGCAATACTGCTTTTATTTGCGGTAATAACGGTGGTCTGCAACTTTATAACTGACCTTGTGTATCACAAATTCGACCCGAGAGTGAAAGAGGTATAAGCTATGAAAAACATAATAAATATCGTCTGTTCTGCGGTCAAAAGCATAGGCAGATTTCTGCTGAAAATCCTCAAAAATCCCAAGGGCAGGCTTGGCGTTATCCTTGTGGGAATTGTGGCTTTGGCGGCAATATTCGCACCCTATCTCACACCTTATGAGCTTGACGATTACGATATTGCAAACGGACTTGCAAAGCCCTCTGCTGAACACCTACTCGGCACAGACAAAAACGGAATTGACATCCTCACACAGATACTTTACGGTGCAAGAATTTCCCTCATAATCGGACTTACAACAGGTATATGCGTTACGCTTCTCGGTGCAACGCTGGGGATAGTTTCAGCGTATTTTGGCAAGGTCAGCGCAGGGGTTATTCTGAACATCATAAATGTTCTGCTTGTAATTCCCACTACTCCCCTTATGATGATAATGAGCAATCTTTCATCAAGCTATCTGATGATGATTGCGGTGTTCACGCTTATCGGCTGGTGCGGTACTGCAAGAATGGTAAGAGCACAGGTGCTGTCCGTAATGAATATGAACTATATACGTGCGGCGGAGCTTGCAGGCGGCTCGAAAACCTATATAATGTTCCGACATATTATGCCTGCGATTTCGCATTTGCTTATTATGAACTGCGCACTCTCCTGTGCAGGCTTTATGATAGCCGAAGCGGGACTTAGCTTTATCGGGCTTGGCGACCCGTCAGTCATAAGTTGGGGAAAGATACTTGTTGCAGCGCAGGAAAGTGCGTTCACATCAGGCTTGTGGGCTTGGGTAATAGCTCCCGGTGTAGCAATATTCATCACCGTTTTTGGATTTATGCAGATAGGCTATGCTCTTGAAGAAATACTCAATCCCAAAATCAAATGCAGAAAAATAAAGAAGAACGGTATTTCTCCCGAAGCCGAGGCTGAACAGATATTTGCTCAAATGTCCGACATAAGCGAGGAAGTAGCAATAGCGCTTAAAGAAAAATACCACGCAGGAGCAAAGGTATGAATGTACTTGATATAAAAAATCTGAAAATACTTTTCCGAAGCGAGGAGGGCTTTGTCCGTGCCGTTGAGGGAGTGGATATATCCATAGGCGAGGGCGAAAAGGTCGCAATCGTTGGTGAAAGCGGCTGCGGAAAGAGCGTTACGGCACATTCCTGTATGAAGCTGCTGAATACTCCGCCTGCGTACATACAAGCGGATAAATTCGAGTTTATTTCCCATGACGGAATTATACACAATATCCTCGAAAAAGGCGAAAACGAAATGCTCCCTCTCCGTGCAGAGGAAATGGCGATGATTTTTCAGGACCCATCAACCTTTTTAAATCCCATTATGACTATCGGCGAACAACTTGACGAGGTATTTGTTTATCACAGAAAAATGAAACCGAAAGAGGCAAGAAAGCACAGTCTTGAAATGATGAAAAAGGTCGGTATCCCCGACCCCGAAATGCGTGCGGAGCAGTATCCTCATGAGCTTTCGGGAGGCTTAAAGCAGAGAATACTTATTGCTATGGCAACCTCGCTTTCTCCCCGACTTCTTATTGCAGACGAGCCGACAACCGCCCTTGACGTTACCATTCAGGCACAGATTTTGGAGCTTATATCCGAACGGTGCGAAAAGAATAATATGTCACTTCTGATGATAACCCACGACCTCGGAGTTGTACGGCAGATGGCGGACAGGGTGTATGTGATGTACTGCGGAAAAATTGTGGAGCAGGGCACGGTTGACGAGATACTGTCAAGTCCACAGCACCCATACACAAAGGCTTTGATTGACACTATTCCGAGCCTTGACAGCGACATTGACCGCTTTGTGCAGATACCGCACAACGTTCCGCACCCGATGAATAAACCAAACGGTTGTTACTTTTCAAACAGGTGTGCCTACTGCACCGAGCTTTGTACAAAGCAGATGCCTCCGCTGTTCGTGAGAGAAAACGGCAGAAAGGTACGCTGTCACTTTGAAACGGAGGAGCTATGGGAGAAATAATACTTAAAACCGATAACCTCACCGTTGATTTCAAGGTGAAGAAAAGCGTTTTCGGAAAACCTGACAGACTTTCCGCAGTACAGAATGTGAATATCGAGATACGCAAGGGCGAGATTTACGGACTTGTGGGCGAAAGCGGCTGCGGTAAATCCACCTTTGCAAACGCAATTCTCGGCTTTGTGCCGATTACATCAGGCTCGTTTGAGCTTTGCGGTCATACAGTAAATTCAAAGACAAAGCAGAGCGAATGGAAAGAGGTGCGCCGACATTTACAGACGATTTTCCAGGACCCTTATTCGTCCCTTAATTCACGTTTTACGGTATGGCAGATTATTTCTGAGCCGCTGTATATTGCAGGTGAGCGGAATGAAAAAATACTCCGTGAAAAAGCCGCAGAGCTTGTGGAAAAGGTCGGACTTTCGTTACAGGATTTGGACCGCTATATTTTTGAATTTTCGGGTGGTCAGCGGCAGAGAGTTGCAATAGCCCGTGCGCTTATCACAAATGCAGAGCTGATAATCTGCGATGAGCCTACCTCGGCGCTTGATGTTTCGGTGCATTCGCAGATATGCAATCTACTGCTTGACTTGCGTGAGGAATACGGACTTACATATCTTTTCATTTCCCACAATCTTTCGCTTATCAAGCACATTACCGAGCGTATGTCGGTGATGTACCTCGGAGAGGTAATGGAAAGCGGCAGTACGGACGAGATTTTCAGAAATCCCGTTGTGCCGTACACAAAGGCGCTTATGTCGGCAATTCCCGAGGTAAATCCTACGGAAAAACGGGAACGCATTATCCTTTCGGGCGAGGCGAGAAGTCCTATAAATCCACCTGATATATGCCGCTTTGCAGGAAGATGCCCGAACGCTTCCGATATATGCCGCACAAAGCCTTTGCCACAGGCTGTATCGTTAGGAAATGAACATTTTGCAAGATGTCATTTGTGCGAGAAAGGGTAAATCTATGGATAACGAAAATTTAAAATGTCCTTGTATGCCACAGTGTCCGAATTACGGAAAATGCCGTGAGTGTATTGCGGCTCATGCAAAATTCTATACCGCTCCTAAATGTATAAAAATAATGCAGGAGGAAATGAAGATAAATCACCTTCACCCCTCAAATCCGCATATAAAAAAGACGCTCCCCGAGCGTATAAAGGAATACTATGAACAGCACACCGATACTCATCTGCGTACCGCCGCAGAGGAACTGAAAATTACCGAATGGCAGCTGCTTGACGCAATGGAAACTGCTGTATCTGTTCCGAAAGAGGATTTCAAGGAGATTTATAATCAGCTTAGATCCCTTGACAGCGTAATGCTGCACCTCGACACAGGAGGAGTACTTATGCAGATAACCATGCCTCTACCCGAAATCGTTGACAGACAGGGCGTTGATATTATCAGAGGCAAAGCCGAAGATATTTCAGTTACCTCTCTTGTATTTGAAAAAGAAATATACGCTCTTTTTCTTGTAAGAGAAAAGTTATGCGGCGGTAAAGAAAGTTTAAGCTTTGCCGTAATCGGCGAGGATGAAAAAATATCGCTCTCAATCTATCTTCGCAGAATTTCGGAAAATTTAATCCAGTCAAATGCCAAGGAGCTTTTCGAGGCTCTTTGGACAAAATATATCAACTAAAAGTAAGGAGAATTCCAATGAAGAAAATTTTAACTGCAACAATTATTTTAGGTGTAATGCTTTGTGCGTCAGGCTGTTCAGCCGATACGGCACAGGAAAGCTCGTCACAGACCACAACCTCTGCAACAACCGAAGCTGTATCTACCGAAGCAGCTGTTGGCAATTCCATAAATGAAGGCGAGCTTAAAACAGGCGCATATTCGGGCAGCTCCGCTTACTCAGAGGGCGAGTTCAGTATGGAATGGAATTATACTGTTTCCTTTAATGCCGACGGAGCATTTACCCTCACAGACAAAGCAGGCGAGGAAAAGGGCGCAGGTACTTACGCGCTCACCGACAACTGCTATACAATGACCTACAGCGACGGAAGAACCTGCACCTTTGTAGTTCAGGCGGACGGTACTGTCAAGGTTACTTCCGATATGCCCTACGGTCAGGCTTCTATCACACCCGATATGGTAGGCGGTATCACGCTTTCCTTTATCGGTGAGGCAACTCCCGAAGAAGATACAGCTGTTGATGAAACAATCTCTGATGAAGCTGTTGCAACAGGTGATTTCTCTATCGCCGCAGGTACATACTCCGCAAGCTATATCAAGGAAAGTCCTATGGCAGGTACTGTTGAATACAAGTACTCCGCAGATATCGGAGCAGATACTTTCTCATACAGCGTAAGCTTCGATATGGGCGGTACAGCGTATGACGGTTGCTCCGCAAGCGGTACATATACCGTTGACGGCGGAAAGTTTGTGTTCACAGACGAGGCTGGTACAATTACAGAGGGTACTCTTACAGCAGACAATACTCTCGTTATTTCTCTCAAGGCTTCCGATATGGCAAAAGAGCCTTATGAAGTGACATTTGTAATAGCTGAATAACCTTGTGCAGTCCTGCTTGTTGTGGCAGGACTGCTTTTTATACGGTGTGTGCAAAAACAGAGACAAAAATATCAGAATTATAAATTTTACCTTTCAGGTGTACCGAGAAGTCTTGTTGCAGGTGCGGTTGTGGGAGTTGTGATTATGGTTTTGGGAGGATAAACGATGAAATATGATATGATGCCAAGGCTTTACTGGAAGGTGTTCAAGGGCGGTTTTGAGCGTGAGCTTAAAAACACGCTGGGATTTTCGGATACTCCGCAATTATGAAAAAGGCGAAGAAAAAATACCGTGAGATGATAGAGAGCGTTCAGCCCTTTGAGCAAAGGACGAGGTATATCTCAAATATAATTCTCGCTTCAATTCTCGGCGGAATTTATCTCTCACTTGATGAAAAGCCGGATATAGAAAAGATGACGGTATTCACCCGTGAGTCGCTGATGAACAACTGCATTATGCTGAAAGTAATTGTGAGTGAAAAGAACTACACTGCCGAGGGACAGGAAAAGCTCAGGCTTGCAGCTGAACAAAGCCTTTCGGACAGCAATCCTTATTCGTGGCAGTTTACATTTGAAGCTGGCAAAAGCCTTATGGAATACACCGCCACATTCAAGACCTGCGGTATGGACACAAGATTTTACCGTGTGGATAACGGAAAAATACGCTGGTACAATATCGACCTGCCCGTAACAATTGATGTGCGCAGGCAGTTTCTTGAGGAGAACGGCAGAATAAAAATGCTTGCAAAATCCGCTATGGACAGCAGCTGGGCTGATGAAATTGAAAAGACAAGTTCTTCTGCTCTTGTTGTAATTGAGGGGCTTTCAATGTATCTTTCGGAAGATGATATAAAGACGATACTTTCGATAATCGAAAAGAATTTCAGCAAGGCAATCGTACTTGTGGAAATAATGTCACCCATTGTTGTAAAGCGTATAAAAGAAAAATCCATTGACGCAAGCAACGCCAAGTTCACTTGGGGAATTAAAAGCGGCAAGGAGCTTGAAGCGAATAACAGCGGCTTCAAGTTTGTCCGTGATGTAAGTCTCACCGAGGGAATGAAAGAAATTTATCCCATTTACAAGCTCCTGAACAAGATTAAGCCCTTCAGGGATTTTTCAAATAAGATAACAGTGCTTAAAACCGTGAGATAACAGAAGTCGTTGGTTTCGCTTTTTCAATGACAAGATATAATACAAAACAGGCATATGCAATTTTTCTTTGCATACGCCTGTTTTGCGTTTCATTAGCCGCCGTTTAGCCAATAGCCATTAGTGTTTTTGAATACTTCTGTATGGTCATTGCCCATAAGGGCAGTTTTTACTTATAATTATTGCTTATCAAACATAAACCATATCCTCATATACAACCTCTTTCGCATTTTCTCTAAGCATATTCCCGATAGAGCCGACATCAATTAGATTACCTGTTTCAACGGCAATCTGATACTCTTTATTATTTTCCATAAGTAAATCGGTCTGGTCGCAAATAGCGTCTGTTACCTTTATGTCAAATTCCTCAAGATATGTAAGAATATCTCCATTTTCAACAAGTTTCTGCAATCTTTCAGGATAATGCTCACAAGTATAGTTAATGTGGTATCTGATATGGTCTGCGTAGAAAGTGCGTGTACTGCTGCTTTTTAAATCTGTAACAGTAATGCTGTCAGTATCAAACTGCCATTTTTCACTTTTAATAATCATAATAAAAACCTCACTTTTTCGTAATTGATATCTGTAATTTTAATCTTGCTGTGACAATATTATATAATTAAATAATATTA
>CAZULQ010000037.1:0-18217 GCA_964621265.1 uncultured Clostridium sp. | reverse complement strand
AAATATATATAATGTGGTTAAGCAAAAGGGAATAATTATAAAGAAAAAATGTCTCAGTTGTTTTTTCTCAGTATCATGTGGGAATTACGCTGTAATACAAGTCAGTTGCCCGATACTTTATGTAATAAGTTCTTATGACAATACCGGTTAAGTCGTTTTGCAGGGCTACTTTCGAAAACGTTTAAAATCAATTTTAATTATTTTATTAAGGAGTGTTTTATTATGAACAACAAAAAAATCATTGCTGCTTTATGTGCAGTATCTATGCTGGCTGCTAACTCAAGTGTAATCATCAGTGCTGAAGAGGCTCTCGACAACAATCAGAGCGCTGTAACTGAAGTGACTGAAAACGAGGCAACAACGGAAGATACTGAAACAGAAATGCCTGAGCTTCCTGAAGATGCAGAAGATGTGGAAGTTCCTGAGATGCCTGAAATGCCAGAGCTTCCTGAGGACGCAGAAGATGTAGAAGTTCCTGAGATGCCTGAAATGCCTGAGCTTCCTGAGGACGCAGAAGATGCAGAAGTTCCTGAAAAGCCAGAGTTTGACTGGAAACAGAAGAAGGCTGAGATGAAGGAAAACTGGGAACAGAAGAAAGCTGAATGGGAAAATAAAAAGGCTGAGTTCAAGTTTGATGGCGAATGGAATCATAAGAAGGCTGAATGGGATAAAGAATTTGACGAAAAAATGACTGAGCTCGACGAAGAGTTTGAGTCAGAGATCACTGAAACAGATGCTGATTGTGAGCAGAAGAAAGCTGAAATGGAAGCTGAGTGGGAAGAAAGAAAGGCTGAAATAGAAGCTGAAATGGAGCAGAAGAAGTCTGATTGGGAACAGAAAAAAGTAGAAATTGGCGCTTTGAAAAAAGAAAAGAAAGCTGAAAAGAAAGTAGAAAAGGAGCAGAAAAGGGCTGAATGGGAACAGAAAAAAGCTGAAATGAACAAAAAGCCGGAGTTCCCTGAGGATGTAGAAACTCCTGAAGTGCCTGAAATGCCAGAACTCCTTGAGGATGTAGAAACTCCTGAGATGCCTGAAATGCCAGAGCTCCCTGAGGATGTAGAAACTCCTGAGATGCCTGAAATGCCAGAGCTTCCTGAAGATGTAGAAACTCCTGAAGTGCCTGAAATGCCAGAACTTCCTGAGGATGTGGAAACTCCTGAAATGCCTGAAATGCCAGAACTTCCTGAGGATGTAGAAGTTCCTGAAGTTCCTGAAAAGCCGGAACTTCCTGAGGCTGAAGATACAGAAGAAACTGTTGAAGCTGATGAAGAGACAGAAGTTGCTGAATCAGGTGAGGAAGAATAATGAAAAAAATTATCAGTTCCTCTTTGCTGATAATTTGTAGTATATTGATTTCTGTAATAAACTGCAGTGTATTTGCTGCTGACACATCAGTAATAGAATATTCTGACGGAATTTTTGATTATGAACTTTATCAGAATTCAGACGGAGTTAATTGTGCCACAGTTACATATTGCAGCAGTACTGAAAATTCAGTTGCCGTTCCTGACAATGTTGTCTGGAACGGCAATTCATACAAAGTAGCAAAGATTGACGGCTATAGTTTTAGCTTTGCAACCCCTGTCAATGTTAGTCTGTCGGAGGGGATAGATACTATCGGTGAAAATGCTTTTTATGAATGTACAACTATTGAAAATATTCAGATTCCCGAAAGTATAGTAAATATTGAAAGCTGGGCATTCGGTGACTGTAATTCGCTCAGCAGCATTTCTGTTCCGGGCAGAAATGTTCAGATTGGTGAATGGGCTTTCTGTGACTGTACTGCGTTGTTAAGCGCCGATTTATCAGGTGTTGTATCTTTGGGGGCTAATGCCTTTAACGATTGCAGCAGTCTTACTTCGGTAACCATGTCCGCTGATATGAAGTCGATAGCTGCAGGGGCTTTCTTTGGATGCTACAATCTGACTGATATATATTTTGACGGTACTCAGAGTGAATGGAGTGCTGTACAGATAGATGCCGATAATGAGTATCTTGAAAAAGCGACTATACATTTTACAAGTACTTCACCATCAACTGATGATTTTTTAAACGGCGATATCACAGGCGATGGTAATATAAATCTCTATGATGCAATTGATATCTGTAAGTATATTATGGGCATGAGAACTCTTACAGCAGAGGAAGAAACAATGGCTGACTTTGATGAAAACGGCGTTGTTGACCTTTATGATGCAATCGGTATTGCAAAAAAACTGCTTGAATAAAATTAAAAGGAAGCTGTAATGGCTTCCTTGACTTTTCCAAAGTTTTATGATATAATAAATGTACTATATAAATCCAGACAGGAGGACAATATGAAAAAGAAAATTTTAAGCTTTTTAACATCAGTTGCTATGTCTGCTACTGTTGTAACAGGTACACTTAGTTCAACAGTTTCAGCTGCAACAGTTGTTGACAAGGAATCAACAATGGTTCTGCGTTTCGCTCCGGAAAAAACTTCATTCACAATGGAAGAAGTTAAGGCGGGAACAGCCAGAACAACAGTTGCACTCATGTGCGATCAGTACGATGCTGCTGAAGAAGTTACTATGATTCTTACATCATTCAAGGGTAACGATGAAGGCATCAAGTTCCAGAACATCAATATCACAGACCCTAACGCATTCACAATTGATGGTGGTTTCGGAATTCTTGCAATGGATATTGAAGTATCCGGTTTTGATCCTGTTGACAACACAAAGATTACTGACCAGACAGGTTTCTTTATCCAGAATGGTATTTCTCCATTCGTTTTAGGAGACAAGAACAACTCAATCGTAACATTTGATGTTATCTTTGATTCATCCATGGAGGCCGGTACATACACAGTTGACTTTATGGATAACTTCGCAGTTAACTCAGGTGTAGTTTCAGGCGATGGTACAGTCATTACGACATACGGCAATTCTGTAAATGCAAATTCAGCTCCTGCTGTATTTACACTTGGTGATACTACATCATCTGATATTGTGAGAGGCGATATCACAGGTGATGGCAAAGTAAACCTTTATGATGCAATTGAAATCTGCAAGTACATTATGGGTATGAGAACTATTACTGCAGAAGAAGAAGTAAGAGCCGACTATGACGAAAACGAAAAGGTTGACCTTTACGATGCAATCGGTATTGCAAAGCTGCTGCTTGAATAATATTTAAACTCAAAGGAGACTGATTTCAGTCTCCTTTATTTTATGCCGAAATCAGGGAAAAGCTTGTATTATTTTGCCGTCAACTTGACATTTGTCTTATTGCCGTATTATAATTAAAATAATTCTTCTATCATAAGAAGGTGATATTTTGAAAATTGTAATATGTGAAGATGAAAAAATATATTCTGACAAGCTTCTGAATTTACTTGAGACTTACTTTGAAAAGCACAACCACATGCTCGATGTATCTGTATTTACAGACGGTATGCCGTTGATACAGGAGTATAATAATGGAAGTAGATTTGACCTGATTTTTCTTGATATTCAGCTTGAGGTGTCAGACGGTGTAAACATAGCCTCTCAGCTGAGGGCACTTGACAGCGAAGTGCCGCTTATATTTGTAACAGGGCTCGAAAACAGGGCAGTTGAGGGATATTCGGTTTCGGCTTTTGACTATATAATAAAATCTTCTCTTGAAGACAGGCTGTATGGTGTTCTCGACAGATTTATGGAGCTTAACAAAGCAAAGTTTCTTACTGTCACAACACTTAGCGGAGAAACTGAAATAATTCCGTGTGACGAAATCCTGTTTGTTGAGTCGGACGGCAGAGGAGCGGCTGTTTACACTTCTGATAACATTATCAGAACTGCACTGTCAGTAAACAAGGTGTATCCGCTTTTGCCACAGAGCAAGTTTATCGAAATTCATAAGTCCGTGTTTGTGAAGGTGACAAAAATAAAGCGCATAGGAAATGATAATGTCGAAATGTGCAACGGCAAACAGCTTCCGCTCAGCCGAAGAAAGCGCAAACAGGTTTTATCCGCTGTAATGCGTGCTGTGAAGGGCGGAGAAACATGACAAAGAATAAGTATAACTACTTCTTTGCCGTTACTTTTGTTGTAATGGCTGTTCTGAATATTCTGATAGGATATATCAATATAAGCTCACAGGAATATGTGTCATACGGCTTTGTGTCAATGAAAAAGTCGATGCTGAGTAATGCAAGTGAAATTCTTACTGCCTATCATTATGACGAATATCCGAAAGCTATTGCAGAGCTTCAGAACGAACACTCACGCTATGACGAATACCTTGATGCACTTAAAAAGCTCAACGACCCGACCCTCCCCGAAAACAGCAACATAAAGCAAAGTGCAAAAGAAAAAATAGGCGAAAATGTCTTTTCGGAGGAACAGGTTGAATCAAGGCTTGAACTGCTGAGCTTCTGCATTCAGCGGCTCAGCTACGCCGCTGACTATCCAGAATACATTTCGTCGGTTAACGACAATATAGCGTATCTTTCTGATGTGGAGCTTTTCGGGAACGATGTCAAAAAGCAGGTCGTCAAGGCGAAAAACGATTTTTACGGGCTTGATAATATAAACATAAGTGCTGAGCCTGATATAAGCGTAAATCTGCTTTTTTCTGATACTGTAACAGATATTCTCGTTATTTCGGCGGCGATTTTGTCTGCGTTTTTCTACTCGCTTAAGTGCCGTACGGCAAACGGAGGTTCTGTCGGTAAAAGCAGAGTGTTCATTTTTGTAGGACTGCTTGCCGCTCTGACAACGGCTGTGTACGTTTCAAATATCTGTATCATAGATTCGGAAATCGGTCTGGGGGATTTGGGACGCTCCGTTCAGTCTGTTTCGGAATACCGTTCCTGTCCTTATGCAATTTCTGTCGGAACGCTGATTATAATGCGAACTGCTTTTAAGGTTTCAGCGTGTGTCATAATATATCTTTTGTGCACGAAAATTCTGCTGATACGCAGAAAAATCAATATGATACCTTACATAGTCCTGCCCATTGCCGCAGAATTACTGCTCCACTATTTCGGCTCGAAATTCTGTTTTACCACACTTTTCAAAACAGAAAGCATAATCGGTATATACAGCAATTCGTCGGTTTTCGGGGAATATGTGAGCACCGCCGCCATTGCTTTGGTGATGTGTGCAGTACTGCTTCTGGCGGCTGTGATAGCCGCAAAGAAAGCGGTTGACAACACTCTCCTTGCCGCAAAGGAGCTTTCCGAAAAGAGATATTACGACGAAATCAACAGCAAATATACAGAAGCACAGATGCTTCGTCACGATATGAAAAATCATCTGACGGCTATTGCGATACTTTTAGATGACGGGAAAATCTCCGACGCGAGAATGTATCTCAAAGAAATCAACTCCGAGATGGACAGCACTAAGCTTCCGATAAAAACGGGCTTGCCTGTGCTCGACGCACTGCTTTTCAAAAAGCTTTCGGGCATGAGAAAAAACGGCGTTGCCGTCAATATTGAACTTACAGCGTATTTGTCTGAAACAGGCGTTTTAGAGTATGACCTTTGCGGGATTTTCGGGAATATACTCGATAATGCCTATGAGGCGTGCGTAAAGCTTGACGATGAGGACAAAGCAGTCAACATGACTGTTAAGCGGCAGATGGATATGCTCTGCATTTTCTGCGAGAACAGATACAAGGACATAAACGAGGACCTTTCCACTCAGAAACAGGATAAAAAGTATCACGGAATGGGGCTTCGCAGTATAAGGCGTATTGCCGAAAAGTATGACGGAACGCTTGACATAAACTTTGAAAACGGAGTTTTCAGGCTGTCTGTTTTACTAAATATTACCAAATAATGACCGCTTCTGCGTCAAAAACGACCACTTCTGCAAAAGTGGTTGTTTTTTTATGCCCGAGGTTTTATAATAAAGCCATAGAAAACTAAAGGCAACACCGCACAAAGAACGTCTGACGTCTTTGCACGCATCTTGCTTGCATCTTTCCCGTCATCCTGCTCAAAAATTCCTTGACATACGGCAGTATGCCTGCAAAATTTTTGTTCAACCTGACGGAAAATATGACTGCGCAATCTACGCACAATCTTTGTGCGGTGTTGCCTAAAATTCTTTGAGGGAGGAAACAATTATGAAATTAAAAAAACTTGCAGTATTATTTGCGGCAGTAATGGCACTCAGCGGTTGCAGTGAGGAAGAGGCAAAGACGGATATGTCAAAGCTTCCGCCCGACACGCCGTATTGCAGAAACATTATGGAAACGGAAAACGGCTATTATTACAATGTCGATATGACGTTATCTCTGCGTTATACGGAAAAGTCATCGGGGAATGATATTTTCCTTTGTCCGAAACCGGAGTGTATGCACGACGGAAACGATTCCTGTACGGCAACATACAACAATCTTATAGTATCTGAGCCTGTGCTTTATAACGGCTATATTTACTTTATCGGTGAAATACGCACCAAGGAAACAGCGGGATATTCGCTTTATAAGGTTGCGCTTGATGGCTCATCTCTTGACAAGGTGACGGATATTGTGGAAGCCAAAAAGCCGCCGCAGTATGGTAATTTTGTGGGTCATCACGTCAACTTTATCATTCACAAGGGTTATGCATATATCGGGTATGTTGTAGGCTGTGATTCTTATATTGATTTTATTCAGTCGGGTATGGCTAAGGTTGATATTCAGACGGGTGAAACTGAGCTGTTATTCAAGTATGACGATTATCTGAAATCAGCAGGCTTTAATGTTTATGCAGGCTGTGGAGATTATGTTTACTATGATGTATATGCACGTTCCGGAAATGAAAACGAATCAGGATATCACAGATATAATATAAAAACGGGCGAAACGGAAATGGTCATGGAGCTTGATAACAGCGGCAAATCAGCGATAGCATGTTTTGATGAGGATGTTATTTATTATGAGTATTTCAGCGATGAAAGTGAACTTATTCTTGAAGGTTATGATACCGAAACCTTAGAGCCGAATGGTATCGTGATAAATACGGGAGAAACGTCGGTTGGCGGTGTTGTTCTCTGCTATGAGGATAAGATTTTCTTCAGAGGAAATGAATCTGTAAAGATTATGAGCTATGAGGGTGAATTGCTCGGTACAGTTGAATCAATGGGCATAGACAGCGATGAGCTTGTAGATGGTTCGCATTACTATAACGGCAGTATTTTTGATATTTCAGACGGCAAGCTTTATACAAGTGTAATGCTTGATGACTGGAATGGTGAAAGTGAGATATACTGCTGTAACATTGACGATATTTTAAACGGAACTGCTGAATGGGAAAAGGCATACACCAAACATACATGGGAAGAATACTGGGACGAAGACCCTGTTATGAAAGTGCTTCAGGAGGGAGAGAGCGAATGAGTGTGCTTCAGATAAAAAATCTCACTAAAAAATATGGCGAATTCACAGCGCTCAATAATGTCTCGCTTAACCTGAGCAATGGTGTTTACGGGATTTTAGGTGCCAACGGAGCAGGAAAGTCAACCCTTTTAAATCTGATTACGGATAATATAAAGCGCACCTCGGGAGATATCCTCTACAACGGCAAGGAGATACTTTCACTCGGCGTTAAGTTCCGCAAAAAGGTCGGATATACGCCGCAGTTACAGGGTATGTATGAGGAATTTACGGCAGGGCAGTTTATGCGGTATATAGGTGCGCTCAAGGGCATGAGGCATAAGGCGTGCAAGACTCAGACCCGTGAACTGCTGGCGCTTGTTGGTCTTGATAGTGTTGCGCACAAAAAGCTCGGCTCGTTTTCGGGAGGAATGAGACAGAGAGTACTGCTTGCGGCGGCAATGCTCGATAATCCAGAAATACTTATTCTTGACGAGCCGACAGTCGGTCTTGACCCCGAAGAAAGAATAAGACTTCGAAATCACATCGCTGAGATTTCAGTTAACAGAATGGTACTTCTTGCAACTCACGTTGTTGACGATATTGAGTGTATTGCAGAAAAGGTAATTCTCATGAAAAATGGCGAGCTTCTGAGGTTTTCCTCGCCGACAGAGCTTATAGATGAAATTTACGGAAAGGTCGGGGAGTTTTACGGCTCATTTGAAGAAGTAAGCCGAATGAAAGAGAAATATGGCAAGGGACAGGCGATAAGAAGAAGTGAGGGCTTTGTGTTCCGTGCCGCAGAGGAAAATCTGCCCGACTGCTTTAAGAAGGTTGACAACATCACGCTCGAGGACGTGTATCTTTTCTATGCGGAGGGACGTGAATGAGTGAATTTAAAAGGCTTTTTGGCAGAAAAACAGTTTTCATGCTTTTAGCACTCGTTATAATAAATGTCGGACTGTTCATGATGTCGTTTGCCACCGAAAAGGATATTACGCTTACGGGAAGTGAGCTTGAAAGCTATATTTCGGAGTACCCCGAGTTTCTGAGAAAGACAAAGGAAAACGGCGAAAGTCTGTACATGTTCAATATGTATAAGGAGGGCTTTGCGGCTGACAATATAGAAAAAACGGCTCAGGCGTACGAAAAGCTTGAAGATATAACAGTAAAAGCGGGGGATAACAGAGGAATTGTTCTTTTTTTGCAGTACAGGCTTTCTGATGTTATAATGCTCGGATTTCTTATGATAATTGCAATCGGCTTTTTAAAGGAGCGCAGAAAGGGAACTGTGTATCTTGTGAGGAGTACCGTTAAAGGCAGAGGTGTTCTGTATTTTCAGCGAGTTGGTATACTGGCGGTTTCGGCAGTAATTGCGGGCGTTATGCTTTATGGCAGTAATCTGCTGGCTACGCTGATTTCATTCGGGGATGCTGACCTTTCAAGGAGCATACAGTCTCTGCCTGAGTTTATGCAGTGTCATTACAGCATATCTATCGCCGAGTATATCTTGCTTTCCGTAACGCTTAAAATTGCGGCTTGCTTTCTGTGTGCGCTTGTGTTTTACATTATAATAAGCGTTCTCGGAACGGGAATGGCTTATACAATCACAGCGCTGTTTGCCATAACAGAACTGCTGTTTTATACCCTCATTATACCTGTTTCGATACTTAACGCATTAAAGTACATAAACATTTTTGCGCTTATAAACTGTGAGGATTTTCTGGCGGTGTGCAGGAACATAAATGTGTTCGGAAAGGCTGTTTCTGCCCTGGGCTGCAATATGGTATTTATCGGAGGACTCAGCGTAATTCTGATTTTTGCAGGCTGTTTTGTTCACGGAAAGCTGTATGTCGGAAAGAAAAGCTTTTTGAAGAAAATTTCCGACATGAAAAGCAGACTGCTTGAAAAAATCTCGTTTCAGAGAACGCTTTTCGGCTGGGAGAGCTTTAAGCTTCTTGTAAAGCAGGGTGGTCTGATATTTATGGCGGCGGCATTTCTGCTTGCGTTGTCCTCCGCTATGAAATATGATTACAAATATATAATAAACCCGAAAGAACAGCTTTTCTATCAGGAATTTGAGGGAGTCATAACAGAAGAAACCCTTTTGGCAGCTCAGGAAAAAATGACTGAGCTTGAAGAAAAAATCGAGTTTTATCAGAATGGTATAGACGACCTGCTGGCTCGTGGAAGCTATAGTGAGGAGGCTATTGGAAGGCTGTATAGACGGCTCGGTGAAGCTATGGAAGAAAAGGAAGCATTGACGCCTGTGTATGAAAATATCCGTGACGGCTGTGAGTATACAAAAAGAACGGGTAATGCAGTAAATCTGATAGAGCCTTATTCCTACGACCTTATAATTCAGCATGACGAACAGACAAGAAGCCGTGCGTCACTATACATATTAATAGGTATTATAGGGGCGGTATCGGGGGTTTTTGCCTATGACAGACAGAATAACATGTCTGGCACCCAGCGCAGTTCCTATCGTGGAAGAAAAATGCTGATTTTAAATAAATCGGCGCTTGTCTGCATTGTGTGTACTGTTATCTGTGTTTCCATTCATCTGATTCAGTTTATTCAGATAGGAAATTTTCTCGGATACAACAATACAGATGTTCCGATACAGAGCCTTATGTTTATGCGTGACTTTAAGCCGTATATCAGCATAACGGCATATTTTGTTCTGCTTTTTGCAGTAAGAGCTGCGGCGGCGTGTCTCATTGGGATTATATGCACGGTCATAAGCAGACTTTCTTCAGATACGACAACTGCTATGGGAGTATCTCTCTTTACACTTGCTGTTCCGTCGGTGTTTACTGATATTATTCCTGGCGAAAGTATTTTCAGCTGTATATACTTAATAAGCGGTGAGCTTGTATTATAAATTGAAAATCGTCAATGCGGTCATGGGTGCATTGACGATTTTCTTCTTTATTTTAATTCTTAAGTCAGAATATCAACCTAAAGTTGTCTTTTGAATAAAATACATCACACGGTTGAATTGGTCGCCTCCAGATAGATTGATTTCAACTAAGAAACGTGGTATAATAGATAAAAACAACCAGAAGGGAGGCTGCACTTGTGAAAAACAACTTTGCAGAAAAGCTTGTGCTGTTCCGCAAGCGTCGGAAACTTACACAGGAAGCGCTCGCAGGAATGCTCAATGTCACACCACAGGCAGTTTCCAAATGGGAGAAGGGCTCATATCCCGACACAGAATTGTTGCCAAGGATAGCGCAGGCGCTTGATGTTTCTCTTGATGTACTTTTTGGTCTGAAACCCGAAGAACAGATTGACCCGATTGTACTGGTGGCTGAGACTATTCAGTCAATGCCCGAGGAAGAAAGAACGGATTACTGCTTTCAGCTGTTTTATGCGGTGCTGAACGCTTACAGTAATGTTCAGTCAAGCGAGACACGTTTTCCTGAGCATCTGCTTCGTGAAACCTATGCACAGCTTAAAACTGACCGTGAGCTTGCAATGGCAAGACTGAATGAAGATATGCAGTATTTCTGCTTTATGAAAATCCCCGAAGACGGGCTTAACAGCTATGCTCAGATAACTGACAGGCTCCTTCGGTTTTTCCGTCTGCTGTCAAGACGTGAAACATTGCAGATTCTTTATTTCTTCGGTGCTTCCGAGCGTAATCATCTGTGGTCGAAAAAGCAGATTTCAGAAAGTCTGGGACTGCCCGTGAAAATCACTGCCGAGGTACTTGATGAACTGGATCGCACAGGTGCAATATGGCAGCTTAAGGTTGATGAGAATACTGACGTTGTGTATGGATATACACACAGTATACCTCTTGAATCTATTCTCGTACTTGCAACATCGTTTATCAATTATCTGCAGTACAGCGATCCGAATATTGAATTATGGAATAATGGTACATTTAAAATGACCGAAAAGAAAGAGAGGAAAAAGGGATGAAGAGAAAAGTTTTTGCTGCAATCACTGCGGCTTTCATGCTGACATCATCAGCAGTGACAGCAGTTCCGTCCGTTTACGCTGCGGGAAGCTACGACATGAGCGTAAAGGTTGACCTTAGCGCAGAGCATAAGGAAATCAGTCCTTACATTTATGGTATCAATGATGCCGGATATCTTGATGATGTAACTGTTAATGTGGTACGTCAGGGTGGTAACAGATATTCTGCATACAACTGGGAGAATAACTACTCCAATGCGGGTGCTGACTGGCAGCACAGCTCCGACACTTATCTTACAACAGGCTATGGCTCAGAGCTTGCGAATACTCCCGGTGCCTGTGCTATTCATCTGTCTGAAGACTGCGTTGAGAATAATATTCCTTATAAAATGGCGAGTGTTCAGATGGCGGGCTATGTTTCAGCGGACGCAAACGGCGCTGTTTCAGAAAGTGAAGCCGCTCCTTCAGCAAGATGGAAGCAGGTAAAGGCTTTCAAGGACAGTGAGCTTTCAATGACTCCTGATAAGACAGATGATTATGTATATATTGATGAATATATCAATTATCTTGTAAATACACTCGGTGACTCCACAACAAAGAGCGGTATCAACGGTTACAACCTTGATAACGAGCCTGGTCTCTGGAAGTCAACACATCCTCGTGTTCATCCGAACGGAACAACATACGCTGAAATGATTGAAAAATCAACAGAGTATGCAAAGGCAATCAAGTCGGTTGACCCGAAGGCAGAGGTTTACGGTCTTGCGCTGTTTGGTGTTTATGCATATTATAATCTTGCTGATGCACCTGACGCTGACAAGTCATACGACTGGTTCCTTTCATATTATCTCGATAAAATGGAAGAAGCTGAAAAGGAAGCAGGATATCGTCTTATCGACGCTATTGACGTGCACTACTATTCAGAAGCAAAGGGTGACAATCGTGTAACTGAAGCTTCCGCAACAACTGACAAGGACATTGCGGCTCGTGTTCAGGCTCCGAGAACACTTTATGAGGAAGGTTACAGAGAAGTGAGCTGGGTAACAGACGCTTTAAGCAGCTACATGCCATTCCTTCCTACAATCCAGAAGTCAATTGACACTTACTATCCGGGCACAAAGCTTGCTATGACTGAATATAACTTCGGCGGCGGCGACCATGTTTCAGGTGCTATTGCACAGGCTGACGTTCTTGGTGCGTTTGCGGCAAATGACGTGTACTTAGCAACACTCTGGCCACTTTCAAACTCAATCGACTATCAGCTTTCTGCTATCAATCTTTATACAAACTATGACGGCAAGGGCGGCGCGTTCGGTGATACACTTGTAGGCGCCTCAACTTCTGACGTTGACAAGGCAACAGCATATGCTGCTATTGACGGAAATGATGATTCGGAAGTAACACTCGTTCTTACAAACAAGGACATGACAGACTCTCAGCATGCAACAATTTCTCTTGACGGCACTGCTACAAAGTACAGCTCAGCTACTGTATATGCAATTACTGAGGAAAGCAGTGATATCAGAATTATTGATGTACAGAACGATATCGAGAACAATACAGTAACAATTGACCTTCCTGCACTTTCAGTTGCACAGATTGTATTCTCAGAATCAGCTTCTGACGAAGAAATCACAGATGTTCCTGAAGTCACAGTAAAGGAAGTAACATACAACTTCAGCGAGCTTGAGGATTCAGAAAACGGCTATCCTATGATTCCGATTGAAGATGCAAAGACTCTCAAGAAGGTTGTTATCAATGCAGATGTAAACTGTTCATCAGGCTCACCGGCATGGATAAGCGGTGGCGGCGGTCTTTGCTTTAACCATGTTGTTACTGAAGACGGCGAAGTATGGGGAAGCAAGACATTCTCGTACGGCAAGACAGGCAATACTGATATAACAGTCAATTTTGACGGGAAATTCAGTATTGTTGATGACCCTGTACTTGGCACATCAAAGGAAATTGAAGCAACTATCAACGATACTTACATGGAATTCCAGGGTAACTGGTGGAAGTCATCTGCAAACGATGATACAGGCGCAGACATTTCTGTTAACTATAACACCATTACGCTTTATTATGAAACTGTCGCTTCTGATGTAAAGGGCGACGTTAATAGTGACGGTGTATTTGATGTTGCTGATATTGTAGTACTTCAGAACTGGCTTGTGGGAACTTCAGACAAGGACATGAAGAACTGGAAGGCAGGAAACTTCTGCGAAGATGATATACTGAACGTATTTGATGTAAATCTTGCAAAGCGTGAATTACTCAAAAAATAAGTAAAATAAATAATTGTCCCTGCGGCTTTCTTAGAAGCCGCAGGGATTTTTATGCAATACTGTATTTCCCGTGTTTCATGTCTGGCTCTGGAAATTCAATTGGTTTCCTGTATTATAATGTGTAAAGTTTGGGGACTGTGTTGTCAAAAAGGTAGTTAATATGCAAGAAAATACTGAAAAAGCTTAAAAATGTTTGACATGCAGGTGTTTATGGAGTATAATTAAATAGTATGATGAGATATTTATATGTAGTGGAATGAGATAAACATGGAAAGAACAAATGATATTATGCATATTGTGTATGCATCTGATGATAATTTCGCTGAAATAATGGGGGTTTCGATTGTATCCCTGTTTGAAAACAATAAGGATACTGAAGATATAGTTCTTTATATTTTTGACAGCGGAATTTCAGATATTAACAAAAAGAATATTAATGATATTTCAAAAAAATACAATCGTTCGCTTCCTGTATGGATTACAGCCAAGAATATAAGCGATGAGCTTAAAATTGACGTATCAATGGACAGGGGTTCACTCAGCCAGTATGCGAGACTTTTTGTGTCGAGTCTTTTGCCCGAGTCTGTAAAAAGGGTTATTTACCTTGATTGTGACATTATTATAGATAAATCTATAAAGGAACTCTGGCAGCTTGATATGCAGGGTATGACAATTGCGGCTTTAATGGACGCTTTCAGCAGACAGTACCGCAGAAATATAAACTTAAAGCCTGATGATATAATGTTCAATTCGGGTGTAATGCTTATAGACATGGACAAATGGAAAGAACGTGATATAGAAAAGAAGCTTCTGGATTTTATTGTTTCAAAAAAAGGTGTTATCCAGCAGGGTGACCAGGGTGCGCTTAATTCGATATTATCAAAGGAAACATATTGCTTTGACCCGAGTTATAATTCAGAGACTGTTTTTTATGACTTCAACTATAAGGAAATGATGATTTATCGTAAGCCTCCGAAGTTCTATTCCGAGGCGGAAATAAAAAACGCAGTCGAAAATCCTGTTATGATTCATTTTACGACAAGCTTTCTTAGTGAAAGACCATGGATAAAGGGAAGCAGACATATATACGCTGACAAGTGGCTTTATTATAAGGGGCTGAGCCCATGGAAGGATAGTCCGCTGTGGGAGCCTAAAAAGCGCAGTCCGTTAAAGAAGGTGCTTTTTGGCGTTATGAAGATAATGCCGAAATTTATGATTGTCAGACTTTCGGGCATTCTTCACAGATACGGACGTCCGCTGTTTTACAGAATAAAGTCATAGGGATTTGCGTATCTTAATAATTGTTAAAAGGTAAGGTTGGTTATTTATGCGAGTGGCAGTGTTAGTTGCCGATTCAAACGGGTGTTATCCTGTCCCTGCTTCAAAGGACGGGGCAGTTTCAACATTGATTGAAAGTCTGATAAGGACTAATTCAGATGCCGGAAAGGTTGATTTCACGGTTGTTTCTTATTATGACAAGGAAGCGCTGGCACTTTCGGAAAAATATAAAAATGTAGATTTTATATGGATTAAAACCTCGTTTGTAACACGCCTTCTTGACAAAATTGCATTTAAGGGAATAAAGCTTTTATTCAGAAAGAAAAAAGCTCTTTCCTTTAAATCAGTATTTTCACTGCTGTCATATATAAGACAGTCTTCAAAAATACTGAAGAAAAACCACTTTGACAAGGTTGTTCTTGAAAATAATGTTCCTCTTGCATGGACGATAAAATTGTCGAAATACAGCGGGGAATTTTATTATCATTTTCATAATATACCGAGACTTGACGCAAAATGCCGTGAGGTGTTTGAAAAATGTACGGCGTACTTATGCGTCAGCGGTTTTGTCGGAAGCTGTATAACTTCGGATGAAAGTGCAATTGGTAAAATCCCTGAGGAAAATATAAGGGTTTTATATAACTGTATTGACACACGCAGGTTTAAAAAAGCGGTTGGGCTTGATACTGCTGTAATCAAGGAGAAATATGGTGTTTCTCCTGACGAAAAAATCGTGATATTTGTCGGAAGACTTTCAGCTGAAAAAGGGATTCTGGAGCTTCTTGAAGCTGCAAAGCTTATGACTTATAAGAATTTCAGAGTTATGATTGTCGGCAGTTATCTTCACAATATAAATGAAAAGGACGAATATCAGCAAAAGCTTCACAATGTTGCCTGTGAACTGGGAGACAAAATCATCTTTACGGGCTATGTGAATCAGACTGATTTGCCTGTCCTCTATAACATATCAGATGTTGCGGTTCTGCCGTCTATGTGGGACGAGCCCGCAGGTCTAACTATGGTTGAGGCTATGGCGTGCGGTGTGCCTGTTATTACGACTGCTTCGGGCGGAATCCCTGAATATATGGGTGACGCTGCTGTGGTGCTCAGACGTGACGACAGACTTATACAGAACATTGCTTTGAAAACAGATGAGATTTTATACGCATCAGATAAACAGAAAGAGGCTCTGATTGAAAAGGGTGCTGAGCGTGTAAGAGAGAATTTCAATACAGACATATACTTGGACAGATTTAAAGAGGCTTTGAAATAAGGCTTTGAAAGATAAAAGATGAAAGGTGTAGGAAATAATGATAATAGGGGCTTGTGGTTATGCTGCTACCGGTTCCGGAGCTATATACGACTTTCTGAGAGAGTTTGACGGAATACAGATTCCGCCGAATGACTCTGAGTTTAAATATACATATAAAGTTGATGGACTGCAGGATTTACAGTATCATCTTATGGGAAATTACTCAAAGACATCAACAGGTGACGCCGCTATAAAGAGATTTATCAAGGCGTCAAAGTTTGCGCATGTTCCTTTTGTAAAAAAGCCTGCGCCGACAAAGGAATATATTGCACTTACAAATGAATTCCTTGATAAAATCGTACAGGGCTCATTCAAGGGGCTTGAAAACTATGACTATGAAAACTGTTCATGGCTCAGGAGTGTGGTTGTTCTGGGATTCAAGAAGTTCATTGTTCCGATTTTTGAAAAGACATTCAGACGTCCATATAATTTATGGCCGCTTAAAAAGTTATATATATGTATTGAACCTGAAAATTTTGAAACAGCTTCAAAGGAGTACATGAGAGGAATTTTAAAATCAATGGGCTTTGATTTAAACAAGCCTATATTACTGAATCAGCCGTTTGAGGGCAATTGTCCTGAAAACAGCTTCCCTTTCTTTGACGACCCGAAGGCTGTGATTATTGACAGAGACCCGAGAGATGTATATGTTGCACATCAGAAGATTTATTTCGGAGAGGGCAGACATATGCCAAGAGGCGATGTCAGACTGTTTGTTGAACAGTATAAGCAGGTGAGAAAGCATCAGAAGCGTGAAAATGACAACGGCAAGCTGTTTGTTCAGTTTGAGGAGTTTGTGTATAATTACGATAAGGTAAAGCAGGAAATCATGGATTTTCTGGGACTGCATGAACACAGTAATCCTAAAAAATATTTTGACCCGAGCCGCTCGGTTAATAACACACAGCTTTATTTAAGATATCCTGACATGCAGAGCGATGTGAAATATATCGAAGAAAATCTTAAGGAATATTTATACGATTTTTCACAGCACGGAGAAATAAAGCATAGTGGAAAGAGTTTTTAATATATAGAAAGGCCTGGATAACAAATAATGTTTGTCAATGAATTATTGGCAGTCATGAATGACTGCGGAAAAGAAAACACAATGCCGTTAATTTCCGTTATTGTTCCGGCTTATAATGTAGGCTTATATATAGAAAGATGTGTTGAAAGTCTGCTTGCCCAGACATACGGCAATTATGAGCTGATAATTGTAAATGATGGTTCAACTGACAATACCTGGGAGATTTTACAGAAATATAAAAATGAAAGCAGAATCAATTTAATCACACAAGAAAACGGTGGCTTGTCTGCGGCAAGAAATACAGGTATTTCGGCTGCGACAGGCAGTTATCTGACTTTTGTGGATTCTGATGACTGGGTTGATGAAAATTATCTGGCAGTACTTGCTTCTGCTTCAGTAAAATATGATGCTGATATAGTTTCAGCGGGTTATGTCACAACGGGTGACAGTTCATATCATATAGTTCATAATGATGAGCCTGTGAGTTATATACAGGATAAATGCGCTGATGCGCTGTTTTCTCTTAAAGAGACAAATTTTGCATGGGGCAGGCTTATAAGAAAAGAACTGATATGCGATGGGTTTTTCCCTGTGGGAAGAGTTTATGAGGATATCGGGTCTATGTACAGGGCGTATGACCTTTGCAAAAGACTTGTAATAATAAACGGTCCTTACTATTACTATTTTTTGAGAGATGGCAGTATTACAAGTACAAGAAAGCTCAATCATGTTGAGGACAAGCTGATTTTTCTTGGACAGATGGCTGATTATAAGCTGACACAGAATTATCTTTACTGGGACTTTTACAGGCTTATTAAAAGCTTTGGTGCAATGTCAGACTTATATAAAATGAATAACCCCGATAAAAACGTCAGAAAAAAACTGAGACGTGAAATATATGCACATGTAAAAAAATGCAGATTATGTATGCCCGGTAAAGGCATAAAGCTTAATTCAAACTGGGTGAGAACAGTTTTATTAAAGCTTCGTCTTGCGCATATATTTTTAAAGTTCAAGAATGGATAAAAACGATATTGAAATAGGAAAGATTTAAATGTATATATATTTTATATG
>CAZULQ010000036.1:0-19336 GCA_964621265.1 uncultured Clostridium sp. | reverse complement strand
CTTTGAGCTTACTGAGAATAATTCAATGGAGAATGAGATAGATTTAAGATATACTAATGGTGATATGTATATTGAGTTTACACAATCTGTTCTACCAACGTTTTCAACCGATATTGATAATGAGAGAACAACAATGGAAATCTTGATAATTGATGGCATTGAGTATCAATTATATGATTATGGAAATGAATATGAAATAATCTGGAAAAATGATAACTATGTTTTCAATGTTTGTAGTAATTTAAACAAAAATGAACTTGTGGAATTGTGCAAGTCTACAAAACTAAAATAAATTTTAGAAAAAAGTATAATTTTCACCTCTTTTGGTTGTTATATGCTTATAAAGGGGGGTGAAAAACATGAAGAAATTAATTGCAGCATCAGTTGCTGCGTTATTAATGACAGTTTCATCTGTGAATACTGTTTTAGTTCCAGCCAATGCGGCAGTTGTTGAAGATGAAGTCGTATCTCCTTACTATTCATATACAAATTCTGTAACAAGTTCTATATCAATTTCTGGAACTACTGCTACAATAAAAAGCAAGGTTAATGGCGGTTCGTCTGTAACAAAAATATATATCACACAGTATCTGCAGAAAAAATCAGGAAGCAGTTGGACACAGGTTGGCGCAGGACATACAGGAGTATACTATTCAACATCTGCAACAATGATGAATACTGTTTCATCGCTTTCAAGCGGTACATATCGTGTAAAAACTGTCACTAAAGTATTTAGCGGAACATCATACGAAACAATAACAAATTACAGCTTAACAACTTCCTGCTAAGGGAAAGACTTTGTCTCAGATGAGATAAAGAAAATCAACAAGGTTATAGCGCAGGTTCCAATTCCGGTATTTTCATAGGATTATTTCATCAATTTTTTTGGAGCCTGCGTTGTAATATAAGTGAAAAAACAACTTAAATAATTCATAGTTTTCTGATTCGCATATACAACAAAACCTGAGAAGAAAAATAAACTTCTCAGGTCGTTTTTTTTATTCAGTTGCAGCGATACTCTGTGTTATACCTTCTTCATATTCCTTGAAAATCGCCTTGATATCTTCAGGACGCTGACCGTTCTTGCCTTCTTCGTCAGGCTCATTCGGGTCACCGAAGGTTACAGCGTAAAGGAAAATTATGCTGTCGTAGTCATACTGACAGCTTAAGGTAACATCTTCAAAGGTTTTGCCCTTGCTGTCTGTTTTGAACTTTATGCTGACAATGCCGAAATTCCCGCTGTTTCCGAAAATAGTTTTTGTGTCGAGGTCTTTAGGTTCAAACTGTATATTTACGTTATATACACCCTTTTCATCCTCGGACTTTTCAACTGTTGCAGTTGTTTTTGCATCGCTTTCAATAAGCTGTGTGAAAGCGTTTCTGTATGCTTCGTTTATGCTTTCAAACTCAAAGTCTTCCCATACAGCATCTGTCTTCTCAGGAATGAAAAAGTTTGAGCCTGTGATGACTGTAAGCGTTCTGTTGCGGAAAAACTTGAGCGTTCCGCTGACATCATATTCCATAAAAGCGGTGTCATCACCGAGCCTTGAAGCTTCCATGAGTGTATTTGCAGAATTTGCAGTTTTTGAAATCTGAATATAGTAATTGTCTTCAAGACCGTTTTCAGCAACATGACTTTTAAGGTCATCATATATTTTACTTGCATCGGGCGCTTCGCTTTCACCGCATGCGCACAGAGAGAGCGTCATAAAAGCGGCAAGTATTACAGAAATAATTTTTTTCATTTATAAGTCCTCACAATTTGTAATCGCACCGGTCGGGCATGCTTCAAAACAGCTTGCGCATCCGGTACATTTATTGTAATCTATAACGGCGTGAAAGTCAATAACCTTTATTGCGTCATGCAGACATTTTTTCTCACAGATTTTACAGCCTATACAGCCATTTTTGCATGAAAGCTTTGTTATCTTGCCGTTATCCTCTGATGAGCATTTTACGTCAATGTGTTTAGCAACAGGCTTAATGGATATAAGTCCGTTAGGACACGCCTTTACGCACTTTCCGCAGGCTCCGCACACGCCTGTGACCTCTGCAACGCCGTTTACAATTTCGATTGCCTTTTCGTCACAAACCGAGGCACAGTCGCCATAGCCGAGACAGCCGTATGCACACGAGCCTTCTCCGCCGTGAAAGCGTTTGGCGGCGGCACAGGTCTGTATGCCGTCAAAGATAAAGCGTTTTTTAACGGCCTCGCAGTTTCCACGGCAATGTACAACAGCGGTTTCGGGAGTGACTTCAAGTGCCTGTGTTCCGAGTACGGCGCTGATTTTAGCGCTTGCTTCCGAGCCGCCGGGTTTGCAAAGGTTTGTCGGCAGACCGTCCTTTACGATTGCGTTTGCGTAGTCAGCGCATCCCGCAAAGCCGCACGCTCCGCAGTTCGCCTGAGGGAGAATGTCGGTAATCTGTTCAATTCTTTCATCTGTTTTAACATAGAAAATTTTTGATGCGGCAGTAAGAAGTATTCCTGCGGCAAGCCCTAAGACTGCGAAAATTACTATTGGTATTATGTATGCAGACATTTAAAATACTCCTTTCTGTCAGCTTATAATTCCCGAGAATGCCATAAAGCTGAGTGATACTATTGATGCCGCAATGAGCGTTGACGGGATTCCCTTGAATGTTTCGGGGATATCTGCCGTTTCAAGCTTTGAACGTACTCCCGAGAATAAAATGAGTGCAAGTGAAAATCCGACACCTGCAAACACAGCGTTTACAATTGATTCGATGAATGTATAGCCATTGTCGATGTTAAGGAGTGTTACGCCCAGAACAGCGCAGTTTGTTGTGATAAGCGGAAGATATACGCCGAGAGAATTGTAAAGCGGCGGCATAACCTTTTTGAGTACGATTTCAACAAGCTGTACAAACAGGGCGATTATTAAAATAAACGCAACTGTGTTTAAGTATTCAAGTTCGTTCGGCACTAAAATATACTGATAAACAGGGAAGGTTATGGCTGTTGCACAGGTCATAACGAAGATTACAGCCGCACCCATACCAAGGCTTGATGAAAGCTTTTTTGAAACTCCGAGAAATGGGCATATGCCCATGAATTTTGAGAGAACGAAGTTGTCAACAAAAACGGCGGAGAGCATTATAACGAACAGTTCTTTCATTATTCTCCTCCTTTTCTGCCTGAGCAGTTTTCGGCGTTGGGACAGCCTGCACAGCCGATTTTCTGCGGCGGCTTTTTGCCTGCAATTTTGTTGACAAGGGCGATAACGACGCCGAGCACGAAAAATCCTCCTGCCGACATTACGAAAATTGACATCGGCTGAGTTATAAACGGAATGTCAATTCCAAGCCATGTGCCTGAGCCTAAAATTTCTCTGACTGAACCCATTACAAACAGCGAGAGCGTAAAGCCAAGTCCCATGCCAAGACCATCGAGGGCTGACGGGATAACCTTGTTCTTGCAGGCAAACATTTCTGCACGTCCTAAGATTATGCAGTTTACTGTGATGAGATTTAAGAACGTTCCCAGAGCGTCATAAAGGCTCGGGACAAAGCCGTGAAGCAGAAAGCTTATGAGCGTTACAAAGCCTGCAATAATGACAATATAGCATGGAAGCTTTACTGCTTTCGGAATAACATTTTTCAGAAGTGATATTACAATATTCGAGCCGACAAGGACAAACGTTGTTGCAAGTCCCATGCCGATACCGTTTACAGCCTGTGTTGTAACGGCAAGCGTCGGACACATTCCAAGAAGTCCCACAAGGGTCGGATTTTGTTTTATAAGGCCTTTTGTAAATTCGCTGAAATTACCCATTTAAAATCTCCTCCTTGTGTTCATTGTAAGTGTTGACTGCAAGGTCAACGGCGCTTTTCATGCCCTTTGAAGAAAAGGTTGCGCCTGTTATTGCTTCAAATTCATAGCCTGTATCGGAAATGCCGAAAAACTGTTCAAGAAAGCCTTTTTCGGTTTCGACTTTGGTACCAAGACCCGGAGTTTCGCCGATTGAAAGAAAGCTTATTCCCATGGTTTTGCCGTTTTCGTCAATACCGATAAGCAGATGAAGTCCGCCTTTGGCATAGCCGTCGGCAATGATTTCAAATATAACCCTGCCCTTTTCGTCACGGGTTACAGATTCAATACCGTCATAGGAAAGGTCGAGAGACTTGTATTCCGCTTCGCCGAATGTTTCGGAGAGGGATTTGCTGAACTTTTCTTCTTCCGCTTTGACGATTTTATCCTTTGTTGCAGTATTTGCGGCAACTAAAAGTGCACACACGATAACTGAAATCAGCATCAGTACCAGAGGCGGCATTATTTTTTCTTTCATTATTTCTTTGCCTCCTTTACTGCCCCGAAAGGCTTTGTCATTGTAAATCTGTCAATGTAAGGAGTGATAATATTCATAAGGAGTATTGCAAAGGATACACCCTCAGGATAGCTTCCGCTGAAGTTTCTTATAATAAATGATATAAGTCCGCAGCCTATGCCGAAAATGATTTTACCCTTTGTTGTGATAGGTGTTGTTACATAGTCGGTTGCCATGAAGAATGCGCCGAGGAGAAGTCCGCCCGACAGCAGATTGAAAAGCACATCATTGCCTGCGATAAAATCAAGCAGAGCAACAGTTCCGATAAAAGTAAACGGAATGGCAGGGGAAATGATGCGTCTTACAATAAGGTAAAGTCCGCCGATTAAAAGTGCAAGTGAACAGGTTTCGCCGATTGAGCCGCCTATGTTGCCCAAAAAGAGGTCTTTATAGCCTGCGTCGCCTGTGATAAGTGGAGTCGCACCTGTCACAATCCTGTCATTGCCGATTGTGATGAACTCGGCAGAATCGGCAACATTTTTTATGCTGTAATATTTCGGTACAGCCCATGTCGTCATATCGGACGTGAAAGAAAGCATAAGCACAATTCGTGCCACAACGGCAGGGTTTGCAAAGTTCTGTCCCAGTCCGCCGAAAAGCTGTTTTACGATTACGACTGCAACAAACGAGCCGACAGCCGCCTGCCAGAACGGCAGTGTTACAGGAAGGTTAAGGCCTAAAATAAGTCCTGTTACAGCGGCGCTTAAATCTGTGACAGTTTGTTCACGCTTCATGATGATTCTTGTAAGTCCCTCAAAAAGCATTGAGGACATAACACAGACTGCAATCAGCATGAGCGCACGCAGTCCGAAATAGTATCCCGCCGAAATTACAGCAGGCAGGAGCGCTGTTATAACACAGAGCATGACTCTTTGCGTTGTCATACTGCCTTTTATATGTGGTGATGGTGAAATTCTGAGTGTATTCAATTTTCTGCTCCTTTGTCAGTTTCTCGGTATAAGCGATTTTGCCAGCTGATTTGTTTCTGCAAGCCTTCTGCCCGCAGGGCATACGTAAGTACAGCAGCCGCAGTTCATGCAGAGTGTCACCTTAAGCTTTTTAAGTGCCTCAACATCTTTTTTAGCGTACGCTTTTTCCATTTCTGTTGGCATGAGTTTATACGGACATGCCGAAATACATCTTCCGCAGCGGATACAGTTTGTCATGACAGGTTGTGCGTATTTTTCAAATGCCAGAATTGCATTTGTGCCCTTCATAACAGGCGACTTCATGTCAAATACGCATGAACCCATCATAGGTCCTCCTGCTATAAGCTTTGTGAGTCTTTCTGTGTCACACTCTGCAAATTTCAGTATATCCTCAAACGGTGTACCGATTGGCGCAAAAATATTGCACGGCTTTTTTACGATATCGCCGTCTACTGTTATACGGCGGCTTACAAGCGGAATGCCTGTTTTCATAAAATGAGCAATCTGTGCCGCAGTTGAGACGTTAACAACGATAACGCCAGCATCGGAAGGAAGCTGACCTTCCTTTACGATTCTGCCCGTGGTGTTGTAGATAAGTACCTTTTCCGCGCCCTGAGGGTAGCTTGAAGAAAGTGTCTTTACGTTTATTTCAGGGCAGTCGTAAAGCTCCTTTGTGAGAAGCTTTATAGCGTCCGGCTTGTTTTTTTCAATGCCGATTATGACGTTCTTTATGCCTGTATATTTCATGATAAGCTGAACACCGTCAATGACAGCTTCAGCGTCCTCCAGCATCTGACGATGGTCTGAAGTAATGTATGGTTCGCATTCCGCCGCATTGACAATGAGAGTATCAACAGGCGTTTTCGGGTTGTGCTTTATGTGCACAGGAAATCCAGCGCCGCCAAGACCCGTAAGACCGCTTTCACGGAGCGCTCCGACAAACTCCTCCCTTGTACTGATTTTCGGAGGACGGATATTTTCAGAAACAGTCTGGTTTCCGTCTGTTTCTATTGTAATGCTCTTGCAGACTGTGCCATTTGCAAGGCGCATATCTGAAATTGCTGTGACCTTTCCTGAAACGGAAGAGTGAACGGGTACTGACATGAACTTATCCGATTCACCGATAAGCTGACCCACCTTCACTTCGTCACCGACCTTTACAACAGGGTCGCAGGGAGCGCCCATATTCATGAGCATCGGGATTGTCACCGTCTTCGGAAGCGGCAGATTCACCGTTTCAGAAGATGCGGTGTTTTTTCTGTGCGGCAGATGAATGCCGTGAATTCTAATCATAGGTTTTCTCCTTTGGGACAGTTTTGTCAAGGGCGTCGGACAGGAACTTAAGTGCAATTCCTGTGGCACATCCTGCAATACAGCCGGATATCAGCAGTATCGGAGAATATCCCAAAATTGCCGTGTTCATCAAAAATGACGCCATTACAAGCTGCCCGAGATTATGTATAAGTGCACCGCAGACGCTCAGAAGCATAAGCGACACATCAGTTTTTCTGTATAAAAAAAGCATTGCAATATATGAAAGTACACCGCCTGTAAGCGACATTAAAAAAGCAGTAAATCCTCTTGTGAAAAGGACGAATACTGACCTTAGAATGCATACTGCAAAACCATATTTTCCGCCCTGTTTTGTCATTGAAAACATTACAGGCAGATTTGAAAATCCGGGCTTTACGCCCAGTGGCAGGGGAAGCATTGACTCTGCTGCGGAAATTCCCGCTGAAAGTGCAAGAAGTATTCCGCAAAGCGCAATATTTTTTATTTTCAGTTCGTTTTTGCTTCTATAATAAGTTTTTTTGGAAGACATACAATTCTTTCGCCCTCCTTTGAGATATATCCTGTTTTAACGCAGATTTTGTCGGGACAGTCAGAGCTTTTAACCCTTATCCTTCCGTCGTTTATTTCGATAACAGCGCCCTTTGCTTCTTTTATTGTGAATTCAGAGCTGCTGCTGAGTGAATGCTCGGAAATTACGTTGCCGTCAACGGAAATGACAGCACTTGCACCGTCCTCTGAAACCAGTCTGATTACAATAAACGTTACAATGCCCGTTATGAGTATTGCAAGAATTGCTATAAGGTCCTGTTTTCTGAGAAGCTTTCTATTTTGTGTATGCATCGTTTAATACCTCATATTCAAGTCCGTCACTCACATAAAGCTTTTTATTTTTATCAGCCGCGAAGATTTTATATTCATCGCTCTGAAGATACTTTCCGATGTTTTCACTTCCGTCAATAAAGATTGCGGTCGAGAGAAAATCAGACATAAGACCGCTTTCGCAGAAAACCGTAACGGTTGTAAGGTCGGTTTCTGTCGGACGTCCTGTTCTTGGGTCGATGATGTGGCAGTAGGTTTTGCCGCCCGCCTCAAAAAAACGCTCATAACCGCCCGAGGTTGAAAGAAAGCTGTAATCGGAGCATACTTCGGCGAGTATACCGCCGTCGGGGTCTGTTATGCTGACGTTTTCCATTTCCATATTATAAAAAAGCATTGAAGAACCCGTTGATATAAAGGTGCGGTCGCTGCTGTTTTCCTTCAGATATTCATGGCACTTATCAAGCGCAATTCCCTTTCCGACTGCGCCGAAATCAAGCTGACAGCCGTTTTCAAGGAAAATCCTGTCGCCGCTCAGTCTGACGTTTCGTGTCCCGATTGAGCCGCGTACTATTCCGATATCTTCATCTGATGGAATCTGCGGATTGTCTGAGGTGATTCCCCAGAGCGCTGTACAGCGCCCGATTGTGATGTCGGTAAGTGTGCCGTATTTTTCATTAAGACTGAATACATCTGAAATAACACCGCTGAGTTCTGCCGAGGAGAGACATGTGTTGATATTCAGAATATACACTCCATCGGGAGCACTTTCCCGTGAGAGTAGGGTGTCGTATTCATGAAGTATATATGAGATATTTTTGATTACATCGCCTTCGCTTTTTATTGAAACGGCTGTATCCATGACAAACAAGTCCTTCTGATAATCAAAGCCGTTGTCCCTGAAGTGAAAAGTCGTTATCAGTACTGCGCCAAGACCTGCTATAATACTTATTGCTTTAACGAAATTTTTTATATATTTTTTTGAAGAAAACATCAAAAACCTCTTTTTTTTTCAGTTTAAAAATGGTATACTATATTACAGCAATCTTGTCTTCCGTAAGTTTTATAAGCGACAGAAGCGAATGTGATTCAGGGAAACGCTGCGGCAGTTCTGAAATTGTGATTTTAACAGCGCTTTCACTGCATTTTTTCTTAATCTGCGCACATTCCCTTGAAACTATGCAGTCGCTTAAATATTCAGATTCCTCTGCTGAAACTCGGAATGCGTTCTGGTCGTTTTCGGGATTTGAGTTGTAAATCATTCGCAGAAGCTTGTAAACGCAGGCGTTCATATATTCCGAGACGTTTTCACCGATTTCGTTTTCCTCGCAGAGCTCAAGGACAATTCCTGCTGAACTGCTTGCGAGAGCTGTGCTTTGCGTACTGCATGACTCACAGGCTGTTTTGCCGTCGGGAGACGGTGAGCGTCCCAAGAGATAATCGCAGGAAACGTTGTAATAATCTGCGGCTCTGACAAGAAATTCAAGTCCGCATTCCCTTATTCCCTTTTCATAGTGGGAGAGGAGTGCCTGAGAAATTCCGAGGTCTGCGGCAGCCTGTTTCTGACTGATTTTTCTTTCCTTGCGCATAAGCGTCATTATACGGGGAAAATCAGCGTTCATATTCTATCCTTCTTTCTTTTTTAACATATAAAGACTCATATTAAAATTATATAACAGACTGTATAAAAAAGTAAAGAGGATAACCATAGAATTTTAAGGCGATATTGCCGCCGAAATTTGTAGAATATAATAGCATGGCGAATTTACGCCTGTTTTTTAGTGCATAATAACCATATACTCACAGTAAAAAAGGAGAACTGAAATGAAAGGATACAGAATAAGCATTGTAAGACATGGTCTTACTTCCGCAAATGATACTGCAACCTACATAGGCTGTCGTTCCGACTATTCATTGTCACCAAAAGGAGTAAATGAACTCTGGAATAAGACAGATGAATTTGACTACCCGAAGGTGCAGAGAGTGTATTCAAGCCCGATGAAAAGATGTCTTGAAACGGCGGAGATTCTATTCCCTTACAGAGAGGTGCAGATAGTTGAGAACATGACCGAGCTTGACTTCGGCGAGTTTGACGGAAAGAGTGTAAACGAGCTTATTGAGCGTGAGGACTATCAGGACTGGCTCAAGGGCGGCTCGCCTGACAAGCGTCCGCCGGGAGGAGAAAGTACAGAGGAAATGCTTCTGAGACTTTACAAGGGTCTGCACGAAATTATAACTGATATGATGGACGAGGAGCTGACACACTGTGCAATTGTTACACATTCGGGAATTATTGCGAGTATGCTTTCAGCTTTCGGTCTGCCGAAAATCAATCCGAATGAGCTTGGCTGTGCTCCTGGCGAAGGCTTTGAGATACTTGTGACAGCAAAAATGTGGCAGCAGTCACAGGCATTTGAAATCCTTGGAAAAATACCTTATTATAAGGAATAAGCTTTTTAAAACTCCCTTTGTACATATTTTTTCGGGGAGGACTATATATGAATACAGCGGAATGTCACAGCAGGGCAAGAGCGTGTTTAAGCGGACGCTATGGTGAGGCTTTTATTGTAACGGCAGTGTGTATCTTTGTTTTTGTCACATTCAGGGCGGCGATTATGCTGAGTGTCAATGCGATTGGAGATGAAACCTTTTCATGGTTTGCAGAGGGCGTTCTGACAGCATTGTGCTTCATTATTATAACGCCGCTTTTGACGGGCGGAGTCTGGTGGTTTTATCAGACCGTTTCGGGCGGCGACAACAGAAGTCTTCTGAAGCTTTATTCGGGTTTCAGGCTTAACCGCCGTGCGGCGCTGCTTTATATATTTATGTGGCTTAAAGGGTTTATATCACTTTTTCCGACAGCAGTTTGCTGGACGACGGCATATATACTGATACATGGTGAATATGATATTTCAGCCGAGATTGCGGTATTTGCGTCATTTCAGCTTATGGTGCTGGGGGTTGTGCTCATAACCTTTTTTATAAGCAGAATGCTCGGGACGTTGCTTGCGCCTTTTATATTCATAAAAAGGCCTGACATGAATCCGTTTCGGGTTATAAGACAGTCGGCGAGGCTTATGAAGGGTCACAGGCTTGCTTTTGCAAAGCTTACATTTAAATATGTAATGCTTATGCTGCCTCTGGTGACGGTTCCCTTTGTTATGCCGTCAGCAGTTATGACGGCGGCAGTATTTGCAAATGAGAGATTAGAGGACGGACAAATCTGAGATGAGTGGAAAACTTGAATTTACGGCGGAAAAAGGAGCGGTTTTAAAGGACTTTCTTCTGAATGAATGCAAAGTCTCGAAAAGGCTGATGACAAAGCTGAAACAGGTTGAAAACGGTATTACTGTTAATGGTATACACAGACGTGTTATAGACCGCATTGAAGCGGGAGACGTTGTTGCACTTAAAATAGATGATGACGGATTTCTGGAACCCAATCCTGCGCTTTGTGTACCTAAAGCGTATGAGTGCGAGGGCTTTGTGGTGTATGACAAGCCTGTGGGTATGCCTGTTCACCCGTCAATCAAGCATCAGGGCGATACGCTCGGCAACTGCTTTGCGGCGGATTTCCCGTATCTGAAATTCCGTCCTGTGAACAGGCTTGACAGGGATACGTCGGGACTTTGCGTTATAGCGAAAAATCCATATTATGCGGCGGTGCTTCAGAACAGTACTGAAAAAGTATATTATGCCGTGGCGCAGGGAGTAATAAAAGGCGAGGGGACTATAGACAAGCCGATTGCAAGAGAATGTGATTCCATTATAAAAAGAGTGGTTCGCAAGGACGGTCAGAGGGCGGTTACTCATTATAAGGCAATCGGTGGAAACAGCCGCTTTACGCTCCTTGAAATACGTCTTGAAACAGGGCGCACTCATCAGATAAGAGTGCACTTTGCAGATATGGGGCATCCGCTGGCGGGCGATGACCTTTATGGCGGTGATACTATATATATAGAAAATCAGGCTCTGCACTGCGGAGAGATGATTATAAATGATACAGCTTCGGGTGATATTATAAAAGTACGCTCGGAAATACGTGAGGATATGAAAAAACTTATTGAAACGGAGAATTGATTATGGAAAAAATTGCAAGCTTTCAGGTTGACCACACTAAATTCGGTGTTGGTATGTACATATCAAGAATTGACGGTGACATTGTAACTTATGACGTGAGAATGGTAAAGCCTAATGGCGGTGTGTATCTTGAAATACCGTCTATGCATACAATTGAACACCTCTTCGCAACCTTTGCGAGAAGCTCGGAATTCAAGAAGGGCATAGTTTATGTCGGACCTATGGGATGTCGTACAGGCTTTTATCTTCTTACAAGGGGTCTTTCGCATGAAGCGGCGATTAAGCTTGTGCGTGACGCATATAAGTTCATATCGGAATTTGACGACAGGATTCCTGGTTGCTCAGAGATAGAATGTGGTAATTATAAGGAACATAATCTGGAACAGGCGAGAAAGGACGTACTTCCGCTTTTAAATGTTCTGGAAAATTATACTGTCGAAATGCTGGATTATTCATGGCATATTAAATAAAATCACCACCTTTTAATTGTGCACTGTGCCGAAATGGTGTCGAGATATGGTAATGGTATACAAATCGACTTGATTTTTATTGTCTGATTGTTATAATAGCTTTGTGATGTAACTCAATTGTAACATTTGTAACTATTTGTTACCAAGCATTGAAAGGAGCTGTTATTATGAATCAGAAACGTCCTGAAAAAATCAAGACAGACAGAGACGTTTGTGTGAAAGAAAACGGAGAGAAGCGTCGCAGAAGATTGTATACCTGCCTTATGAATTGTGCGGCACCACTGCTGACCGTGTTTTTCCTTGCGGGAAGTGTGTGCTGGGCGTCAGAGCTGCAGTACAGCTGTCAGAATGAATTTGACAGTAACCCTGAGGTGAAAAGTCTTGCGGCAAACGCCGTGCCTGTCAGCGGGAGCATTGCTGAGGCTGTTCAGGGCGGCAGTATTGTCGAGAACACAGGTGCTGAGCTTGTTGAGGCATGCGGTGTGTATATTGAAAATGAGTTTGTCGGTGCGGTGGTCAGCGGCGAGCGCATTGAGGAGGAGCTTGAGCTTGTCCTTGAGGAATACAGGGATGATGAAAATATAATAGAGGCGGATTATGCGGTTGAAACCGAGCTTGTTGAGGGTGTATACCGTTCGTCTGCACTCGTTTCGCCTGAGGATATGGCTGAATATCTGACGGGTGAAAAGGAAGTTGTTACGGATTATACCGCCGATGACGGCGATACTGCCGAAAAGCTGGCGGATGATTTTGATATGACTGTTTCAGAAATTGAGGAGCTCAACCCCGATATTGAAACTCTTGAAGAGGGAGAAACGGTCAAAGTCAAAGTGGCGGTTGCAGTCCTTCCTGTGAAGTATACCTGTGAGGTTACTGAGGAGGAGAAAATGGACTATGAAATTATAATGAAAGAGTCGGGAGAATATTTCAGCGGTGAAGAGGCTGTTATTGAAACGGGTGAGGAAGGCAAGAAAATCAGCCGCTATGAGGTAACCTACATCGACGGCGCTGAAGTCTCACGACAGCTTAAAGGCTCGGAAACTGTAATTGAGCCTGTTGATGAGATTGTAGCGGTCGGTACTGCTGAGAGAGAGCTCCAGAGCGAAAGTATCCCTGAAACGGATAAGACAGGCAATATGTTTATCTGGCCTGTCGGAGGCGGTTATATAAGTGACCCGTTTATAAGCGACAGAGGCCACAAGGGTATGGACATTGCGGCTGAGGGCGGTACACCGATTTATGCGTCGGGCAGCGGAACTGTCACAGAGGCAGGCTGGAACGACGGCGGATACGGATATCTTGTGAGGATTGATCACGGAAACGGCTACGAAACGCTTTATGCCCATGCGAGCGAGGTTTACGCAACAGCGGGGCAGACTGTTTCTGCTGGTGACCATATTGCGGCAGTCGGCACAACAGGCGACTCAACAGGCAATCATTGTCATTTTGAAGTCAGATACAAGGGAAACTATCTTAATCCTGCGGATTTTGTGTGCGAATAGCGCTATCGTCAAAGTGCACAAAATTCATGTATGATGTTTATTATAATTCTATGAATGAAAAATGAGGAATTTTCCTCAAAAGCTTGCAATTTATGCATGTGTATGCTATAATATATTTGCGTGATTGCAACAGATATGCGATGAAGCGGAAGGTTGCTGGCGGTATGTCAGGTAATTTCCGTGGAGTATGTCCGATAAACGGGCGACTGAGATATTCGAGCACAGTTTGTGTTATTCTTATTTGGCTTTGTAATAGCTATAAGTATGCACTTGTGCCCTGATGACAGTAACCCGGGTTTCTCACGAATCCGGGCTTTTTTATTGTCAGAATTCAGGAAACACACGGGAACGTGTGGTATTTCAATTCGACCCCCGATATTATCTTCAAGGAGGCGAAAACAGTGGCAGTCAACGAAAAGATCAGAATCAAGATCAAGGGTTATGAGCACGCAAAGGTGGACGCAGCAGCAGCTAAGATTGTTGAAGCAGCAAAGAGAAGCGGTGCCAGAGTTTCAGGTCCGATTCCACTTCCAACAAACAAGGAAGTTATCACAATCCTCAGAGCCGTTCACAAGTACAAGGACAGCCGTGAGCAGTTTGAAATGAGAACTCATAAGAGACTTATCGACGTTATCAGACCAACTGCTAAGACAACGGACGCTCTTCAGAAGCTGGAAATCCCAGCAGGCGTGGACATCGTAATGGAGCTTAAGTAATAAGCTTACAAAAGCCCCTGATTCCGCAAGAAAAACCGATGCGGAATGTGATGACGAAAGTCATCGGTCATGTTGGCGGAAGGGCCAACCAATAACCTAACAGGAGGAAAAATACATGAAAAAAGGTATTATCGGCAAGAAAATCGGTATGACACAGATTTTCGACGAAGCAGGAAAAGTTATTCCGGTAACTGTTGTTGAAGCCGGCCCATGTGTAGTTGTTCAGAAGAAGACTGTTGAAAACGACGGTTATGCTTCAATTCAGCTCGGCTACGGCGAAGTAAAGGCTACTAGAATGAACAAGCCGATGAAGGGTCATTTCGACAAGGCAGACGCTGCTTACAAGAAGACTCTCAAGGAATTCAGACTTGAAGACTGCGAATCAGTAAACGTAGGAGACATCCTTAAGGCTGACACATTTGCTGTGGGTGACATGGTAGATGTTAGCGGTACTAGCAAGGGTAAGGGATTCCAGGGTACAATCAAGCGTCACAACAATTCAAGAATCAAGGAAACTCACGGTTCAGGCCCGGTTCACAGACACGCAGGTTCAATGGGTGCATGTTCATCACCTTCAAGAATCTTCAAGGGCAAGGGTATGCCTGGTCAGATGGGTAATGAAAAGGTTACAGTTCAGAACCTTGAAATCGTAATGATCGACACAGAAAATAATCTTATCGCACTCAAGGGTGCAATTCCGGGTCCAAAGGGCGGAGTTGTTACTATCGTTGACAGTGTTAAGGCGTAAGGAAGGAGGAAGCATATATGTCAAAGGTTTCAGTTTTTGATATGGCAGGAAATCAGGTTGCAGAAACAGAGCTTTCAGATGCAGTTTTCGGCATCGAACCAAACGAAGCTGTTATGCACGCTATGGTTGTTAACTACCTCGCTAACCAGCGTCAGGGTACACAGTCAACACTGACTCGTACAGAAGTTCGCGGCGGCGGCAGAAAGCCATGGAGACAGAAGGGTACAGGTCATGCAAGACAGGGCTCAATCCGTGCTCCTCAGTGGGTTCACGGCGGTATCGCTTTAGGACCAAAGCCAAGAGATTACAGATATACACTTAACAAGAAGGTAAAGAGACTTGCTATGAAGTCGGCATTATCTTCAAAGGTTAAGAATGAAAACATCATCGTTTTAGACGCTCTTAATATGGATGGTTTCAAGACAAAGACAATCGTTAACATGCTCAAGGCATTAAACGTTGACGGTAAGGCTCTCATCGTTACAGCAGAAGCTGACAAGATGGTTGTAAAGAGCGCAAACAACATCCCGGGCGTTAAGACAGCAGCAGTAAACTCACTTAATGTTTACGATATCTTAAACCACGACAAGTTCATCGTTGTTAAGAACGCTGTTGAAAAAATCGAGGAGGTGTACGCATAATGAAGGCACCACAGGATATCATCTTAAAGCCGGTTATCACAGAAAGAAGTATTGACCTGCTTCCAAGCGGCAAATACACTTTCAAGGTAGCTAAGGATGCTAACAAGGTTGAGATAGCAAAGGCAGTTGAAGCCCTCTTCAACGTTGAAGTTACTAAGGTTAACACAATGAACTGCAACGGACGTACAAGACGTGTAGGCAGATTTGAAGGTAAGAAGGCTGACTGGAAGAAGGCTATCGTTACAATAAATCAGGAACCAGATGACAAGAAGACAAAGTCATCAATCGAGTTCTTTGACGGTCTGTATTAATAGCTGATACAGAAACCGAACAGTATGGGAGTAATGCTCCCGCAAACAACGCATTTTAAGGAGTGAATATAATGGCTATTAAAACTTATAAACCGACTACTCCTTCTCGTCGTCAGATGACATGTACAGACTACTCAGAGCTTTCAAAGGTTGCTCCTGAAAAGAGCCTTCTTGAACCACTCAAGAAGAAGTCAGGTAGAAACAGCTACGGTAGAATCACAGTTCGTCACAGAGGCGGCGGCTCAAGAAGAAAGTATCGTATTATCGATTTCAAGCGCGATAAGGATAACATGAACGCTAAGGTTATGACACTTGAATACGATCCAAACCGTTCAGCATTTATCGCACTCGTTCAGTATGAAGATGGTGAAAAGAGATACATTCTTGCACCAAACGGCTTAAAGGTTGGGGACACAGTTTGCTCAGGTCCTGAAGCTGATATCAAGCCGGGTAATGCACTTGAAATGAGTGACATCCCTGTTGGTACATTTATCCACGCTATCGAACTTTACCCAGGTAAGGGTGCTCAGATGGTTCGTTCAGCTGGTAACATGGCTCAGCTCATGGCTAAGGAAGGCAAGTATGCACTTGTAAGACTTCCATCAGGCGAACTCAGAAACGTTCCAATCAACTGTAAGGCAACAATCGGACAGGTAAGCAACATCGACCACGAAAACGTTAATATCGGTAAGGCTGGTAGAACACGTCACATGGGTATCCGTCCAACAGTTCGTGGTTCAGTAATGAACCCATGCGATCACCCACACGGTGGTGGTGAAGGTAAATCACCAATCGGTCGTCCGGGTCCTGTTACTCCTTGGGGTAAGCCAGCACTTGGTTACAAAACCCGTAAGAAGCATAACCGTTCTGATAAGTTTATTGTAAAACGCAGAAACGGCAAATAAGCTGAAAGGAGGAACCGATTAAATGAGTAGAAGCATTAAGAAGGGCCCTTACGTTCAGGAGGCTCTTTATAAGAGAGTTGTGGCTATGAACGAAGCAGGCGAAAAGAAGGTCCTCAAGACATGGAGCAGAACTTCAACAATTTTCCCTGATTTTGTAGGTCACACATTTGCAGTTCATGACGGACGCAAGCACGTTCCGGTTTATGTTACAGAAGATATGGTAGGACACAAGCTCGGTGAGTTTGCACCAACCAGAACATATAAGGGACACGCAGGTTCTAAAACAACTAACAACGGCAAGAAATAGCGGAAGGAGGAGTTCAAATGGAAGCTAGAGCATATCTGAGAAACGCTCGAATCGCACCAAGAAAGGTTCAGGTTGTTCTTGATCTTATCAGAAACAAGCCTGTAGACGTTGCACTTGCCACTCTCAATTATACACCAAAGGCTGCTTGTGAAATACTTGAAAAGCTTTTGAAATCCGCTATCGCAAACGCTGAAAACAACAACAACATGGATAAGGATAATCTTTATGTTGCTGAGTGTTTTGTTTGCCCGGGTCCTATAATGAAGAGAATCATGCCAAGAGCACAGGGCAGAGCATACAGAATTTTAAAGAGAACATCACACGTTACAATCGTTCTTAAAGAAAAAGAATAATCCCAAGGAGGAGAAATAATGGGCCAGAAAGTTAATCCACACGGTCTTCGTGTTGGCGTTATTAAGGATTGGGATTCTCGCTGGTTTGCGAATAAGTCAACATTCGGCGACACTCTTGTTGAAGATTACAATGTTCGTAACTACATTAAGAAGAACTTGTATGCAGCAGGTGTTCCAAAGGTTGAAATCGAAAGATTCGCTGAAGACAAGGTTAGAATCCACATTCACTGTGCAAAGCCTGGTATCGTAATCGGCAGAGGCGGCACAGAAATCGAAAAGCTCCGCGTGAAGCTTGAAAAGATGATGAACAAGCAGGTTGCAGTTAACATTGTTGAGGTTAAGAACCCTGACATCAACTCACAGCTTGTTGCTGAAAAGATCGCTCTTGATCTTGAAAACAGAGTTTCATTCAGACGTACAATGAAGCAGGCTATCGGCCGTGCAATGCGTCTGGGTTCAAGAGGTATCAAGGTAATGGTATCAGGCCGTCTTGGCGGTGCTGAAATCGCAAGAAGCGAAACATACCACGAAGGTACAATTCCACTTCAGACAATCAGAGCTGACATTGATTACGGTACTGCTGAAGCACACACAACATACGGCAGACTCGGTATCAAGGTTTGGATCTACAAGGGTGAAGTTTTAAAGGGTGAAGCTGCTAAGGCTGACGACTCAAAGAGAGGCGGCAGAGATAACAGACGCCGTAACAATAATCAGAAGCGTGACAATAAAGTCAGAGAAGCTAAAAATGAAGGAGGTAACCAGTAATGCTACTTCCAAAGAGAGTTAAGTATCGTAGAGTCCACAGAGGACGTTTAAAGGGCAAGGCCCTCAGAGGTAACAAGGTAAATTACGGTGATTTCGGTCTCCAGGCTCTTGAACCAGCTTGGATCACATCAAACCAGATTGAATCAGCCCGTATTGCTATGACACGTTACATCAAGCGTGGTGGTCAGGTTTGGATCAAGATCTTCCCTGATAAGCCAATCACAGAAAAGCCTGCTGAAACTCGAATGGGTTCAGGTAAGGGTTCACCGGAATATTGGGTAGCTGTTGTTAAGCCAGGCAGAATCATGTTTGAAATTGCTGGCGTTCCAGAGGAAACAGCAAGAGAAGCTATGCGTCTTGCTATGCACAAGCTCCCTATCAAGTGTAAATTTGTTACAAAAGCGCAGCAAGGAGGGGAGCAGTAATGAAGGCATCTGAGATCAAAGGTATGTCAGTTGAAGAAATGAACGATAAGCTTACAGGCTTAAAGGAAGAGCTTTTTGCGCTCCGCTTTCAGCTTGCTGTAAACCAGCTTGACAACACAGCACGCCTCAAGGCTGTTAAGAAGGATATCGCAAGAATCAAGACAGTTATGCGTGAAACTGAAATCAAGTCAGCTCAGTAAGAAAGGGAGGATTTAGCTATGTCTGAGAGAAACCTTAGAAAAACAAGGGTTGGTAAAGTTGTAAGCGACAAGATGGACAAAACTATCGTTGTTGCTATCGCTGACAATGTTAAACACCCACTTTATAAGAAAATCATCAAGAGAACAGTTAAGCTTAAGGCTCATGATGAAAACAACGAATGCCGCATCGGCGATCGTGTAGAAGTTATGGAAACACGTCCACTTTCAAAGGACAAGAGATGGCGTGTTATCAACATTATCGAAAAAGCTAAGTAATTATAATATAGTCAGGAAGCAGTCATAAAAGGACGCTTCTGAAAGGAGGAACTCGCTGTGATACAAATGCAGTCTTATATGAAGGTTGCTGATAACACCGGAGCTAAAGAGCTTATGTGTATCAGAGTTCTGGGCGGTACACGCAGAAGATATGCAAATATCGGAGACGTGGTTGTAGCTTCTGTAAAGAAAGCAACACCCGGCGGCGTTGTTAAGAAGGGCGACGTTGTAAAGGCAGTTATCGTTCGTT
>CAZULQ010000035.1:0-20336 GCA_964621265.1 uncultured Clostridium sp. | reverse complement strand
AGACACCGCCCTTTCACGGCGGAATCATGGGTTCAATTCCCGTACGGGTCACCAATTGAAGTGCTCTCAGATGATTTATCATCTGAGAGCTTTTTTGTTTTGTAATTTATAGTACATATAAAAACAGTCCCCTGCTTTAAAAGCAGAGGACTGTAATTTTTTATTCCGATATTATTTCGCATTTCCGAGGAATGCCGCACCGATAATACCTGCGTCATTGCCGAGCTTGGCAATAACAATTTCAGTATTCTTAGGTGAGTTTCTTGTGTAAACTTCTTCCTTAACAAGTTCCTTTACAGGAAGGAGAAGTGCATCACCTTCGTTGCAGACACCGCCGCCGATACAGAGAATATCAGGCTGGAAGATGTTGATTGTGTTTGTAATACCTGCCGCTAAATACTTGATGAACTTGTCAACAACTTCCTTAGCTGTCTTGTCGCCCATTCTCATAGCGTCAAATGATGTTCTTGCAGTAACCTTGCCGTTTCTTTCAGCAGTAATCTTGTGCATAGCTGAATCTGCGTCCTGTGCCATTGCTTCCTTACTCATTCTGATAAGACCTGTTGCAGATGAGAATACTTCAAAGCATCCCTTTCTGCCGCATGTACACTGAGGACCGTCAACCTCGATTACCATGTGTCCGATTTCAGCACCGGCAAAGTTTGAGCCTGAGTAAATCTTGCCGTCAACAACGATGCCGCCGCCAACACCTGTACCGAGAGTGATACAAACAGCGTTTTTAGCACCCTTTGCAGCACCGGCAACATATTCACCGTATGCCGCAGCATTAGCGTCGTTTTCGATAAATACTGGCTTGTCGATGTATTCCTTGATGTATTCAACCATTGGAGTGTTATCAAAGCCTAAGTTGCATGAATATTCAATGATACCCTTTTCGCTGTTTGCGATACCTGGAGTACCAATTCCGACCCATTCAATCTGGCTCATGTCAAGACCTGCGTCCTTAACAGCCTGGATTGAAACCTTAGCCATGTCAGCCGCAATTTCTTTTTCAGGTCTTGGGAGATTAGTTTTTGTGCTCGCCTTTGTGATGATGTTGTAGTTTTCGTCAACTACGCCTGCAACGATGTTTGTGCCGCCCAGGTCAATACCAATATAGTATTTCATGATTTTTTCTCCTTTAAAATATATTTATATGTTTTGCAATATCTGCAAAATTTATTCTGCAATATCACCCATTACAATACCACGTCCGTTTGTAGCAAAATATACTCTTCCGTAAATTTCGCTGTCACCTGTGATAGAGAGTGTTAGATTACCGAAAAGGTGATGTTCATCGTTGATTCTCTGCCATGTCTTACCCTTGTCCTCTGAGCGGTAAATACCATCGCCGCTTTCTTCAGTTGAGCCCATAGCATAGATTACCATGTAGTCGCCTTCCTTCTTTGGTGCACCAAAGCCCATAGCTCTGCACTTGAAGTTCTTGATTGGCTCAAATGTCTGTCCGCCGTCTTCTGTGTGCATCATAAGACCTTCATTATAAACCCATACATCGCCTTCCTTGTCGCCGACAGCCGCAATTCCTGCACCTTCCATTACAGCAGTAGTAGGTGTGAAGTTATAGCCTCCGTCAGTAGAAACATAGAACATGCTGTCACATACTGCGTAGAACTTTAAAGGATTAACTCTGTCCGCAACAATTGTCGAACCATAACCAAGACCATTTACATTATACCATGTTGTACCGTAGTCAGGAGTGATGAAAGGCTTGTTAGCACTTGAAGCAGGTGTCCATATGAAGCTCTTGCCGTCAGCTGACATCGCAACCTTACCGTCCTGTGCAGATTCAGGAAGCGCCTTGCACTGATTCCATGTAACGCCGTCTGTTGTGTATCTGAGGCTGTTCTGCATGTCGCCGCACATTACAGCAATGTTAGGATTAAGCCATGCACAGTCAATATCAGATGGCTTTCCGTCAGCCATGAAGTGAGCTTCGTCAGGGCATTTAGTAACATCAACATGTGAGAAGCCTGTTAAGTCACCCATGATTGAGTAAAGCTGAGGACCACCCGCAGGAGGTGAAATCATTTCAAATACAGCTGTTTCCTCAAGACCGTATGCATGGAACTTGACAGTTACAGGTGTTCCTGTACCGAGCGCTGTCATATTTGTTGTAGCGTAGATTGTAGCACCTGTGCCGTACATAACCTCGTCTGAATTGAACGGGTCAATATTGATGTCAGATGTCCACCAGCCAAGCTTTGCCTCGTTAAGACCCCAGTTGAGCCAGTCAGCTTCTGTTACGTCCATAACGTAGTTCTTTGATTTGTTGTCAAAGAAAGGTGTCCATGTTGCGCCGCCGTCTGTTGTACGATAAATATTGTCACCGTAATTGCTCCAGAAACCAACAGTTGAAATAACAACTGTATCAGGATTCTGTGCGTCAACAGAAACGCCGCTGAAGCCGCCGTATCTGCTGTCATCAAGAGCAGGTGTGATATCTGTAAATGTACCTGCCGCTAAGTCATAAGCAAGCACCATGCCCTCTGTCGGGGACTCGTTAGGTCCGCAGTTGTTTGAACAAGCGATGTACATTTTTCCGTTTTTGGAGATATCTGCCTGAAGCGGATACATGCCTGCCTGGAGTGCCGGAAGAGCATTCCATGTTGCACCGCCGTCAGCTGATTTATAAATACATGTTCCGTTTGTTTCTGCAACGCCTGCATAAATATCATTTGTATCAGGTGCAAACTCAATCCACATAATACCAATAGCGTTACTTTCCTGTACGAAGTTACCCTCTGTCGGGAAGCTTTCAACCTTAGCCCATGTCTTGCCGTGGTCAGATGATTTCCACATGCCGTCAGTTCTGCTTCCGAAATAAACATTCTTGTTATCCTTCGGGTCAACAGCGAGTCGCTCGCCAACGCCACGTCCCGACTGGTTACCACCACAGCCGAATGGCAGGTCAAAGCGTGTCCATGTCTTGCCGTAGTCATCTGAGCTTAAAATAGCGCCGTTTGCAGTTTCCATGTATGTACCGCATGCGATATATACTCTGTTTGCGTCAACAGGGTCAGCACAGATACTTTCAATACCGATAAGATTCCATTCGTCTGAACCCAGATGGTCAGTGATAGCCACCCATTTTGACTCCTTGTCAACCCAGCGATAAGCACCGCCGATATCAGTTCTTGCGTAAACAAGGCCGTCCTCAACCTTACTGTATTCCATACCTGTTACATAACCGCCGCCACCGATTGCAACGTTGCTCCAGTTATAGCTTACAGCCGCCGCTGACTTGCCTTCGCCCTCGCTCTTTTCCTCGTCACAGCCTGAAAATGCAGTGCACATCATAACAAGTGACGACGCAAGAGCTAAAATTTTCTTTAAATTCATCTGATAGTAGTTCCTCCTGTAAATTTATATAATAGATTCCAGCTGGCTATACCCGCCTGTCTGTAATTCTATATTTTCACGCATACTTTCACATCATAAGCTTTAAGTGTAATTTCACCGCTTAAATCCTCGCCTGTAAGTAAATCATGCACAGAGCATGGAAGAGTAAGCTCATTTTCCTCATTCATGAAATTCTGAATAAAGATGTATTCCTTTCCGTTTTCATCAGTTCTGACACCGGCTGTTACACCGTGCGGAAGCTTTGTATCAAGAGCCTTTTTAATGTCAAGCGTATTGCAAAGCTTTTCATAGAACTCGTCGGAAAATTCGCTGTTCATAAAGGTTGCCTGATAATATGCAGTACCCTTGCCGAAATTGTTAACTGTAAAAGCAGGAGTACCCGCATAGAAATCGTCCTTGTATGTACCGAGCACCTTTGCAGTATCAGCTGTAATAATCTCACAGAGTCTTGATGTACCGTATTCCTTGTCGCCGAAAACGACAGTATTTTTCATGTAGTCATAAAGCGCATCAATATCCTCAAAGGTGATACCAAGCATTTCGGAAAGCCCGAGTGCAGGAGTTTTTCCGATGTAGCAAAGGTCATGCTCATCAACCATTCCACAGAAGTATGTCACAACAGCAGTACCGCCATTTCTTACATACTCAATAAGTCTCTGTGCAAAATCTCCTCTTAACATATAAGGCATAGGAACGCACACAAGCTTGTACTTTTCAAGGGAAGCGTCCATGTTTATAACATCAACAGGAACACCCTGCTTCCAGAAAGAACCGTAGGTCTGTAAAAGCTGGTCGGTATATCCCATGTTATCATTTCTCGGACCCTTGCTGTCCTCAATCGCCCACTTGTTCTGAATATCAAAAACAATTGCGGCTTCAGCGTTTACATCTGTTGTAAGAATATCCGAAAGCTTGCCAAGTGCCTCACCTGTTTTTGCAACCTCAAGGAAAATTCTCGCTTTCTCAGAACCGTTGTGTCCCACAACTGCGCCATGGAATTTTTCAGCCGATCCTCTGCTTTGTCTCCACTGGAAATACTGCACACTGTTAGAGCCGTGCGCTATCGCCTGAATACCCGTCAGAAGATTCATTCCGGGGCGCTTGTGACGTGAAACACCGCACCAGTTTGCTGTACTCGGTGTATTTTCCATAAGCAGGAAAGGCTGATGCTTAATGCATCTCATAGCGTCATGCCAGCAGGCATTCCAGATTGCATTACCTGTATCGTCATTTCCAGAATTGTGCCACATAGGATAGGAATCCCATGAAACAATATCAAGAACATCTGCAAAAGCCCAGTAGTCAATGCTGTCATGATAAGCCATCATGTTTATTGTTGCAGGAATATCAGGATTTGCCGCTTTAAGAGGCTTGATTTCCTCCTTGTAAAAATCAACAGTCTGCTCAGTACAGAAACGCTTCCAGTCAAGAGTAAGACCATGAATACACGGCTCACCGTGGTCGGCAGGAGATTCAATCTCCTCCCAGTCTGTATAAGTGTGACTCCAGAAGCATGTCCACCATGCCTTGTTGAGTTCATCAAGACTGCTGTATTTCTTTTTAAGCCATTCTCTGAACGCTTTCTGACAAAGCTCACAATGACATTCACCCTGTATTTCATTTGAAACGTGCCATAAAATAACGGCAGGATGATTTGCAAAACGCTCTGCAAGCTTTGTGTTTATAAGACGTGTCTTTTCACGATAAACAGGTGACGTATAGCAGTGATTGTGGCGTCCGCCCTGGAGATTTCTCACACGGTTTCTCTCCGTTCTTAAAATCTCAGGATATTTTTTTGCCATCCATGACGGCTTTGCACCTGTCGGGGTAGCTAAAACTGTGTAAATGCCGTTTTCGTAAAGCTTGTTTATGACATTTTCAAGCCAGTCGAAAGTATAAACACCTTCCTTCGGCTCTAACGATACCCATGAAAAAATACCGACTGAAACGCAGTTCACGCCCGCTTTTTTCATAAGCTCAATGTCACGCTCGAGTATCTCGGGCATGTCAAGCCACTGCTCAGGATTATAGTCCGCACCATGAAGCATTACGGGCATTTTGTTTATAACATTTTTGTTCATAAATCCTCCGAATTATATAAGTATATACATATTTATATAATAAACTAAAAACGCATTTAAGTCAACACTTTTCAGGAATTTGCAATAAAATTTCACACATATGAACAAAAAGAGATGCTGTTTTTTGGAGTTATAAAATATCACAAAAAACTTCTTGACAAAAAAGAAATGACAGACTATAATATTGAAAGCTTACATAAACGACATATAATAAACAGGAGATTATCATGAACTATAATCATACAATAAAAGCCTCTTTTACTGCCTTTATTGTCCAGGCAATTGTCAATAATTTTGTTTCGCTGCTGCTTCTTATGTTTCAGTCAAAGCTTGGACTTACTCTTGCACAGGTCACATCGCTTGTTACCATAAATTTTGCAGTACAGCTTCTGACTGACCTGATATGCACAAAATGCATTGACAAAATCGGGTACAGAGCGGGCATGGTTATGGCGCATTTCTGCGCTGCCACAGGTCTTTCGGGGCTTGCATTTTTCCCTTTCATTATGTCCGACGCATACTCGGGCATTCTTATTTCCGTTGTTGTTTACGCCATTGGCGGTGGTCTGCTTGAGGTACTTGCAAGTCCTGTCGTAGAGGCATGTCCCAGCGACAACAAGGAAAAAACCATGAGTATGCTTCATTCATTCTACTGCTGGGGACACGTCGGAGTCGTTCTTGTTTCAACTTTATTCTTTGCGGTTTTCGGTATAGAAAAATGGCGCATACTCGCCGTCCTCTGGGCAATTGTACCGTTTGTGAACGCTTTTGTTTTCATGAAGGTTCCGATTGCTCCGCTCCTTGATGACGATGAAACGTCAATGAAGATTTCCGAGCTTTTCAAAAACAAAATGTTCTGGATTCTAATGCTCCTTATGATGTGTGCCGGGGCATCAGAACAGGCAATAAGTCAATGGGCATCAGCCTATGCTGAGAGAGGACTTGAAGTCAACAAGACAATAGGCGACCTTACTGGGCCAATGTTTTTTGCCGTTCTGATGGGAACATCTAGACTGCTCTACGGAAAATTCGGTGAAAAAATCAATCTTATAAAATTTATTCTGTTCAGCATCCTTTTATGCATTGCGGCATATCTTATGACAGCACTTTCAGGCATGCCGTTTTTGAATCTTCTCGGCTGTGGCATCTGCGGATTTTCAGTAGGCATTCTCTGGCCCGGAACATTCAGCCTTGCGGCGTCGGCGCTAAGACGCGGAGGAACAGCACTCTTTGCCCTTTTAGCGCTTGCAGGAGATGTAGGCTGCAGCACAGGGCCTACTTTTGTGGGACTGATTTCTGATAGTCTTGACGGCGAGCTTTCTTACGGCATACTTGCCGCAACAGCGTTTCCGATAGTTTTTCTTGTGGGAATTTTATTGTATAATAAAACCGGTTCAAAAAATATTGTAACTGAAAATAAGATGTGATATAATAGGATTAACAGCATGAAATATGATGAAGTAAATTTTAAAGGAGGATTTTATGAAAAAACAGGCATTCAACCCATTTTTGCCAATCAATGAATATATCCCTGATGGTGAGCCTCACGTTTTCGGTGACAGAGTTTACCTTTACGGTTCGCATGACAGAGAGGGTGGTTACACTTTTTGCATGGATGATTATGTTGTGTATTCTGCCCCTGTTGATGACCTTACAGACTGGCGCTATGAGGGTGTTAGCTATTGTGCCGCACAAGACCCTGAGAGCGTGAATACAAAATATATGTATGCTCCTGACGTTGTACAGGGCAATGACGGTAAATACTATCTTTACTACTGCCTTGGCGGAGACTATGGCTATAGTGGATACAACGGAACAATCAGAGTCGCTGTAAGCGACAGTCCCGCAGGAAAATTCGAGTTCCTCGGCTGTGTGAAAAATCCCGATGGTACACCGATGAAAAAGTACATCTGCTTTGACCCTGCGGCGCTCAATGACAATGGAACAATCCGTATTTACTACGGAACGCAGTATGGCTATGAAGAAGAACCCGGATTTTTTGAAAATGAAGAGATGATTGCGGAAGAAGCAAAAATGCTCGGTGTTTCAAGGGAGGAAATCCTCAGCTATAAGGACAGCATAATGGGTCCTGTTATGCTCATTCTGGAAGATGATATGCTGACTGTAAAAGAAGAGGCAAAGCATATTATTCCTTATCGTGTCAAGGGGACAAGCTTTGAACAGCATCCGTTTTTTGAAGCTGCTTCTATGAGAAAAGTAGGGGAGAAGTACTACTTCATCTACTCATCATGGCTCAACCACGAGCTTTGCTATGCTGTCAGCGATTATCCCGACAGAGACTTCGTTTTCGGTGGTACGATTGTGTCAAACGGTGATGTTGGCTTAAACGGCAGAGCCGCTGAGGACAAGCTTAATATGACAGGTACAACTCACGGAAGTATTGCAGAAATAAACGGTCAGTGGTATGTTTTCTATCACAGACTTACACATAAGTCAGATTACAGCCGACAGGCGTGTGCCGAGAAAATCACAATTGCCGAAGACGGCAGTATTGCGCAGGTTGAGGTTACAAGCTGTGGTCTTAATTACGGTCCACTCATTGCGAAGGGTGACTATCCTGCCGTAATTGCCTGCAACCTTACAAACGGAAAAATGCCGCACGGTTCAAACAGTATCTACAAAATGCCGTTCCCGAACGTGACGCATCTTGGTGATGAGCGCTTTATTGCTGAAATCGAAGACGGAACAGTTATCGGATATAAATATTTTTCTTTCTCAAAGGTTTCTGAAATCGGCGTCAGATACCGAAAGGAAACAGATAAAAACAAAGTTGTTTCCGATGCCCCTATAAGAGTTGACGAACGTTGTGAAGAGTTTAAAGAGCCTGTGGAAGAGGCTGTGCACAATGAAAGTACAGAGTCGTATTTCGAAATACGATTCGGACTTGAAAGTTGTGAAATTGTGAGAATCCCGCTTGATATGTCGGACGGCGATGATATAGCATGGAAGGAAGCGTCTGTAAAACTGGAATATGCTGATGGTGTCTATCCGCTTTATTTTGTTTATCACGGTGCGGACAGAGTTCAGCTGAAAGAGATTTATTTTAAATAATACAAAAACCTGAGAAGATTTCTTCTCAGGTTTTTTAGTCGATTTCAGAAAAAATTACTAATAAGCTGTTTTATTTTAGAACAATCAAATCGAAAGTCCGTTTGCGACATACAGTCTTCTTCGATTTCTTGAATGTGTTCCATCTGATTAAAATGCATTGGCAAATGTGGGTCAAAATCGTTTTTTAGCAGAAATTCAATAAAAGCTATTGTTTCAGTTGTGGGTTTGTATATGTGTTCTTTTGTCATCGAATATTCATTAGCATAGATTATTCCGTTTTCATCTGTTACTATATTCAAACACATCTCAATTGCAAAATCTAAAATCAGATAACTATAATTATCTGTAAATTCATTCAGATTAGCTTCAATGATTTGCTTTGCAATATCATAATTATTTTCTGATAGCAGTTTGGCGATAACCCTGTAATGAAACGGAATGCTTTCATCATAAGCGCAATATTGCTCAACATCTTTCAGGAAATCAGAAGAAAGATTTAAATAGTTCATTTTAATCAATAATTCTCAGCGTGAATTTCAAAATAGCTCTGTGGGTGTGCACAGGTCGGACAGACTTCAGGTGCGTTTGTACCTACAACGATGTGTCCGCAGTTGCGGCATTCCCATACCTTAACTTCGCTCTTTTCGAATACCTTTGCAGTTTCAACGTTCTTTAAAAGCGCACGATAGCGTTCTTCGTGGTGCTTTTCGATTGCCGCAACAAGGCGGAATTTCTTGGCGAGGTCTGCAAAGCCTTCTTCTTCGGCTGTTTTAGCAAATTCCTCGTACATATCTGTCCATTCGTAATTTTCGCCGTCAGCGGCAGCTTCAAGGTTTTCGGCAGTTGAGCCGATTCCGTTTAACTCCTTGAACCACATTTTAGCGTGTTCCTTTTCATTGTCGGCAGTTTTAAGGAAAAGTGCCGCAATCTGCTCAAAGCCTTCTTTCTTGGCCTTTGATGCAAAGTATGTGTACTTGTTTCTTGCCTGTGATTCTCCTGCAAAAGCAGCTTCGAGATTCTTTTCAGTCTGTGTGCCTGCATATTTGTTACTCATGATGATTAGTCCTTTCGTCGTTTAATTTGTATCAGTGACAGCCGTGATTTCCACAGCCGTGTGAGCCGCAAGTGTGTCCTTCGCCGTGCTCGTGGTCATGATGATTACACTTCACATCAGGGTTATATCCGAGAGTGCCTGCTAAAAGGCTGTTTACAGCATCGTCAGCGCTTCCGCTTACGCCACCATAAAGCCTGATTCCTGCCTGTGCAAGAGCGTTCTGAGCGCCGCCTCCGATACCACCACAGATAAGTGTATCAACATTATTCTGTGAGAGGAAGCCTGCAAGTGCACCGTGTCCCTGACCCATTGTAAAGACAACCTCTTCCTTTACAATTTTTCCGTCCTCAATGTCATAAAGCTTGAACTGTTCTGTATGACCAAAGTGCTGGAAAATCTGTCCGTTTTCGTATGTTACAGCTATTTTCATGATATTTTGTCCTTTCGTTTCAATTTTTTCTTTCTTAAATTATAGAACTTTTTTTGGTTAAAGTCAAGCATATAAAAAACAAAAACGTGCAGAATATAAAATTCTGCACGTTATTAATTTTATACAACAGGAATGTATTAAAATCAAACCAGCTGGATAATTGCCATTTCAGCAGCGTCGCCACGGCGAGGACCGATTTTCACGATTCTTGTATAGCCGCCGTTTCTGTCAGCGTATTTAGGTGAAATTTCATCAAATACCTTCTTCGCAACGTCTTCCTTAGTTACATAAGCTAAAACCTGACGTTTGGAGTGCAGATCGCTGTTCTTGCCGATTGTAATCATCTTTTCAGCAACTGCTCTTACTTCTTTAGCTCTTGTTACAGTTGTTTCAATCTGTCCATTTTCCAGCAGGTAAGTAACCATTGCTCTGAGCATCGCTCTTCTATGGTCAGTTGATCTTCCAAGCTTTCTTGTACCTGGCATCGTTATTCACTCCTTTTCAAATTACAGGAACGAACCGCAAAGCGGACTTCCGGCAGTTTTATTCCTCTTCTGAGCTAAGGTCAAAGCCAAGTGATTGAAGCTTTTCTTTAACCTCATCAAAGGATTTTTTACCAAGGTTTCTAACCTTCATCATTTCTTCTTCTGACTTATTGATTAAGTCATCAACGGTATTAATTCCGGCACGCTTTAAACAGTTAAATGAACGTACCGATAAGTCAAGTTCCTCAATGGTCATCTCAAGGATTTTTTCTTTTCCCTTGTCCTCCTGATCTACAAGAACTTCTGCAATACTTGCCTCATCTGACAAGTCAACAAAAAGTTTCAGATGCTCGTTGAGGAGATTGGCTGCCTGTGATAAAGCTTCCTTAGCTGAGATTGTTCCATCTGTCCAAACCTCAATTGTCAGCTTATCAAAATCAGTTACCTGGCCAAGACGTGTGTCTTCAACCTTGTAATTTACCTTCAAAACAGGAGTATAGATACTATCAACCGCAATAACATCGATAGGCATGCTTCCACCCATCTGCTGCTTGTTACGCTCAGCAGAAACATAGCCTCTGCCTCTGTCAATAGTGATTTCCATATAAAGCTTTGCATCCTTGCCAAGAGTTGCTATATGCATTCCCGGATCAAGAATATTGACCTCTGAGTCTGTTTTGATATCACCGGCTGTTACTTCACATTCGCCTTCGGCTTCAATGTAAACAGTCTTAGGACCTTCGCCATAAAGCTTTGCTGTAAGACCCTTGATTGCAAGGATAATTTCAGTAACGTCCTCTTTAACGCCCGGAATTGTCGACATTTCATGATGAACGCCGTCAATCTTAACCGAGTTGACTGCAACACCTGGAAGTGAAGAAAGGAGCACTCTTCTCAGGCTGTTGCCGAGAGTTATACCATATCCACGTTCCAGCGGAGACAATACGAATTTACCGTATTTACCATCAGTTTTAAGCTCAACAGTATCAATTTCCGGCTTTACGATTTTTTCAAGCATAAGAACCCTCCTATTTCGCAATCACTTTTTATTTTTAAAATAATCAACAGGCTAATAATAAGTAAATAATTACTATTATTTTGAGTACAATTCGACGATGAATGTTTCTTCAACTTCGTAGTCGATATCGTCCTTAACAGGCATACGAACAACCTTAGCTGTTGCTGCATCCTTGTTAGCCTCAAGCCAGAGAGGGATTACTCTGCCCTTAGTTCCTTCAGCAATTTCCTTGAACTTGTCGCTCTTCTTGCTGTTTTCGCTAAGTTCGATTACGTCGCCTACCTTAACTCTGTATGAAGGAATGTCAACACGCTTGCCGTTTACGAGGAAATGTCCGTGTGAAACGAGCTGTCTTGATTCTCTTCTTGTAAGTGCAAGACCCATTCTGAAAACAACATTGTCAAGTCTTGATTCAAGAATTGAAATGAGGTTTTCACCAGCCTTACCTTCCATCTTTTCAGCGATTTCAAAATAGTGATAGAAAGGCTTTTCCAGAACGCCGTAGATAAACTTCAGCTTCTGCTTTTCCTTAAGCTGCATTCCGTATTCTGAAACTTTCTTTCTCTTGTTAGCGTTAGGATTACGGTTGCTTTCCTTAGAAATACCCATAACCTGTGGGCTGATTCCGAGATATCTGCATCTCTTGAGAATTGGTTCTCTGTTAATAGCCAATTTATTGCACCTCCTGTAAATTAGACACGTCTTCTCTTTGGAGGACGGCATCCGTTGTGCGGAATTGGAGTAACGTCCTTGATCATCTTAACTTCCAGACCAACTGTCTGTAATGCTCTGATTGCAGCTTCTCTGCCTGAACCAGGTCCCTTAACATAAACTTCAACAGTCTTAAGACCATGTTCCATAGCAGCCTTAGCAGCAACTTCAGCAGCTGTCTGAGCAGCAAATGGTGTTGACTTTCTTGAACCTCTGAAGCCAAGTCCGCCGGCACTTGCCCATGAAAGTGCATTACCCTGTGTATCTGTGATAGTTACGATTGTGTTGTTGAAAGTGGACTGAATATGAACAGCGCCGCTCTCAATGTTTTTACGCTCTCTGCGTCTTCTGATAGCAACTTTTTTCTTCTGCTGTGCCATTGCAAGTCCTCCTTACTTCTTCTTGTTAGCAATTGTCTTAGCCGGACCCTTACGAGTTCTGGCATTTGTCTTTGTTCTCTGTCCTCTTACAGGCAGACCCTTACGGTGACGAACACCACGATAGCATCCGATTTCAACAAGTCTCTTGATATTAAGTGCAACTTCTCTTCTGAGGTCACCCTCAACGTTGCAGTTCTTATCGATATAATCACGCAGCTTTGCTACGTCTTCTTCTGACAGATCCTTAACTCTTGTGTCAGGATTAACGCCTGTTTCCTTAAGGATTGTCACAGCAGTCTGACGACCGATACCGTAGATATAAGTTAAGCCGATTTCAACTCTCTTATCCTTCGGCAGGTCAACACCAGAAATTCTTGCCATTAATTAATAGCACCTCCGTTAATAAGATGTCAGGAAATTAACCCTGACGCTGTTTATGCTTTGGATTTTCGCAAATTACCATTATTTTGCCCTTGCGTTTAATAACCTTGCATTTTTCGCAAATAGGTTTAACTGAAGGTCTAACTTTCATTGAAAATACCTCCTCGTATTAATTACAGAAGCATTATTTTCACAACGCCTCAGGTTTCTTATCTACCAAATTACTTGGCTCTCCAGGTGATTCTGCCCTTAGTCAGGTCATAAGGTGACATCTCAACTGTTACCTTATCGCCGGGAACGATTCTGATATAATTCATTCTCAGCTTACCTGATACATGCCCGAGAATTACATGGTCGTTCGGGAGCTTTACTCTGAACATTGCGTTAGGTAATGCTTCTTCAACGATACCCTCTAATTCAATTACATCTTCCTTAGACAAAATTTATTACCTCCCCATACAGGTTACGGTGTGCCGGACATTTCTCCGAGCACAATTTTAAGCTTCTTATTGGATAAATTGTCCAACTTAAGTTTTTTACAGGTAGATTCCAGATGTCTGATATTCTTCTTCTTTGGTTTCTGAAGCTTTCGGGTTACCCCGTCTGCAATCATCACAAAGCGTTCATGTGTTTCCACAATCACAAAATATCTTCCGCAGTCTCGTCCCGCTAAAGCTTTCACAACACTTCCGATTTCCAAAACCTTATCCCTCCGTTTATCACGGCTGAGTTAAAATCACAGGTCCTGTCGGAGTAATTGCAATTGCGTGCTCGAAATGAGCTGAAAGCGAACCGTTAGCTGTTACGACTGTCCATCCGTCGCTGAGTACTCTGATTCCATCGCCTTTCTGATTAATCATAGGCTCAATACAGAATGTCATTCCTGCAACAAGTCTTGGACCGTGTCCCGCTTTTCCGTAGTTCGGAACCTCAGGAGACTCATGAAGCTGTCTGCCTATTCCGTGACCGCAATAATTTCTTACAATGCCATAGCCTCTTGAAGCACAGTATTCTTCAACAGCGTGACTTACATCGCCCAGCCTTGCGCCGACCTGAGCTGCCTTGATACCTTCATAAAGACTTTCCTCAGTTACCTTCAGTAAAGCCTTAGCTTCGTCCGAGATTTTGCCGACCGCAAAGGTCGCACATGTGTCGCCATGGAAACCGTTGTAAAACGCTCCCACGTCAACGCTTACTATGTCACCATCAGCAATTTTACGTTTCTGAGACGGAATACCGTGAATGACTTCATTATTGATTGAAATACAGGCACTACCCGGAAACCCGCCGTATCCTAAGAATGACGGCTTCGCACCGCACCCTACTATATAATCGTGGATTATTTTGTCAAGGGCCTTGGTTGTCATACCCGCTTTGATGGATTCACCTGCAAGCTTGAGCGCTCTGCCGGCAATCTGACCGGCTTCACGCATCTTCGCTAAATCAGTGCTTGATTTTATGCTTACCATTTCTTACGCCTCAACTGCTTTAAGTGTCAGCTTAGATGTATCAGCTACATCTTCCTGACCTTCAACAGTCACAAGCTTGCCACGATTTGCATAGAAATCCTTTAAAGGCGCTGTCTGGTCATGATAAACCTTTAAACGCTCAATAACTGTATCAGGATGGTCGTCCTTTCTGAGAACTGTGTTACCGCCGCACTTGTCACACTTGCCTTCAGCCTTTGATGGCTTAAATTCTGTGTGGTAAGAAGCGCCGCAGTCCTCGCAGACTCTTCTGCCTGACAGTCTGTTCTGGATTGTTTCATCCGGAACATATATTTCAATTACCTTATCAATCTGAACACCCATAGCCTCAAGAGCTTCTGCCTGAGGAACTGTTCTTGGGAAGCCGTCAAGGATAAAACCGTTTTTGCAGTCGTCCTCAGCGATTCTGTCCTTTAAAATACCGATTACAACATCGTCAGAAACGAGTGAACCGCTTTCCATAGCAGCCTTAGCCTTAAGACCGTATTCAGTACCGTTCTTAACAGCTTCTCTCAGGATATTACCTGTTGAAATCTGTGGAATTTTCTTGGCTTCAGCAATAACCTCTGCCTGAGTTCCCTTACCGGCACCCGGAGCACCTAACAAAATAAGATTCATCTAACACGACCTCCTTATTCTAAGAATCCCTTATGATGACGCATCATCATCTGTGATTCAAGTGTACGAACTGTTTCAAGCGCAACGCTTACAACGATAAGCATTGTTGTACCGCCCATTGAAAGACTTGCGAGTTTTGAGTCTGCCATACCGAGAACAATCGGGAAGATTGCAATAATTCCCAGGAATATAGCACCCACTAAAGTAATCTTTGACAGAACTCTCTGAATATAATCAGATGTTGGCTTACCAGGTCTGATACCAGGGATACCACCGTTATTCTGTCTTAACTGGTTTGCAATTTCAATCGGATTATACTGCATTGATACATAGAAGTAGTTAAATGCGATAATCAGAATGAAATATAAAATAGCATATGATGCTGACTGTGTACTGAAGAAATTAAGGAAACCATTATAGAATTCCTGCCAGAAACCTTCCGGCTGAACATATGGCTTCTTGAACATGCCGATAGTACTTGGAAGAGACATAAATGCCATAGCGAAGATGATTGGCATAACACCGCTCATACAAACCTTAACAGGAATGTGTGTGCTCTGTCCGCCATACTGTCTTCTGCCAACTACTCTCTTTGCATACTGAACAGGGATTTTTCTTTCTGACTCGTTCATGAATACAACGAAACCAATCATGAATACAAATACAAGTGCAATACCGATTGCAACGAATAAGTATGTGCTTGGTTCTTCCTTAACGAGACTGATAAGGTGTCCCACGTCAGTTGGGAATCTTGCAACGATACCGCCGAAAAGAATCATTGAAATACCGTTTCCGATGCCCTTGTCGTTGATTCTGTTACCCATCCATACAACGAGCATGGAACCTGCAACAAAACAACATACAATTACGATTGCAGCAAATGTGCCTTCAAAGCCTTCTGTGTATTTTAAAGCACGCTGGCCTGTGTCGCTTATCATATTCTTGATAGTGAAGTAATATGCAATTGACATGAAAATTGAAAGACCCAGAGCTACAAAAGCCGTAATCTTGTTAAGCTTCTTTCTGCCTTCCTCACCTTCCTGCTGGAGTCTTTCCAGAGGAGGGAGAGCATAAGTCAGAAGCTGAATAATAATCGAAGCATTAATGAATGGTGTGATAGAAAGCGAGAAAATTGTTGCCTTCGACAGCGCGCCACCTGTGAGTACGTTTAAGTATTCCAGGAAGTTACCATCCTTGGCATTAGATTCCATCCAACTACCAACAACATCAAGATCCAGGAAAGGAACAGTGAGAGCACTACCAATTCTGAATACGATGATGATTAATAATGTGAACAGGAGCTTTTTGCGGATTTCCGCAGTTCTCCACGCGTTTCTCAGTGTCTGGAACACATTAAATCACCTCTGCTTTCCCGCCAGCCTTTTCGATTTTTTCGATTGCGCTCTTTGAGAATTTAGCAGCCTTTACAGTGATTTTTGATGTAAGTTCGCCGTTGCCGAGAACCTTAACACCGTCATTTTCCTTCTTAATAAGACCTGCAGCAATTAACATCTCAGTATCAACAACTGTTCCGTCAACAAACTTTGCGAGATCTGAAACATTTACGATTGAATATTTCTTAGCAAAAATGTTGTTGAAGCCTCTCTTAGGGATTCTTCTTGCTAAAGGCATCTGTCCGCCTTCGAAGCCGATTCTAACGCCGCCGCCTGAACGTGCGTTCTGTCCCTTGTGACCCTTACCAGCAGTTTTGCCGTTACCTGAACCGTGACCTCTGCCTACACGCTTACGCTCTGAAACAGAACCCGGTGCCGGTGATAATTCGTGTAACTTCATCGTGATGCACCTCCTTGCTTATGCGTCCTGAACCTCCACGAGGTGAGAAATTTTATTGATTTTTCCCTTTGTCTGCTCATTGTCAGGCTGTGTTACAACCTGGCCAACCTTTTTAAGTCCAAGTGAATGAGCAGTAGCAATCTGGTCATCTTTTCTGCCAATAAGGCTCTTTACGAGTTTTATCTGCTTTGCCATATCTGCTCTCTCCTTAACCTATAATTTCCTTGATTGACTTGCCTCTCTTTTCAGCAACTTCCTTTAAAGTTGTGCATGAAGTAAGTCCGTTAATTGTTGCTCTAACAACATTGCATGGGTTGTTTGAACGCAGTGACTTTGTTCTGATATCCTTGATACCAGCCATTTCGATAACGGCACGAACAGGACCACCTGCGATAACACCTGTACCAGGAGCAGCAGGCTTCATGAGAACTCTGCCGGCACCAAATTCACCAACGATTTCGTGTGGAATTGTTGTACCATACATAGGAACCTTAACGAGGTTCTTCTTTGCGTCTTCAATACCCTTGCGGATTGCGTCAGGAACTTCGCCTGATTTTCCCAGACCAAAGCCTACTGTGCCGTTTCCGTCGCCAACTACAACGAGAGCAGAAAACTTCATAATACGTCCGCCCTTAACAGTCTTTGAAACTCTGTTAATAGAAACAACCTTTTCGGAAAGCTCCATTGCTTTTGCATCTATATTAGCCAAAAGTCTTACCTCCTTCTTAGAACTTCAGTCCGTTTTCACGAGCTCCTTCAGCAAGCTCTTTAACTCTTCCGTGGTAAAGGAAGCCGCCTCTGTCGAATACAACTTCAGCAATTCCCTTTTCAACTGCACGCTTAGCAACCATTGCGCCAACCTTACGTGCACCTTCAGCGTTTCCGCCATTTCCTTCAAATTCCTTATCCATGCTTGAAGCAGAAGCAAGTGTAACTCCGTTTACATCATCAATAACCTGTGCATAGATGTGCTTTGCAGAACGGAATACATTCAGACGAGGACGTTCAGGAGTACCGGAAATCTTACCACGAACTCTGGTATGTCTTTTTGCTCTGGCTTTTTTTGTATCAGCCTTTTTAATCATTGCAAATTCACTCCTTTAATTACTTCTTGCCCTTACCGGCCTTACCTTCCTTACGGATGATACGTTCACCGGCATATCTGATTCCCTTGCCCTTATATGGCTCAGGTGGACGCTTTTCACGGATCTCAGCAGCGATCTGTCCAACAACCTGCTTGTCGATACCGTTTACGATAATTTTATTTGGCTGTGGAACATCGATTGTGATACCATCGATTTCAGGAACGATAACCTGATGTGAATAACCGAGGTTCATAACGAGATCCTTACCCTGCTTAGCAGCACGGTAACCAACACCTTCGATTTCAAGAGTCTTTGAATAGCCGTTTGTAACACCTTCAACCATGTTAGCGATAAGTGTTCTTGTAAGACCGTGAAGGCTCTTGTTCATTTTTGTTTCGTCAGGACGTGAAACATTGATTGTTCCGTCCGCAAACTCAATAATCATTGAGCTCTTAAATTCTCTTGTGAGTGTGCCCTTAGGACCCTTGACTGTAACAACGTTGTTGTCGATATTAACATCAACACCGGCAGGGACACTAATCGGCATTCTTCCTATACGTGACATTTCCCTGTCCTCCTTACCAAACGAATGCTAACACTTCGCCGCCAACATTAAGTTCGCGAGCCTTCTTATCTGTCATGATGCCCTTTGATGTAGAAACGATTGCGATTCCGAGACCCTTTCTAACCTTAGGCATATCCTCACAGCTTGAATAAATTCTTAAACCCGGTTTTGAAACCCTGCGAAGACCAGTGATAACAGGTGACTTGCTGTCTGTATATTTAAGAGTAATTCTTATAATACCCTGCTTGCCGTCTTCAATGAGCTGAAAGCTCTTTACATAACCCTCGTTAACGAGAATTTCTGTGATAGCCTTCTTAACATTTGAAGCAGGAACGTCAACCGTGGCGTGCTTTGCAGAACTCGCATTACGAATTCTTGTCAGTAAATCTGCTATTGTATCAGTAATCTGCATGCCAATGACCTCCTTTGTATTTTACCAGCTTGACTTTCTTACACCAGGGATCTGTCCCTTGTGAGCCAACTCTCTGAAGCAGATACGGCAAATACCGAATTTTCTAAGGTATGCGTGTGGTCTGCCACAGATCTTACATCTGTTGTATGCTCTGGTGGAATACTTGGGAGTTCTCTGCTGCTTATTAATCATCGCTTTTTTTGCCATTTTGAAAAATCCTCCCTAATTACTTAGCAAATGGTGCGCCCATAAGTGAGAGCAGTTCTTTTGCTTCTTCATCAGTCTTAGCTGTTGTGATGAAATTTATATCCATACCTCTAACCTTGTCAATCTTATCATACTCGATTTCAGGGAAAATAAGCTGTTCCTTGATACCAGTTGAATAATTGCCCTTACCATCGAAAGAGTTAGGATTGATACCTCTGAAATCTCTTACTCGAGGGAATGCAACGTTGAAAAGCTTGTCAACGAATTCATACATATTCTCTCTTCTGAGTGTAACCTTAACGCCGATTGGCATTCCTTCACGGAGCTTAAAGTTAGCAACGGATTTCTTAGCACGGCAGATAACCGGTCTCTGACCTGTAATCTGCATAAGGTCGTTGATGATAGCGTCGATAACCTTTGAGTTTGCGATTGCTTCGCCGGCACCAACGTTGATAACTACCTTATCAAGCTTTGGAATTTCCATAACACTCTTGTAGTTGAATTTCTTCATCAAAGCAGGAGCTACGGTATCAACATAATAATCTTTTAATCTTGCCATGTCGTTTCTCCTTCTATTAGAAATTGTGTCCGCACTTCTTGCAGATTCTTACCGGTGTCTTCTTTGTAACGCCAGCAGCATTTGTCTTTTCCTCAAAGCCATGGCCAACTCTTGTAGGCTTGCCACACTTAGGGCAAACGAGCTGAACCTTTGAAGCATAGATTGGAGACTCTGCCTTTACGAGACTTCCCGGCTGACCCATTCTTGTTGGCTTCATGTGCTTTGTAATCATGTTGATTCCTTCAACGATTACCTTGCCTTCCTTTGGGCTTACTTCGAGAACCTTACCAGTCTTTCTCTTGCCGTTGTCTTCATATTTGTCCTTGTAATCACCTGTCAGTAAAACGACTGTGTCACCTGTTTTAACGTTTAATTTGCTCATTATGACACCTCCATTATAATACTTCCGGTGCAAGGCTTAAGATCTTCATGTATTCCTTTTCACGAAGCTCTCTTGCAACAGGTCCAAATATACGTGTACCTCTTGGGTTTTTATCTTCCTTAATGATAACAGCTGCATTTTCGTCGAAACGAATGTATGTGCCGTCTTCTCTTCTCAGGCCCTTTGCTGAACGAACGATAACTGCCTTTACAACGTCGCCCTTCTTAACAACGC
>CAZULQ010000034.1:0-21047 GCA_964621265.1 uncultured Clostridium sp. | reverse complement strand
TTATATTTCATTTTATGCCCTTGCAGATTCGCAAATTTTAACTTTGCTCCCTGCACATCGGGCGATTGTATCAAAATCAGAATAATCAAGCTACTAAAATCGAATGGAGATTTAAAATGAACTTTACAGATTTAAAAAGAAAAGCACTTGAAAAATATTTCGGTAGAATGAATGACCGACAGCAGGAAGCTGTATTTTCAGTAAACGGTCCGGTACTCGTTCTTGCAGGCGCAGGAAGCGGTAAAACAACAGTTATTGTCAACCGTATTGCAAACATGATAAATTTCGGCAATGCCTATTATGAAGACGGCTATGAAGGCTCTCCGGAGGACTGCCGTATTCTCGAAGAGTACATAAACGGTGGCGAGCTTTCGGCTGATACGCTCAGGGACATTGTTGCCGTTTCACCTATAAAGCCATGGTCAATTCTCGCCATTACATTTACAAATAAAGCGGCAGGAGAGCTCAAAGAACGTCTTGCGGCAATGCTCGGAGAGGACGGCCACGATGTTCATGCCGCAACCTTTCATTCAGCATGTGTCAGAATTTTAAGACGTGATATCGAAAGACTCGGTTACGGCAGTTCATTCACAATCTATGACTCGGACGACAGTCAGAGAGTTGTAAAGGGCTGTATGGCAGACCTTGAGCTTTCAGAAAAGCAGTTTCCGCCAAAAACTATACTCGCTGAAATCAGCTCAGCAAAGGACAGACTGATTTCTCCTGAAGAATACGAAAAAGAAGCCGCAGGCGATTACAGAAAAACGGCTATTGCAAAAATTTACCGTGAGTACCAGAAACGTCTTTTCGCATCAAATGCAGTTGACTTTGATGATATTATAACTCTCACAGTAAAGATTCTGTCGGAATTTCCTGATGCGCTTGAATACTATCAGAACCGATACAAATACATAATGGTTGACGAATATCAGGACACTAACCATGCACAGTTTATGCTTGTTTCAATGCTTTCAGCACGCTTTGGAAATCTGTGCGTTGTCGGCGATGATGACCAGAGTATTTATAAATTCAGAGGCGCTACAATTGAAAATATTCTGAGCTTTGAAAAGCAGTTTTCGGGCGCTAAGGTTATACGTCTTGAGCAGAATTACCGTTCAACCCAGAATATTCTTGATGCGGCAAATTCGGTTATCAAGAATAATTCTGAACGCAAGGCAAAAAATCTCTGGACTGACAGCGGTGAGGGCGACAAGATTTACTGGTACAAGGCACGTGATGAGCGTGACGAAGCTCAGTTTGTTGCTGAAAAGATTCTTGAGAACGTTAAAAACGGCGGAAAGTATGCTGACAATGCCGTTCTTTACAGAATGAATGCGCAGTCAAACATTATTGAACAGGCGTTTGTAAAAAGCGGTATTCCATATCGTGTATTCGGCGGAATGAGATTCTATGACCGCAAGGAAATCAAGGACCTTACATCATATCTTGCCGTAATCAACAATGAAAACGACAGTCTTCGTTTCAGACGTATTATAAATGAGCCAAAGCGCAGTATCGGTGACAGCACTCAGGGCGTCATCATGAATATCAGCTCCGACCTGGGTATTTCTCCGATTGAGGTTATGAGAAACGCTGCCGATTATCCAATGCTTTCTAAAAAGGCTGCCGTACTCGGCAAGGCTGCGGCTATGTTTGAAACACTCAGAAATGCATCTGAGACAATGCCGCTTGACGAGTTCTTTGACCTTGTTTTACAGGAAACAGGTTATCTTGATGCCATGAAGGCACTCGGTGACGAAGGTCTCACACGAATTGAAAACATCGAAGAATTAAAATCCACTATCAAAACCTATATGGACGAAGCCGAAGAACCTACACTCAGCGAATTCCTCGAGGAAATCTCGCTCTATACAGACCTTGACAAGATGGACGCTGACACAGATGCAGTTGTCATGATGACGGTTCACTCTGCAAAGGGACTTGAATTCAACAGCGTATTTGCTGTTGGTATGGAGGACGGTATTTTCCCGAGTGGACGTTGCATGTTTGACGAAGGCGAAATCCAGGAAGAACGCCGACTTGCTTATGTTGCAATAACACGTGCAAGAAAAAATCTTCACTTAAGCAGTTCGGCTCAGAGAATGCTGTTTGGTACAACTCAGCGAAATGTTGCTTCAAGATTCATTCGTGAAATTGGCAAAGAACTCATTGACAAGCATGACAATACAATCATTGCAAATACTGACAAGCCACCTGTAAAACAGTCAGGCTCAATTTCACTCCAGCAACAGCTTGCAAGCAAAAAGACCAGAAAAGCTGATACTCAGTCTGCCGATTATTCAGTCGGAGAAAAGGTGAAACATAACATTTTCGGCGAGGGCACGATTTTAAGCGTAAAGAAAATGGCAAACGACGCCATGCTTGAAATTGCATTTGATAAAGTTGGAACGAAGAAAATCATGGCAAACTTTGCAAAAATACAAAAGCTGTAAAACACAAAGGGCGATGCATATTGCACCGCCCTTTTAAATTACTTCTTTCCAAAAAGTCCACCGATTTTGTCCTTGATGTCATCAACTGAAACCTTAGCCTTTACGCCGTCAACAACAGCTTCAATTTTATCATCAGGAAGGTCAACACCGATTACACCTTCAACTGCCTTTACAGGACTTTCCTTGAACTTATTTGCAAAATCCTTGTCGTTTTTTACCTTGTCAACAATTTCGTCAATTTTTGCTTTGATATCCATAATAATGCTCCTTAAAGTGTTTTAATATCATATCCGATATTCTGTATTGATTATACTATGAAATGACGTAAAAATCAATAGTCGACGGAAAATTTATATAGAAAAAATTTTCATCTTTCAAACGGTCTGTTAAAAGAACCTATTTCAATCAGATTCCCCTCAGGGTCAGCTATATAGCATGTACGCTGTCCCCACGGCTCGTCTTCGGGCGGAAGCACTGACACTGCCCCCTTTGAAATAACGTCAGCATAAGCCTTGTCAACCTCCTCAAAGGTATCAACGTAAAGAGCAATCTCGAAATGACCGTTCAGTCCTTTAATATATTCATATCTGCGGCTTGTCATTTTCTCAAAATCATTTCTGCCATAAAGCAGGAATAATGTTCCGTCCTTTACAAGATACACATTTGAAGTATCTTCGCTCTCCTTTATTTCAAAGCCAAGCACATCTCGGTAAAATCTTATCATTTTACCCATATCGTTTACCATAAGTCCAAAACCGTCTAATTTCATCATAATACCCTTTCATCTGTTTGCTACAATTTGCGTTGCGTAACGTGCGTTTTAATTATAGCAGATATAAAGAATACTGTCAATTATCCAAAAAACACAAAAAAGGTTGTATAGCAAATGCTATACAACCTTTCGGTACATATAATAAAGTTCTTTATCAAACACCCATTAAATTATGGGAGATATATGTATCGTTTTAGGGATTAGCCCATGAATACGTTACATACAGCGATAGCATCATAAAGGTTGATAACGCCATCTTCTGTGATGTCACCGTTGATGAAAGCCTGTTCGCTTGGTTCTTCTTCAAGCATACCCATCATGTACTTAGCAATTTCAATTGCGTCGTAGAGGTTTACAACACCGTCAAGTGTCATATCGCCTGGGAGACCAGCTGCTTCTGTAGCAACATTGTAAATGAGGTTCCACTTGCCATCAGCAAATGTCTGAGCGTCAGTTCCGTCTGGACCTTCAAGTGTTACCATGTCATAGAATGTACCTGCAAGAACGAGGTCAAGTCTTTCAAGATTCTTCTGTGAGAATCCGCAGTTACCAGCCTGGATTTCTCTAACGATTGCAACAGCTGCTTCTGCAGTTGTCATGTTAGCAACTTCAACATCACCGATGTGTGTGATAGCTCTAGCAATTGCGTCAGCGATTTCAGCGTCTGTGTAGTTCATACCAACTACATCGTTGATCCAGTACTTAACAACGCCGTTAACTGTTGTAGCGCCTGATGGAGCAATGATTTCTGTATTAACAACAGCAGCTGTCATGAAAGCTTCGTCGTCAATGTAATCAAGCATAAGTGTTTCAGGAACGATGATGTTAACTTCCTTGCTTACGAGAGCAAATGCGAAGTTGTCAACACCTACAACTGTGAGTCCGTCGATTTCAGCTGGGATAACGAGTTCGTCAGCGTCACAAACGTAATCAGTGATGATAGCACCTTCAGCTACTTCTCTGTATGAGATTGTTGCTTCAGCTTCATCAGCAGCGAATGCATTTACAACTGGCATAGCTGTAGCGAGCATTGCAGCAGCACTAACGCCAGCCATGAGTTTTCTCAGAGATTTCTTCATGTTTATTCCTCCAATTTTATAATTATGTTATTATAATATCATTTTATAACCGGTTTGTCAAGCGATTTCAACACTTTTATGGTTGTAGGATTGCACGAAAAACTGTTAACTTATATGTATTTATTTAGCTTAATTTATTCATTTTCCATCTTTAAATAACAGAATATTCAAAATTTTCCCACAAAAGTCTTGTTCCTATATCGGTTCCGAGCGGCAGAAGTGCAAGCGCTATAAACAGCGTATCCCCAGTATCTGTGCGTCTCAGCGTTGCATACTCCCCCTCAACCTTGATAACTTCATACTCAAATGGTCCCATATGCTCTCCTTTTATGCAAATTCTCTGTCAAAGGTTACAACTGCATAAAAATCAGTTTCCTTTTCGCTGAGATTATTATCAATACACTCTTTTATATACCCGATATCATATCTGCAGTCATACGGCACAACCACATCAAAGATAAGATTTGTATGCGTATCCCCGATAACCGCTCTGAAATCGTGAATATTAAGCGTTTCGTCAATTCTCCTTATCATCTGTTCCGTCATTTCACGAAGCGAACTTACATATTCATTATCCGTCTCAATCGGGTCCATATGAATTGTCATCATGATATTGAGTTCATTGTGTATTCTTTTTTCAAGTGCGTCAATTATGTCGTGCACCTCAACAAAATCATCAGTGCTTTTTACTTCAGCGTGAAAGCTTCCTATCATATTTCCCGGACCATAGTTGTGAATTACAAGGTCGTGTATACCGATAATTCTGTCTGTTTCATCAACTATCTCTTTAATTGCGGACACTATCTGAGGGTCAGCAGGGCCTCCCAGAAGCTTATCGACAGTTTCCCTTACAATATCCACACCCGCCTTAAAGACAAATGCAGACACAACAATGCCCATAACGCCGTCCACAGGCAGGTCTGTAAAGAGCGCGCATATAAGCGACACGCAGGTTACAGCCGTTGCAATAACATCTGTACGGCTGTCCTCAGATGTTGCAATCATAACAGCTGAGTCAATCTTCTTTCCGAGTCTGCCGTTAAAAAACGACATCCAGAGCTTTATAAGTATTGATATAATAAGTGACGCCAGAACAATCCAGCTGAACTTCACGTCAACAGGATTTATTATTTTATCAATTGAGTTTTTGAGCAGTTCAAATCCGACAAGTATAATAAGCACAGCTATAAAAAGCGCTGTCAGATACTCCATGCGTCCGTGCCCGAAAGGGTGATCCTTATCAGCAGGCTTTGCCGCCATTTTATAGCCCAGAAGTGTTACGATACAGCTTGCGGCGTCCGACAGATTATTGAAAGCGTCAGACAGAATTGCAATGGAGCCCGAGATAGTACCCATGACATATTTTATAACAAACAGCAGAATATTACATAATATTCCGACAATACTGCTAAGTGTTCCATAGCTTCTTCTTACTTCCGGCTTATTTATCTGCTCATGATTTTTCACGAATTTTCTTACAAGCAGTTCAGTCATATAATCTCCAGTCCCCTTTTATGTCATATACATTATTATATGTATTATCCGTCAGAACTTTCCAAGGAACTGCTTTGTTCTCTCGTTGCTTGTGTTGCCGAACACTTCTTCAGGGGTGCCCTCTTCAATTATATGTCCGCCATCCATGAATATAACATGGTCTGCAACATCTCTTGCGAAATCCATTTCATGTGTTACAATAACCATCGTCATCTTTTCCTCAGCAAGCTCCTTTATAACCTTAAGGATTTCACCTGTAAGCTCAGGGTCAAGGGCTGAAGTAGGTTCGTCAAAGAACAGTATCTCAGGGTTTAAGGCAAGCGCTCTTGCGATTGAGACTCTCTGCTGCTGTCCGCCCGAAAGCTCGCATGGATATGACTTCGCCTTATCCGAAAGTCCCATCTTTTCGAGAAGCTCCGTTGCAGTCTTTCTTGCCTCGGCTTTATCCTTTTTAAGTACGCACACAGGCGCTTCTGTAATGTTCCTGAGCACATTCATATGCGGAAAAAGATTAAAGCTCTGGAAAACAAGACCGATTTTAAGTCTTATCTGACGAAGTATCTTGGACGGCGCATAAGAGGTACCACCCTTTTTGTTAGGCACCAGCATCTTCATTCCGCAAACGTTGATTTCTCCGCCATCAGCCTTTTCAAGCTGATTTATACATCTGAGAAGGGTTGATTTACCGCTTCCCGAAGGACCGATTATTGCAACAACCTGTCCCTTATTTACTTCAAATGAAATATCCTTTAAAACTTCAGTGTTATCAAAGCTTTTGGATAAGTGTTTAACTTCAAGTACTGCCATAAATCTCCCCTCCTTTATTTATAGTAGTTAAGCTTCTTTTCGATGAATGTAAACAGAAGCGTAAGCACAGATGAAATAACAAAATAGAAAACACCCGCAATGAAAAGCGGCATAAGCGAGCTGAAATTCTGCATCTGTTCTTTGGCAATAAGAGTGATTTCCGCATATGCAATTACATTTGCAAGAGATGTATCCTTAACGAGTGTTATAACCTCATTTGAAACAGCCGGCACAACTCTCTTTATAACCTGTGGAAGAACAACTCTGAAAAATGTCTGGAATCTGTTAAGTCCCAGAGCCGCAGACGCTTCATACTGTCCCTTCGGAATTGACTCAATTCCGCCACGGAATATTTCCGCAAAGTAAGCAGCATAATTGAGCACAAATGCCACCAGAACAGCCGTGAACATATACGTTTCCGAAGTAATGTCAATTCCCGAAAGCAGGGACGATATCCATTGCGGAATGCCCTCCATCTTTCTCGCATACGGTATGACATAAAAAATCGTAATAATCTGAAGCATAAGAGGAGTGCCTCTCATGATAAGTATGTAAATGTTTGTAAGCCATGATATCGGCTTGAACTTACACATTTTCAGCAATGCAACTATCATACCAAGCGGTATTGAGAAAAGTAATGTAAAACCGAAAAGCTTAAGCGTCGGTACAAGATGCTCCAAGAGAAGCTCTGCAACCTTGAAAATTTCCTGTTGTGTCAAAATCAACCACCTCTGTTAATGTTTTATCATACTAATTCATTATAACTAAAAAAAGTGCAAATAGCAAGACTATTTGCACTTTTTTATCTGATTTTACATTTTTTGCATTATTTTACTGTTGTAATGTCGCTTCCGAACCATTTTGTTGAAATTTCGCCGAGTGTTCCGTCAGCCTTCATCTCGCTTAAGATTTTCTGAACCTCGTCACGAAGCTTCTTGTCGTTCTTTCTGAAGCCGATTGCATATTCTTCTTCTTCAAGACCATCAGGGAGAACTGTAAATGACTTGCCTGATTCCTGGATTTCATAGTTTGCAACTACTGAATCAAGGAAAACCGCATCAACAATTTCAAGCTCAAGCTGCTGGAGCGCTTCAACGTTTGTTGCAATTGCATTTGTTGTGATATCTCCTGCAATGTCACTTCCCGCAAGAATTTCCTGAGCTGTTGAGCCGTTCTGTACTGCAACAGACTTGCCCTTTAAATCATCCATACTTGCAATACCACTTGATGAGTTTACAACAAATACCATTGCATTCTTCATGTAAGGCTCAGAAAGGTTCATAGCCTCTGCACGGCTTGGATTTACTGACATACCGTTCCAGATGCAGTCAATCATTCCGAGGTCAAGGTCCTGCTCCTTTGTATCCCAGTTGATAGGCTTCTTTTCAAGCTCAACGCCCATTCTGCTGCAGACTTCTTCAGCAACGTCAATATCAAAGCCTACAATTTCATTGTTTTCATCTGTATAGCCCATTGGCTTGAATGAAGCGTCAAGACCTAAAACAAGCTTGCCATTGTCAATAACAGTCTGAAGTGACTTGTCGCTGTCTGCTGAATATGATGCTGTCTTTTCTTCCTCAGAACCACATGCAGAAGCAGTAACCATCATAACTGCCGCAAGTGAAAGTCCGAGAAACTTCTTGAATATTGATTTTTTCATTTTTTCTTTTCCTTTCAATTAAATAAATACTTTATTTATGATAACATGGAAAAGTTTTTCTGTAAAGTAAATAGCGAAAATTCGTGAAGATGAATAAATTCCAATGTTTTCAAAAAAGCTATTTCGGCATTTTCTCTCCGTTACATCAGCACAATTTTCAATCTGTTTCAAACATCTTGTTTTTTTTACATCATAATGGTATAATATAAAGTAAGAAATTATTGATTGACGGGAATGGTGTCCGATGAAAAAATGGATTGTAAACAAGCCTGATAAAACCATATCAGCAAAACTTGCCGCAGACTGCGGAGTCAACTCTCTCTGTGCCGATGTTCTCAGCGCAAGGGGTATCACAACTGCCGCAGAAGCCGCAGAAAAATTCAATATATCAGAACTTTCGGACCCGTTTCTCATGAAGGATATGAGAGAAGCCACAGATATTATCATGGAGGCAATTGAGGAGTTCACACCGATATGCATTTTCGGAGACTATGACTGTGACGGTATTACAGCAACAGTTATGCTTTTTTCGTATCTTGAATGTATGGGTGCAAACGTAATGTATCTTTTGCCGGAGCGTGATGACGGCTATGGTCTTTCCGAAGAAAACATCAGAAAAATGCATGAACAGGGCACAGAACTGATTATCACAGTTGATAACGGCATATCATGCCATAGCGAAGCGGAACTTGTATACGAGCTCGGAATGAGACTTGTCATCACAGACCACCATCAGCCCGGTGAAACACTTCCCCGTGCCGAGGCAATAGTCAATCCCCACAGAAAAGATGATTTTTCACCATTCAAGCCGCTTTGCGGCGCAGGAGTTGTACTGAAGCTTATTGCCGCCGCCGAGGGCGGAAGCTATGACATTGCTGTCAATGAATACGGAGAGCTTGCGGCACTTGCAACGGTTGCGGACATTGTTTCACTCACAGGTGAAAACAGATATATCGCCTCTTATGGCTTAAAGCTTCTTGAAAACTCGGAACGTGCGGGAGTAAACGCTCTTATTGCCAAAAGCGGAATCAGATTTCCTGTTACGGCAACATCAGCGGCATTCGGCATCGTGCCGAGAATAAATGCGTCGGGAAGATTCGGCTCACCTTCACTTGCAGCAAGACTGCTCCTTACAGATGACCAGGACGAAGCAGAAATGCTGGTAGATGAACTTGAAAGACTCAATACACTGCGTAAAGAAGAAGAAAACAAAATCATTGAAGAAATTGAACAGAGCATTACTCAGAATCCTGAAACAACACTCAGAAGAGTTCTTATATTAAGCGGCGAAAACTGGCATCATGGTATAATCGGTATAATAGCCGCAAGAATGGTTGACAGGTTTGATAAGCCGACTTTCATTATAACAATCGAGGGCGAAACAGCCAGAGGCTCAGCCCGTGCATTCGGTGATTTTTCGGTATTCAAAGCGCTTGAATACTGTTCTGATATTCTACTGAAGCACGGAGGTCACTCGGGAGCAGGCGGCTTTACGCTTGAAACTGCAAAGCTCGGAGAATTTGCTGAGAGACTGCAGAAATATGCAAAGGAAACCTTTGAATACATGCCTATGCCTGATATCACAGCCGATAAGCTCCTCTCCCCTGCGGAAATTACGCTGGATAATGTCAGGGGACTTAAAGTGCTTGAGCCTTTTGGGGAAGACTGTAACCAGCCTGTATTTGCACTGGGCGGTGCAACTGTTACAGAAATCATCCCGCTTTCAAAGGGATTACATACTAAACTCAGACTAAACTGCAAAGGCAGAAATCTTGAGGCACTTCTTTTCAGACATTCACCTGATGAACTTTTTATAAAGCCTCAGGATAAAATCGACATTATGTTTACAATGGACGCCCAGTTTTTTGCAGGCAGAGAAACAATAAGCATTATTATTAAGGACTTCAGAAAAAGCGGACTTCGTCAGCAGCAGTATTTTGCGGCAAAGGACGCCTATGAAAAGTATCGTAGAAATGAAGTGCTCCCGACTGCATATTACGAAAAAATATGCCCTGAGCGTCAGGAGCTTGTAAGCGTTTATCAGAAAATTGCATCGGGGAATTATGATGCGGATACACTTTACATGACCTTTATGTCTGACATAAACTACTGCAAAATGATGCTTTGTGTTGATATATTCTCAGAACTAGGACTTGTAAACCACAATCCTTACACGGAAGAAATAAGCGTTATAAAAAATGCGCCTAAGGCCGACCTTGAAACCTCGGCGATACTAAGGGATTTAAGAAATAAAAGCAACAAGGAGGTTGCCGTATGAATACAGAATATACAATAGACATGATAATTCAGAAAATTCTGACAGATGACAAGCAATATGATTTAAGTAAGATTATCACAGCTTATGAATATGCCGCAAAAGCCCATGACGGACAGATGCGCTCATCGGGACAGCCTTATATTATTCATCCGCTTGCTGTTTCATATATTCTTTTAGAGCTTGGTATGGACACTGACACAATCTGTGCGGCTATGCTCCACGATGTTGTTGAAGATACTGACTGCACACTTGAAGATGTAAAAAAACGATTCGGTCAGGACGTTGCAATGCTTGTTGACGGTGTTACAAAGCTTACTAAAATGCCGAGATTCAACAAGGAGGAACAGCAGGCTGAAAACGTAAGAAAAATGCTCCTTGCAATGTCACAGGATATCAGAGTTATCATCATAAAGCTTGCTGACAGACTGCACAACATGAGAACTCTCGAATTCCGCCCGGGCTTCAAGCAGAGAAATACTGCCCATGAAACCATGAATATTTACGCTCCGCTTGCACACCGTCTCGGTATGAGAGGTGTAAAGGAAGAGCTCGAGGATTTATCCTTCCACTACCTTGACCCGTTCGCATATTCCGAAATTGAACATATTCTTGAAATCAGCAAGAGTGAACGTGAAAATTTTATAACACGAATCAAGAAGACTATCGCTGACCGTTTCAGCGAACAGGATTTTATAAAGCCTCCCCAGATTGACGGCAGAGTCAAGAGCATTTACAGCATTTATAAAAAGATGTTCGTTTTCCACAAGGCTATTGAAGAAATCTACGACAAATATGCTGTCAGAATCATAGTTTCAACTGTCGGCGAATGCTATAATGTTCTCGGTCTTATACATGATATGTACAGACCTATCCCGAACAGATTCAAGGATTATATTTCAACTCCTAAAGCCAACATGTATCAGTCACTTCACACAACAGTTCTCGGTAAGGAAGGTATTCCGTTTGAGGTACAGATACGTACATGGGATATGCATGCAACTGCTGAATACGGTATCGCAGCGCACTGGAAATACAAGCAGGGAGTAAGCAAGAATGATACAAAAATGGAGCAGAAGCTTGCGTGGATAAGACAGGTTATCGAAGCACAGCAGACATCAGATGACGTTGAAGAAATTGTCCGTATAATAAAGAGCGATATTGCCCCTGAGGACATTCTCGTTATGACTCCGAAGGGTGACTCAATTCCTCTTCCTATGGAATCAACGGTCATCGACTTTGCTTACAGAATCCACACTCAGATAGGCAACAAAACAATCGGCGCCAAGGTTGACGGAAAAATGGTTCCGCTCGACTATAAGCTCCAGACAGGACAAATCTGCGAAATCATTACAAGCAATGAAGCAGGAAAAGGACCTAACAGAGCGTGGCTTTCAATTGCACAGACAAATGAAGCAAAATCAAAAATCCGTTCCTGGTTTAAAAAGGAATGCCGTGAGGACAATATTCTTACAGGTAAAGTTGAGCTTGAAAAGGAATTCAAGCACTTCAAAATCCGTATCAGTGACAACGAACTTGAAGAATTCCTTTCAGACGATATCAAACGTCATAACTGCACAACACTTGATGACTTCTATGCTTCAATCGGCTATGGCGGAACTATGCTCTCGAAAATCATGCCACGTCTCAGAGATAAATACGTCAAGCAATATCAGACTCCTGAGCCTGAGCCTGACAACGCTCCTATTATTAAGCCTGTCAGACATCAGAGCAGTATTATCCTTGATAAAATTGATGACTGTACAGTTAAATTTGCTCAGTGCTGTAACCCGCTTCCGGGGGACGAAATTGTCGGCTTTATCACAAGAGGTCATGGTATCTCCGTTCATACTACTTCATGCACAAACTATGTTGCAGCAGTGAAAAGAGACAACGCCGAGGAGCTTGCACGCTGGATGGATGTTCAGTGGACAGACAAGGAACAGGCTGTTCTCCAGACAAGTATTGAGGTTATCGCAACAGACAGAGTAGGACTTGTTTACGATATTTCAGCTATTCTTATGGAAGCCAGAATTCCGATTGTTCACTCGGCTTCAAGAAATCTCAAAAACGGCAATGCTCTTTTCGAAGCAACAATCAAAATCGCAGGTACTGAACAGCTCAAAAATCTGTTTGACAAGCTAAGACGAATTAAAGACGTCATTTCAGTTGAACGTGCGAAAATATAAAATAAGTAATAACAAAAGCCTGTATTGAAGCTTTCCGCTTAATACAGGCTTTTTATTTGCTTGTGTTTAAATTTACTTTTTCAACGCCTCTTCAACTTCATGTCGGTATGGAATCGACTGTACTGCACCGGGTCTTGTTACAGCAATAGAAGATGCCTTTGCACTCATTTTCAGTATATCAGGCACAGCCATACCACTCATGATTCCTGCAAGGAAATAACCCGTAAAGGTGTCTCCTGCCGCAGTTGTGTCAACAGCCTGTACCTTGAAAATAGGCTGTTCATAGCGTTCATTTTTGTGCGCATACACCGCACCGTCCTTGCCGAGCGTCAGAACAATTCTTGCTTCGGGATAAAGCTCCTGTAATTTATCTAGAATATCATTCGGTTCTGTTTTACCTGTAATCTGTCCGCCCTCAATTTCGTTGAGCAGGAAAATACTGATTTTGCTTAAATCACACGCATTCAGCTTGTCATCAAAAGGTGACGGATTCAGTGCAATCTGCATTCCCTTTTCATACGCCTTGTCAATAATATACGGCAGAAGATTTACTTCGTTCTGTAAAAGCAGTATGTCATCCTTTTCAAAATCCGCAAGTACCTCATCAACAAATTCTTCAGTAAGACACTGATTTGCACCGCCATAAAGCAAAATACAGTTCTGTGCGTTTTTGTCAACCTGAATAATTGTGTGACCCGTTTTTTCGTCAATCGTGCGGATATAGTCAGAGTTTACGCCATATTCCTTACATGCCTCAAGAAACATCTGACCGTCTTCGCCAATCATACCGCTATGGTAAACATCTCCGCCCGCTTTTGCAAGTGCCATTGACTGATTGATGCCTTTTCCGCCGAGAAACACATTCATACCGCTTGTTGTAAGAGTCTCACCTGGCTGAACAATATGGTCAACACTATATACATGGTCAATATTCATAGAACCAATTGTTAAAGCTTTCATTTCAGCTTCCTCCTTTGAAAAAATGTCCTGTCCCGCAAAAGCAGAACAGGACATACAGACATTAATTATTGAATTTTATCCTGCGTTTTCTGCAGTAACGAGTGTAACTTCAACAGGGATTGACTTCTCAACAGTTTCACCATTGATAAGCTTAATTGCTGTGTCAACAGCAGTAGCACCGATAAGGTCAGGCTGCTGAGCAATTGTTGCGCCCATTCTGCCGTCCTTGATTGAAGAAATAGCGTCATCTGTTGCGTCAAAGCCTACTACGAGGATATCCTTGCGTGACGCTGAAATTGCTTCCATAGCACCGAGTGCCATTTCATCGTTTGCGGCAAATACTGCCTTGATGTCGCCGTTAGCCTGGAGCATATTTTCCATAACAGTCATGCCCTTTGTTCTGTCAAAATCAGCAGTCTGACTTGCAACAACGTCAAGCTTACTGTCTGCAATATTGTGGAAACCAGTACCTCTGTCAATAGCCGCTGAAGCACCGTTTGTACCCTGAAGTTCTGCAACCTTTGCGCCTTCGCCAACCTGGTCAACAATAAACTGTGTTGCAAGCTCTGCACCTAATACGTTGTCTGATGCAATCTGACAGTCAATTTCAACTCCGTTTACAACACGGTCAGCTGAAATAACCTTTACGCCCTTGTTGACTGCTGTCTGAACTACTGAGGAAACAGTATCTGAGTCAACAGGATTTACAATAAGAACACTTACATTTTTAGCAACAAGGTCTTCGATGTCGCTGACCTGCTTTGCAGCATCATCGCCCGCATCAACTACAACGAGCTGTACACCTGCCTTATCAGCAGCAGCCTGTGCACCCTCAACAAGAGTTACAAAGAACGGATTGTTCTGAGTTGAAACTGAAAGACCGATTGAGCCGTTGCCCTTATAATCTGCGGCATTGCCGTTGTCTTCACCGTCAATAGTAATCAAATCACAGCCGCAAAGGCATGATAATGTTAAAACGCTTAGAAAAAGTACAAATAATTTTTTGATAGATTTCATGTAATTACCTCCTGTGCAAATGTGATTATCTCTTTCGGTCTGAAAGTACCGCAACAAGAATTACAACCGCCTTGATAACGTCCTGATAGTAAGTTGAAACTTCGAGCAGATTCATACCATTGTTAAGTACTGCAATAATAAGAACACCTGCGATTGTACCTGTAATCTTACCGCGTCCGCCGCTCATTGAAGTGCCGCCGAGTGCAACTGCTGCGATAGCGTCAAGCTCATAGCCTTCACCGAGAGTCGGCTGAGCTGAGTCGAGACGTGAAATAAGAATCAGGCCTGTGAGGGCTGACATAAAGCCTGAGATAGCATAAACGATAATCTTTGTTTTTGTGATGTTAACACCAACGAGCTTCGCACATTTTGAGTTGCTACCTGTTGCATATACCTTACGTCCGAAGGTTGTCTTGTTGAGTACAAAGAAGAATACAACAAGTGCAAAAATGAGTAAAATCGCAGGGATAGGAACATTACAGAAGTTTCCTTTTCCGACAAGCTTGAAACCAAACTGATTAGCGCTGCTTTCAATATTCTTTGCAAGATTGGAAATTGGTTTACCGTCTGTTAAGATAAGTGCCAGACCTCTGTAAGCAGTCATAGTGATAAGAGTTGCGATAAATGGCTGAAGTCTGCCCTTTGTTACTAAAAGACCACTTACAACGCCAAGGAATACGCCTGAGATAAGCGCTATAATCATTGCGATAATCGCAGGACAATCCATCATAATAAGCTTAGCGCAGATTACAGCGCTGAGCGCAAGTGTTGAACCAACCGAAAGGTCAATGCCGTCCGAGAGGATAACACATGTCATACCGAATGCTATAAGACCGTTAAATGTTGCCTGTCTTAAAAGATTTAAAAAGTTACCTGTTGTTCTGAACTCAGGACTTATAACGCTGATTACAACAACAAGGAATATCAGTGCGATAAAGGCGCCGTATTCACCTATGTACGAAACCCAGCTTTTTTTGTTTAGTGTAGTGTTAGATGTATTTCCCATTATAAAGTACCTCCTGTTGCAAGTGTCATAACCTTTTCCTGGTCTGCTTCTGCGGCATCAATTATACCTGTAACCTTACCTTCGTGAACAACCATGATTCTGTCACTCATTCCGAGAACCTCAGGAAGTTCGGAGGAAACAAGAATAATTGCAACGCCCTTTGCAGCAAGGTCGTTAATTACACTGTAAATTTCCTTTTTAGCACCAATATCAACGCCTCTTGTCGGTTCATCAAGGATAAGAATTTTAGGGTCAGTATAAACCCATTTAGCAAATACTACCTTCTGCTGATTACCGCCCGAAAGATTTGTACATTCATGATGCGGGCCAAAGCATTTGATACGGAATTCATCGATGCCCTTCTTTACAATATCCTTAACCTTAGCGCCTTTTACTACGCCCTTGTCTGAAACCTTATTAAGATTTGCAAGAACAATATTGTCAGAAATACTCTTGTCAAGAAGAAGACCTTCAGTTTTTCTGTCCTCAGTGATAAAACCGATGCCGGCTTCAATCGCATCTTTGGCACATCTGATTTTCATTTCCTTGCCTTCAATAAAAACGCTTCCGCTGTCAAATGGTAAGTTTCCGAAAATCGCCTGCATGATTTCAGTACGTCCCGCGCCCATAAGTCCTGATACGCCCAGAACCTCTCCTGCCTTAACGCTGAAATTGACGTCACTGAATTTCTTTTCCTTTGTAAGTCCTTCAACGCGGATTACTTCTCCGCCGATTACGACGTCCTCACGCTTTGGATATCTTTCGCCGATTTCTCTTCCTATCATCATACGGACAATATCGTCCATATCAATATCGCAGATATTCTTTGTGTCTACATATGTACCGTCACGAAGAATTGTGATTCTGTCACAAAGTTCAAAAATTTCTTCCATTCTGTGAGAGATGTAAACAATTGAAACACCCTTTTCACGCAGACCCTTGATAAGCTTGAAAAGACCTTCGGTTTCACTCTGGGTAAGTGCAGCAGTCGGCTCGTCCATAATAAGAACCTTTGCATCAACCATAAGTGCCTTGCAGATTTCAACCATCTGCTGCTGACCTACAGAAAGGTCAGACATAACAGCGTTAATCGGAATATTAACGCCCATCTTGTCCATTACTTCCTGAGCCTTGCGTCTCATAGCCTTTTTATCACAGATACCAAAGCCCTTTGTAATTTCCTTGCCCATGAACAGGTTTTCTTCAACAGTCAGGTCAAAAAGAACGTTCAGTTCCTGATAAATAAACACAATACCGGCTTTTTCCGCTTCCTGTGGTGATTTGTATACAACTTCATTTCCATCAACCAAAACAGTTCCGGAATCCCTTGTATAAACACCTGTCAGAATTTTCATTAAAGTGGATTTACCTGCACCGTTTTCGCCCATAAGTGCATGTACTTCACCATCCTTTAAAAGAAAACCCGCATCCTTCAGCACCTGATTCGAGCCAAAGGATTTGTTAATACCTTTCATCTCAATATTCATATTTTCACCTCTCCTTACTTATGAAAATATGCAGCCTGCCTGCAATATTATATTTGCATACGGAGTTGTTTCGCCCGTCCGTATAACAGCCTTACAATGTTTTGTCTGCTCTTTCAGCTTAGTATGACTTACAAATTCAATCTCAATATTCTGACCATTAAACAATTCTTCAATCTCTTTTAAAACTTTCTGATTCTGTTCTCTGATTTCTTCAGCAAGAATAATTTTTTCGATTTTCATGTCATCTGCTACGACTTCAAGAGTCTGCATAAATGTTGGCACTCCAAATGCAAGTGCAAGGTCGATGCGCTCGGTTTCATCAGGGATAGGAAGTCCGCAATCGCCAACAGCAATGCAGTCAGTATGCCCGAGATATGACAATACTCTTGAAATATCACTATTCAGTATTCCTTTTCTTTTCACGTAGTTAAACCTCCTCTTTTGTAGATTTATGTCATAAGTCACTATGTATATTTTATCATATGTTTTCAACTATGTCAATATCTTTTATGCGCTTTAACTACATATAAAAATAATCCACCCGAATAGCGGGTGGTATTTCATTAATTCGCATACCACCGCACCATACTGCAAGTAAACAAGGAAGCTCTAACAACCTATGCCCTTATAAACAGACATAACATCAGTAGCAGTACAATCAACAGATTACGCCATAACAAGGGCGTCACTACTCAATTGATTGATGACCTTTGTACAATTCTTGATTGTAAGGTTGAAGATATTATAAAGTTTGAGAAAAATAACGAAGAATAACCGCCTGTACTTTTTGTGTTCAGGCGGTTGAATTTTTGATATACAGATAAATTAAAAATCGGGGCATTATGCCCCGACAGTTAATCAAGTTATGTTTCATTGAAGCGGAAATGTTACTTCCCAATCCCCGAAAATACAAGTATTCGAAGTAACAAACTCACCATAAAGAGAATAATTGCTTAAGTTTTCATAATCTATTGGTATAATAATTTCTGAAAAGCTGTCTCTGTTTTCATCATCCCAATATGAAAATTCAACTATATCCTTGTCGGAAACTGCATTTCCTGACTCGTCCCTGAGCGTCATAAACCCGTGATTATCGGTAGTATGAATATCATCGTACTCAGTCAGAATATGAAGTGCTCCGTCTACATAGCCTATATTCCACACAGATACTCCCGATACGGGTGTGCACAGCGGTTCTTCAGCAGGTAACAAAAAGCGATAGTCTTCAAGACCAGAGACTTCTCCATACGAACTTATACCTCTGAATTCTGTTCGTGTGGTTGTTTCAGGTTCGTACGGAACACTTGAAAGGTCAATTTCCTTTATCAAGCCATTTGTATTCACTTTCCCCATAAGCAGGTTTCCAACTGAAAATGTCACCTTACTGTCAGGCATCTCACTTCCATCCATCGTTTCAAGATGTACTACAAAATACGCAGTATGCGTGTTGCTATCATATTCAGAAAAGCTGCAATGTCCAATCATATCACGGGAAACATTAATATTATAGCTGTCAAAAAGGTCCCATTTTCCGCTTGGATATTTATTCTCCACATCATGCATTGCAATATATATACTGGCTTCATTGCCTTTTCTTTCTGCTGAAATCACTGTCATTTCAATGCCGTTGTCAGTACAAGACTTTTGAACCGGTTTAAAGGTTTGTGCTACTGACGGAGTTATTGCGTACAGCAAATAGTATGCACTATCAACTCCAAATGCCGTAAGTGTCGGAAGCGGAGCTACTATTAATACAACAGCCGCCGCAACAGATATCAGAGCTTTTTTCCATTTATGCTGTTTTATTCTTGGTTTATGTACAGTTACATCAAGAAAACGATCATCAATCATACCAACCGCATTCAGAAAAGTTTCAGGTTTCATAATAAATCCTCCTTTTCGAGTTTTGCATAGAGTCTTTTACGAATTCGTAGCAGCAATGACTTAACCTTGCTTTCTGAAAAACTATAGCATTCTGAAATTTCAGCAATTGATTGAAAGTACCAGTATCTTCTTACAAATATACTTCTTTCAGTCTCCGAAAGTGTGTCAAGAAATATATTTATTGCATCTGTAACCGCACGTTCACACACTTCGCGCTCTATATCCTGCCCTGAGCCAAGCCACTCTGATATCTCATCAAAGACAACACATACTTCCCCCGCACCACGTTTTTGGGTATGTTGTGTGCGAAATCTTTTCAGACTGATATTTCGTGTAAGTTTTCCGAGAAATGTCTGAAGACGTTCAGGAATATGCGGTGGAATGCAATTCCATGCCGCAAGCCACGTATCGTTCAGTGTCTCCTCTGTATCCTCAGGGTTTTGTAAAATCTGAGTTGCTATTCTTTTACAGTAGTTCGTATATTTTCACTCTGTCTCAGAAATCGCATCCTTGTCACGCTGTAAAAACAGTTCAATGATCTGCTGTTCGTCCAAACTGCTTCTCCTCTCTTGTCAATTTAGAAGCTTCTACTATACTACTACCCAAAACATTTATTTGGTTGCGTTAATATTCTAAAATTATCTTCGTCCCTTTCTGAAGTAATCAATAAGAACACTTTTGATGAAATTATATCGTCTTGCATAGGAGTTTTCCACTCGGATAAGTTCAAATCCATGGTCACGGCATATCAGGTTCTTTTTTCTGTCCCGCTCACGAACAATTTCATTTTCAACATGCTCCTTACCATCAAGCTCAATTGCCAGTACCGGCAGTTTCTGACGATTATAGTCACGCTGATAGATAACAAAGTCAAAACGTCCTGTATAGAAAAGGTCTGAGCAGGAAATATTGCTTGAGAAAACCTGTGAAATAGCCACCTCACGCTCAACAGTACACCGTCCTTCGTTAAGAAGAATATTATCAAGAGCATGATTTAGGTTCTGCAGGAAAGCTTCCTCTGTTTCTGTACTGTATGGTTTTATTCCCAGCGCACGGGATAAAACGTTTTTAGGAGTCACCTCAGTATTTCCGTTACTTCTGACATAATTCACAAGTTCATATATGTCATCATCAGAATTTGAGTCATGCAGTCGTTCAAGCTCTTTACGGCTTGAAAGCACAATAAGCTGTTCCTTAGCGCGTGATACGGCAACATTCACAAGCTCTCTGTTATTTTTCAACCATTCATAGGTTTTAGGGTGTGTCTTGTCTGTAAGAGCAAGTGAAAAAAGTATAATATCTTTTTCGTCTCCCTGAAAAGCATGTACTGTTCCACAGGTAATATTATCTATATGCTCCTCGTGAAGTGCCTTTTGAATATAATCACGCTGATTTGTAAACGGCGTAATTACACCTATACTTTTATCCTTATTGAGCTTTGCAAACTGAACTATCTTCTCTGCTTCTGCAGGAGCCGTGTTTTTGTATAAAGTCGTATTCCCCTGTATATCACTAAATATCAACGGAGTATCAGTCTTATCATCTGACTTTATTTTCAGTCTGCCATTATAATATTTTTTGTTGTTAAACTCAATTATCTTCTTTGAACAGCGATAGTGATAGCTCAGTAGAATTTCGTCACTGACAGCATCACAGGCAAGATATGTCTTGTAAATTGAATTTTCAGTATAGTCATATTCGGATGCAACCCCATATTTCTTTCGCAGACTTGTATTGATGTTTTTATCAAGAAGCACAACAGGATTAAGCTGCTGTGGGTCACCGACAAGCATCAGACTGTTTCCTCTGATTATTGGTACAAGAGACATGGCAGTATTGCACTGACTTGCCTCATCAATAATGACCATATCGAAATATTGCGCAGGCTCTCCAAGTTTATGCGCTGAAATGAGTCAATCCCGAATTCTGTGTAAACGTAAAATAGTGCAAATAAAGAAGTATAT
>CAZULQ010000033.1:0-21235 GCA_964621265.1 uncultured Clostridium sp. | reverse complement strand
GATATATATAGTATAAACTATTTTTTAATAAAATAAAAGGGTTTTTGAAAAAATTATGAAATTTATCCAAGTTTGTTTCATTTCCTGGATTTTTATGTTATAATGTGAAGTATACTACATGAAAAACGGAGAAGCTATATGCGTGAATTTATAATAAATAAAAACGACAGCGGACAGCGTCTTGATAAGTTTCTGCAAAAGGCAGTACCAAAGCTTCCAAAGTCGCTGCTTTATAAATATATCAGACTTAAAAGAATAAAGCTTAACGGTAAGCGCTGTCAGAATGCGGATTTTCTGAAAGAAAACGATGTTCTTGCGCTTTATATAAACGATGAATTTTTTGAAAATGAGCATGTGACAGTTGCAGAGGAATCAGAGCTTATGAAAATAAAGACTGAGCCTGAGATTGTCTATGAGGACGATAATCTTATTATTGCATACAAGCCTGTTGGTATGGATGTGCACAGAGGTTCCGAAAAAAACAAGGAAACTCTCATTGACATAATCAAGGCATATCTTTTCAGAAAAGGGGACTATTCTCCCTCAGAGGAAAGCTCATTTTCTCCTGCTGTATGTAACCGTCTTGACAGAAATACAACGGGGCTCGTGATTGCCGCTAAAAATGCGGCAGCGCTACGCGAAATAAACGAAAGCATAAGGGAACGGCTTATAAGCAAAACCTATCTTTGCGTGTGCGTCGGAACACTAAAAAGCAAACACGCAGTCTGTGAGGCATATCACAGAAAGGGACAGCATAATCTTGTTAATATAAGAAAGGACAAGGCTGAGGGATATAAGAAAATCATAACCGAATATACCGTCCTTGAAGAAAAAGGCGGGCTTTCACTTTGCGAAATCAATCTGATAACGGGCAGAACGCATCAGATAAGAGCACATCTTGCGTTTCTTGGTGCACCTGTCTTAGGTGACGGAAAATACGGGAACGTTGCAGTCAACAAGCGTAAGGCTGTTTTTCATCAGCAGCTTTGTGCCTATAGTCTTGGATTTACTGCAAAAAAAGGCAGTCTGCTTGAGTATCTTGACGGCAAAAGATTTGTTTCGCCATTGACAGGCTTTGTCTGTGAGAATTTTAAAATAAAAAATACACAAACAGCTATTGATTTGGAATGAAAAATATGTTATAATTGATATGTTATATCCGAGTACAAAAAAATCTAAACGGATAATATCAGCACATTTTTGTGTGCGTTATTGTCACAACAGGAGGCAGATCTATGATTTGTGATCTTCATTGTCATACTACCATGTCTGACGGTTCTCTTGGTATAGAAGATGTGATAGTACAGGCTAAACGAATGAATATAGACTTTCTGTCTATAACTGACCATGATACATTATCGTCTTTTTCAAGGGCGAAGATTCTTGGTGACCGTTATGGGGTCAAAATGATACAGGGCGTTGAAATGTCAGCGTGGGATAAGGAAAGAAACCGGAAGGTGCATATAATATGCTATGCTCCGCAGAAGCCTGACAGGCTTGAGGGACTTTGTCTCAAATCCTGTGAAATCAGAAAGGCATGCTCAAAGGAAATGATTGAAAAGGTGATGGAGCTTTACCCAATTACTCCCGAGAACGTTTTAAAGCACTGCACAGCGAGCAAGAGCATCTATAAATCCCATATCATGAGAGCGCTTATTGAATATGGATATGCGCTTGAATTCTATGGTGAACTGGATAAGAAGCTGTTTTCACATGACGGTGGAATCTGTCTTGTTGAACGTGAATATCCTGATGTGAGGTTTGTCCTTGACTTGATTCATACGGCAAGAGGTGTTGCGGTTATGGCTCACCCTGCGCTTTATGACAACATGGACCTGCTTGTTGAGCTGGCTGAAGAAAAGAAGCTTGACGGCGTTGAGGTAAATCACTATTCAGCGGACGAGGCAAAGCGTAAGGAACTGCTTGACATTGCTGAAAAGTATGACCTTATTGTAACGGGTGGTTCGGATTTTCATGGTCTTTATAATGCCGTACCGACTCACCTCGGCAGTAATACAACAACAAAGGAAAATCTTGACAGAATTATAAAACTGGCAAATAAAAAGTAAGGGAAGCGAATAAAGATGGATATTATGGAATCCGCATTAAATAAACATAAAGAATGGCAGGGAAAGATTGAGATTGTTTCAAGAACTCCTGTGAATAATCGTGATGAACTTTCACACGCTTATACTCCCGGTGTTGCAAGACCATGTCTTGAAATTGAAAAGAATCCTGAGCTGTCATACGAGCTTACAAGACGTCATAATCTTGTAGCTGTTATCACAGACGGTACAGCAGTTTTAGGACTCGGTGATATCGGTCCTGAGGCGGCAATGCCTGTTATGGAAGGTAAATGCGCACTTTTCAAGGAATTTGCAGATGTTGATGCATTTCCGATTTGTGTTGACTCAAAGGATACAGATGAAATTGTTTCCACAATAAAGCTTATTTCAAAGAGCTTTGGAGGAATCAATCTTGAAGATATTTCAGCTCCAAGATGCTTTGAAATTGAAAAGAGACTCAAGGAAACAGTTGACATTCCTGTATTCCACGATGACCAGCATGGTACAGCAATTGTTGCAAGTGCCGCAATGATAAATGCCGCTAAAACTGTGGGAAAGAATATTTCCGAAATGACTCTGGTAATAAACGGTGCCGGTGCGGCAGGTATTGCCATTGCAAAGCAGTTTATTACGCTTGGAATAGGCAATATTATTATGGTAGACATCTTTGGAATAATCTGTGATGGCGATGAATTTGAAAATCCGTCACACTATGAGATTGCAAAGCTTACAAATAAAAATAAAATTAAAGGCAGTCTTGCTGATGCCATGAAGGGTGCTGACGCATTTATCGGTGTTTCAAAGCCTGGTCTTGTTTCAGCAGAAATGGTGAAGTCAATGGCAGACAAGCCGATTATCTTTGCTATGGCAAACCCGACACCTGAAATTATGCCTGAGGATGCAAAGGTAGCAGGTGCTTTTGTGGTTGGCACAGGCAGAAGTGACTATCCTAACCAGATTAATAACGTTGTTGCTTTCCCTGGTGTATTCAAGGGCGCACTTGCAGTAAGAGCAAAGGACATCAACGAGGAAATGAAGCTTGCGGCGGCATATGCTATCGCTGACAGCGTTCCGGCTGATAAGCTTGATGCTGACAATATTCTTCCTGACCCGTTTGACAGAGGAATCCCGAAGGCAGTAGCAAGAGCTGTTGCTGAGGCGGCTATAAAGTCAGGCATTGCAAGAAAAAAGGAGTTTGAAATCTGATGAAAATATCATATGCAACACAGGGTGTCTGCTCGAGAATTATCAATATCGAGGTTGAGGACGGGATTGTAAAGGACGTTGAGTTTATCGGCGGCTGTAACGGCAATCTTAAGGGAATCGGCGCTCTTGTAAAAGGAATGAAGGTTGAGGACGTAATCGAAAAGCTCGAAAATATCAAGTGTGGTTTTAAGAATACATCATGTCCCGACCAGCTTGCAAAAGCATTAATCGAAAACTTTTAAGTAACAGGCATGCTGCTTTTGCAGTATGCCTTTACATACTATATTGACTTTGATAGATGTTCTTCTGGATTGGAGGTGTTCTTATCAAAAAGCTATTGAAAAAACTGCTTAACAGAAATTTTCTGATAACAGTAATATTATTAATTCAGGTTGTGTTTATCGTTTCCTTGTTACTGAGTGTGTATGACGATGTTTCTGCAATTTACAGTCTGCAGTGGATTATCTCGATTATAACAGTATGTTATGTAGTAAACCGAAAGAACACCAATCCTGCATACAAGCTTGTCTGGTCAATTCTTATTATGAGCGTACCGCTTTTCGGCGTGTTTATGTATCTGTTTCTGCATGTGCAGTTCGGAACAATGAAATTCAATAATAAGAAAAACCAGCTTATCAGTCTTACAAAGCCGCTTATGCCGCAGGACAAGCAGGTTATGCGTGAGCTTGAAGAAGATTCGGTGTATATGGCTCATCTGGCACAGTATGTAAATAATTTCGGAAGATATCCTGTATACAAAAACACTCAGATTGATTATTATAAAATCGGTGAAGAAAAATATGAATCACTGATTCGTGAACTTCAGAAAGCAAAAAAGTTTATTTTCATGGAGTATTTTATAATCGACCTGGGTGAAGTCTGGAACACTATTCTTAAAATTCTGGAACAGAAGGTGGACGAGGGCGTTGAGGTAAGGCTTCTCTATGACGGCATGGGAAGTCAGCTTATTCTGCCGCAGTATTATAACACATATCTTGAAACCAAAGGCATAAAATGCCGTGTTTTCAATGAATACCGACCGTTCCTTTCAACGCTTCAGAACAACCGTGACCACAGAAAAATTGTTGTCATCGACGGAAAGGTTGCCTTTAACGGCGGCGTAAATCTTGCTGATGAGTACATTAATGAGGTTTCACGCTTCGGACACTGGAAGGATACCGCTGTTATGATAAAGGGCGACGCAGTCAGAAGCTATACGGTTATGTTCATTCAGATGTGGGAGCGAAAGACACGTCAGCTGAGCGAGTATGAAAGATATAAGACAAAATATCTTGACGTACCTGAAAAAGGTGAAATCAGGGCTGACGGATTTGTTTTGCCGTATGGCGATAGCCCGACGAGAAATGAATATATTGCAAAGCATATATATCTTGATATAATAAATAAGGCGAAAAAGTACGTTCATATTATAACGCCTTATCTTGTAATTGATAATGAAATTGTAACGGCTCTCAGTTATGCTGCAAAAAGCGGCGTGAAGGTGAGGATTATTGTTCCGCATATTCCCGATAAGTGGTATGTAAACTTTGTAAGCTGGAGCTATTATAAGGAACTGATAAAGCAGGGGGTTAATATTTATGAATACATGCCCGGCTTTATTCACGCTAAAAACTTTATTTCCGACGATGAGGTTGCTGTTGTCGGAACAGTAAATCTTGATTACAGAAGTCTGTACCTGCATTTTGAATGCGGTACGCTTATGTATAAAACACCGGTTATTTCCGAAATCCAGGACGATTTTATGGAAACTCTTGTTAAGTGCAGACGAATCACACTGAAGGACTGCTACAACAGACCGGTACTGAAAAAACTTATAGGCAGCGTTTTCAGAATGTTAGCGCCGCTTTTGTAAAAAAAGGAGAATGAAAAATGAGCGAATGTACACATGATTGTTCAACCTGCAGTCAGAACTGCGGAGAAAGAAAGCCTGAGAGTCTTCTCGAAAAGCCGCATGAACAGAGCAACATCAAGAAAATAATCGGTGTTGTAAGCGGTAAGGGCGGCGTTGGTAAGTCGATGGTTTCATCACTTCTCGCTGTAAATATGATGAGAAAGAATTACAGCACAGCTGTGCTCGACGCTGATATTACAGGTCCTTCAATTCCGAAGGCGTTTGGTGTTACTGAAAAGGCAGCAGGCAATGAAAGCGGAATTTTCCCTGCTGAGTCAAAGCTCGGTATCAAGGTGATGTCTGTAAACCTTATGCTTGAAAATGAAACAGACCCTGTTATCTGGAGAGGACCTGTTATTGCAGGCGTTGTAAAACAGTTCTGGACAGATGTTATGTGGGGCGATGTTGATTATATGTTCGTGGACATGCCTCCCGGAACAGGTGATGTACCGCTGACAGTGTTCCAGTCAATTCCTGTTGACGGAATTGTTGTTGTAACATCTCCTCAGGACCTTGTTTCAATGATTGTCGGAAAGGCTGTTAAGATGGCTGAAATGATGAATATTCCGATTATCGGTCTTGTTGAGAACATGAGCTATGCTGTATGTCCTGACTGCGGAAAGAAGATTAACGTATTCGGAGAAAGCAAGCTTGAAAGCGTTGCAAAGGAATACAATCTTGAAATTCTCGGCAGACTGCCTATGGATACAAAGCTTGCGGCAGCATGTGATAAGGGTGCGATTGAGCTTTATAACGGCGACTGGCTTGATGCAGCTTCAGAAAAAATCGAAAAATTATAAAAAAATCTGTGTTCATGAGCCCAAAAAGCTTGTGAACACATTTTTTGCCCGCACAAATGCCGTAGCTACGCACTTTTTTTATTTTTTTGAAAAAATCTCAAATTTTTTTAAAAAAAGTGTTGACATTTCAAAATATATGTGGTATAATATTAAAGCAGTCAGGGGAAGAGATAAAAACCTGAAACGCAAAATACTGGGGTGTCGCCAAGTGGTAAGGCAGAGGACTCTGACTCCTCCATTCCGTGGGTTCAAATCCTACCACCCCAACCAGATGTGCCTCATGCAAAAGCGTGAGGCATTAATTTAAAAACGCTCACTTTATTGATTTAAAGTCTAACAATCGGAAAACAGAGAAGTCTGCAACGCTTTAAACAGATAAAGTGAACAGAACTCAGCGTACCGCACGCTGTTATATATGCGGATAGCTGTCTTTGACTATGACAGCAGATAGGAGAGTAAAAATGGGTATGAATTTCAAGAGAAACCTTCCAAACCCAGAGGAAATCAGAGAGATGTATCCTCTTTCAGAGAAGGTACTTAAAACAAAGGAAACAAGAGATAAGGAAATTATCGATGTCTTTACAGGAAATTCGGATAAGTTTTTACTCATAATCGGACCTTGTTCAGCTGATAAGGAAGAACCTGTTATGGACTATGTCGGCAGACTTGCAGTACTGCAGGAAAAGGTTAAGGACAACGTTCTTATCGTTCCACGTATTTACACAAACAAGCCAAGAACAACAGGTGAGGGCTATAAGGGTATGATTCACCAGCCTGACCCATCAAAGGCTGAGGATATTTTAGAAGGACTTATTCACGTTCGTCACCTTCACACAAGAGCTATTGAGGAAACAGGACTTACATGTGCTGACGAAATGCTTTATCCTGAAAACTACAGATATCTTTATGATTTACTTTCATACGTTGCAGTTGGTGCACGTTCAGTTGAGGACCAGCAGCACAGACTTACAGCCAGTGGTATGGATATTCCTGTTGGTATGAAGAACCCTACAGGCGGCGACTTATCTGTAATGCTCAACTCAATCCAGGCAGCACAGGGCAGTCACACATTCCTTTACAGAGGCTGGGAGGTTGCAACAGACGGCAATCCTTATGCGCACGCTATTTTAAGAGGTGCTGTTAATAAACATGGTCAGAATCTTCCTAACTATCACTACGAAGATTTAAGACTTCTTTTCGAGCTTTATTCTCAGAAGAATCTTGCAAACCGTGCAGTTATTGTTGACACAAACCACTCTAACTCAGGTAAGAAGTATCTTGAACAGATAAGAATCAGTAAGGAAATTCTCCATAGTATGCGTCACTGTGAAGACGTTAAGAGCATGGTTAAGGGTCTTATGATTGAAAGTTATATCGAAGACGGCAACCAGTCTGTTGATGAATGCGTATACGGTAAGTCTATCACTGACCCATGCCTTGGCTGGGAAAAGACAGAAAGACTTGTTCTTGATATCGCTGATTTACTTTAGTCGGTGACCCGACGGGACAATTTCGTTCTGTTATCATATGGCGAAACAGAATATAAGGCACGACCATTTACTTTGTTACAACATAGCTATAATATAAAAGAAGGGACGCCCTGTAATAAGGGCGTCTTTTGTGTTTTACTTGATAAATTTTGATTTATTTTCCTGACCCCCTTGAAAAATCATGCTATATAGTGTATACTAAAGCAATATGATGAAAACGAGGTGTGCTTATGAAACAGCTTGATTATAATTATTTCAATGTGCCAATCGGCGGAGGCGGTTATGTTACGGGAATTGAGTTCGACAAAAGTGACAGCAGTCTCCTTTACATAAGAACTGATATCGGCGGTCTTTACCGCTTTGACAGGGCTTCTCAGACATGGAAGAGCCTTATTGACTTTGTAACAGAGGACGACCTGTCTGAGACATATCCTGCGGCTGTATGCTCAGAAAACGGTGTCTTATACTCAGTTTGCGGATATGGTAATTCTGAAACTTCAAAGCTTTGTATATCTCACGATTTCGGTGAAACCTTTGAGTATAAAAGCGTTCCTGCGAAGATACACGGCAACTTCAACGGCAGAGGTACAGGCAGACGCCTTGCTGTAAAAAACGGTGTTATCTATCTTGCAAGCTTTTATGACGGTATTCTCAAATCTGCCGATAACGGCGAAAGCTGGGAAAAGTTCTTCCCGAACGGTGAAAAGTGCATCGCCTTTATAGATGTTTCCGATGACGGAAAGCGTGTGATTGCATCAACAGCAGGTATGCAGAATATGCCAGATGAAAATATGCGTGGACACAGCCTCTATGTCTCCTACGACGGCATGCAGAGCTTTGAAAAGCTTACACAGCCTGAGAGTGTGCAGTATGAAAACATTCCGCTTTCGGGGCTTGTGGGACATCGTATTGCAACAGACGGCGATTACTTTTACATCACCATGAACTGCTCGGGATATGCAAAATGGAATCCACCGCTGAGCTACAGCTGTGATTCGGGCAGTGTTAACGGCGGATATGTTCTGCGCTATAAAATCGGGGATGACGGCAGACTGGGCGATTTTGAGGATATAACACCCGAAAAAGATAACAGATGCGGCTATGGCGGTATCACGACAGAACAGGGAATACTTCTCACAGCAACGTTCTACCGTCCCGATGAGCGAATCTATATGTCCCGTGACTGCGGCGCAACATGGAAGCCTGTCCTTGACGGCAAAAAGGGCATACACTACAATACGCCGTACATGAAGATGGAAAACAATGAAAACCACTCTCTTATTCACTGGATGAGCGATGTGAAAATAAATCCGCATGATATAAATGAGGCGTGGTTTAATACGGGTACGGGCGTGTTCAGAACGGTCAATCTCTGCGATGAAAGCCCTCTTTTTGAGGACTGCTGCGATGGTATTGAAGAAACTGTTCATCTCAATGTATACAGCCCTCACAGCGGCGATATTGAGGTGATTGACATACTCGGTGACCTCGGCGGCTTTGCTTTTGAGGATATTCACAGACAGGCGAAAAACACCTTTACAGATGAAAATAATCTTCGCTATATAACATGTATTAACGCAGATTATCCTGATAATAACCCGTCGCTTGTTGCCGTGACGGCAAGAGGAAACTGGGTTGGCTCGACTAAGGGCGGACTTATCATAAGCCATGACGGCGGTGTTACGTTTGATACACGCCCTGCGCTTCCGTATGGCTTGTCCGACAAGCTTGATGAAGTTTTCCACAGGATTGAAACACCGAATGTAAATGCAGGTTGGTGCGCTGTTTCAGCGGACGGAAAGGGCTTTGTGTGGTGTGTTGCGGACAGGGGAAATATTCTTCCGTCAGACTGCGTTGTGTATAGTCTCGATGAGTGCAGAAGCTATGGCGTGTCTGAGTTTATCGGTGAAAGCGGAAAATACAGCGGTAATATCAAGGTCTTTTCCGACAGGCTTATTCCGACACGTTTTTATGCGTTCGGTAGTCTTGGCGAGTTTTTCGTGAGCAATAATGGCGGCAAAACGTTCAGACAGGTTAAGACTGCACTTCCACAGGTTGATTACGGTCGTATTGACGGGAATAATGCAAACGATATAAAACCTGATCACGGTAAATCAGGCGTGTTTTATATAACAGGTCTTGGCGGACTCTATAAGCTTTGCTATGATGGTGGAAAATGTGATGTTAAGAGGCTTATTTCCGAAAACGACAGGGTTAAGCGTGTCGGACTCGGCATCAAGGGTGAAAGCTTTCTTCAAGATGACAAGATGATTTATGTAAACGGCTGGTTTGATGGCGTTTACGGCTTTTATCGCTCGGAGGACGACGGCAAAAGCTGGATTCGTATAAACACCGACAGACAGATGTTCGGACAGATTAATGCAATCACAGGCGATAGCCGTGTACACGGAAGATTTTTCCTTGCAACAGGAAGTCGTGGTCTAATCTGCGGTGAACCGTTGTAATGAAGTAATGTATTGTAAGAAATCGGGCGGTCAATGACCGCCCCTATGAAATAAATGGTCGTGCCTTATCTCTTATGATTACCGAATGATAAAAGAGCGAATATGTCCCGTGCGGTCACGCACCAAAAAAAGGAGACCTTTATGGTCTCCTTTAAATTTGCGTAATGGATTATGCGATTGCTGTTTCTGCAGCGGCAGCTTGCTCTGCAACAGTTGGAGTTTCTTCAGCAACCTTTTCAGTTGCGGCTGTCTGAGACTCAGTTGCAGTTTCTTCAGCAACCTTATCAGTTGTGGCTGTCTGAGATTCAGTTGCAGCCTCTTCTTCTGTCTTGTTGAATGAAGCTTCCCATTTGTCAAAGCGTGTCATGATTTCGTTGTAAGTATCCTTTGTAATCTGCGGAGCATTGTCGTTCTCAATGCCTAAATCCTTCATTGCAGCTCCAAAGCCTTTCTGAACTGCTTCACGGAGAAGAGCAATCTTTGAAGAATCGCCTCCGCTTAAAACTTCAGCCATCTTCATGATTCTGTCAGCAACTGAATTTACAGAATATTCGCCGCCCTCTGAGATTGATTCCTCAGCAGCCTTGCGCTGTTCTTCTGTAACATGGAGTCCCTGTCCTCTGAATGTGAAATTGATAACCTGACCCTGCTGAGCCGCCATGCTTCTGATAGTGTCTTCAAAAGCCTTAACTCGCTGAGCCTCAGCTTCCTTGAGCTGTTCAAGGAGTGCTTCTCTTGAATAGATACCTGTTTCTGATTTTACATCAGTAGTCTTTTCGCCAGAAAGCTCAATAGTATCAGTTCTTACCTTGCTTTCTTCTGCTTTTAAGCTTTCCTGTACGTTCTTTTCGGCAGAGGAAATTTTAGCAGCCTGAGCGGCAGAAGTTCTGCCTGAAATCATGATTGATTCTGTTGTATCAACCTTGTTGAGGTTTACTGCGTTTAAATTTGAAATGTTATTCATAGCATAATTCCTCCTATACTTATTCTTTATATATACATCGGCAGTTTTTTCAATAATTAAATAGATAATATGGAAATTCTTCTGAAATTATTTACTAAACCCTCTGCTTCATAAGACCATGATGATTGCAATACAAATATAAGAAGCCTCTGCCTCTGAATCTTAATCTGCACTCTGCATTACCCTCAGGGTAAAGCTTGACCATTCTGAACTTATCTGATGTTACGTAAGCGATAAATGATATAAAATGCGTTTTTGTCATTTCATGATTTACTGTTATGAATTGCTCATCCTCTACATTTTCGATACAGATACTGTGCTCTTCGTCAACGTTCTCAGCTTCCAGAGGCGGAAGTGTAATCCCACAGCAGCTTATAACGGTTTCGCCCATTGTGTGGACAATATTTCCGCATACAGGACATACATATATTTTAGAACACATCATGTTTGCGGAAATGTTATGATTAATGACCGTATCTCCCGACATAAGCTCCATAACCGAAACGTCAAGAGCCCTGGCAAGCGAGTCCAGCAGAGAGATGTCGGGGAGACCCTTGGCTGTTTCCCACTTTGAAATTGTTTTGGGGCTGACGTTCAGTTGCTCGGCTAAATCTGCCTGTGTTATGCCTTTTCTTTCACGAAGCTGTCTGATTGCGCTACCTGTTATATAGTTGTCCATTTTTATCCTCCTTTTCATCCTGTGATATAATTATATCACAGTAAATCATGCAGTACAACCTACGCTTCGTGGACATGAAAAAGCCTGTGAAAATTATATTCACAGGCTTAATTTAAGTATATTATAACGACGAAATATGTTCAAATACCTTATCTGTACTCCAGAAGTACATATCATACTTGAATCTGTCCTTGAAACCACAGCGTTCCATCATGGTCATGACATCATTGTTTACGCATGAGAAATAGACCATTCTGCCCTGGGAAACTGTCTTTTCACAGTAGTCCTTTAGTGCTTCAATACCGGAAATATCCGCAATTGTCACGCCTCTCATCGAGAAGATAACGTTGTAGTTTTCACCGAGAGCAGTGATTTTTTCTTCAAGCTTTGAGCATGTGCCGAAATAAAGCGGACCTGAGATGTATACAACGCATGTGTACTTAAGCTTTTCAGGGTCAGCATGACGCTCATCAAGCTTTTCTGTGTCAATTTCAGCAACTGTAACCTGCATGTCTGAAACCTTTACGATAAACATAACAACTGAGAAGAGTACGCCGATTACAATTGCAATTGTGAGGTCGAAGATAACGGTTGCAACCATCGTGATAAGGAACTGGAAAATTGCAGTCTTGATTTTCTTGCTGAAGATTGATTTGATTGCAGACCATTCGTTCATTCTCCATGCTGTAACAATGAGTACACCTGCGAGTGCTGAAAGCGGAATTTTTGACATAACACCGCCGAGCGCAAACATTGAAAGGAGCAGTACTGCGGCATGAATGACTGAAACCATTCTTGTCTGACCGCCTGATTTAATGGCAACGCTTGTTCTGGCGATAGCCGCTGTGGCAGGAACGCCGCCGAAAAGCGGGATAATCATATTACCGAGACCCTGTGCCACAAGCTCAACGTCAGCGTTAAGCTTTTCATTTTTCATACGGCCTGCCGAAGCGCCGCAGAGAAGTGATTCAATAAGACCGAGTGCTGCAATAGAAATCGCAGGCATGATGAAATCGTATATTTCTGAGAGTGAAATTCCTGAGAATGAGAGTCTGTCATCTAAGAAAACTGTCTTTGGAATTTCTCCGACTGATGGTGTTTCAATTCCGAAAATCACAACTGCCGTTGTTGCAAGAATGATTGATATGAGTGAAGACGGGCAGTACTGATTAAGCTTTTTAGGATAGATGAACATGAACAGTATTACAGCCGCACCGATTATGAACGATGTCAGATTGAAATTCTGCTCAAGTGTGAAATAGCTTTTGACCTTTTCGATTGTTGAAAGTCCTTCACATGTAAGTCCTGTAAGATTGTTTATCTGTCCGAATGCGATAATTATAGCGATACCGCTTGTAAATCCAGTAATTACGGGCATAGGCAGATAGGAAACAAGCCCTCCGAGCTTGAATAGCCCCGCAATAAGCAGAATTATACCGGCTATAAAGCTTGCTAAAAATACGCCCTGGATTCCGTGCTGTGAAACGAGTGAGACTAAAATTGCAGTCATGGCACCTGTCGGACCGCTTATCTGATATGAAGCGCCCGAGAATCCGCCGATTACAAGACCTGCAAGAATTGCTGTTATAAGACCTGCGGCAGGACTTGCGCCTGAGCTTACGCCGAATGCAAGTGCAAGAGGAAGCGCAACCGCAGAAACTGTAATACCTGCAAGAAGGTCCTTTCCGAATCTTTTTCCGTTGTATCCCTTGAATTCTCGTCTCAGGATACTGCCATAATCCTTGATTATCATTTTTCTACACCTTACTTTTATAATACTTTTTTAAAACAACGTTTATTATTTTACTACTTTTTTTTAGATTAGTCAATGACATGCGATGTGTTTCAACAAATAGCTGTAAAATCGGCATAAATCCACCCGAAAATAAGTGATTTTCACTATTTTGATATATTGTATACTGTGCAACATAACAAAAATGAATGGTACAAGTGAATAAAACTGGACAAACTATACAAAATGTGGTATAATGACAATGAAAGTATGATAAGAAACTATACAATGAAGAAGATATAATTATTTAAGGAAGAAACAAATTACTAAATCAGCCGTATTATTTTAACCGGCAGAAGGAGAATATTATGAAAAATATTGGGTTTATATATTCTTCCGACAGCCAGCTTGAGGAAATCATCCGTGCAAATGAGCTGCAGGAGGAAGCTGAATACTTGATAAGAATTCATACTTGCATTCATACTGCTGAAACAATTATGCCATTTGTAGAAAAAATCCTTGCCTACCTGCCAAAATCCAAAGTTATAGGCAGCAGTACATCCGGTGTAATTTATAAAGGTGAAATCATTACCGACGCATGCCTTGTGTCGATTATCAGCTTTGAAGCGTCGGAAGTTTCAACAACGACATGTATGATTGATGACGGTAACGGACATGATGTTAACGGAAAAATCCTTGCTGAAGTCATAGCATCAGATATATTAAATGAAAATTCTAAATTTATGATTGCTTTTGCAGCACATCCGTTTGAAAAGGTTGATGGATTTGTTGAAGGAATCAATAAATTCTGTCCTCATGTCAAGATGATAGGTGGTATTGCAAATACTCCGCAGGTTCCTCTTGTTGACATGACAAGATTTGAAAGCTTTGCCTTCAATGAATCGGGTGTTTACAGAAATTCAATCGTTTGTGCAAGCATATCATCGAAAAGACTTTCTGTTTACAGTAATGTAATCTATGTAACCGAGCCTGTCGGCGACCTTCATACAATTACAGAATCTGATGGATGTATCATAAGGTCAATTGACGGCAAGAATGCTGTTGACTGGTATCAGGATATGCTCGGTATAAAGTTTTCCGAGGAAGAGGATGCTTCGCAGATAACAAATCTGTTCCCGATTGTAAATCCTGAGAGAGGCAATGTTCCTTGGGCAATCAGCTATTCATCACAGACTGAAGGCTGCACCGTTTTCCTTAATGAGCCTGAACCGATTATGTATACTCCGAGTGAGGCAAAGGCAGGAGATGTTTTCAGAATAGCATATTCAAGCATTCAGAAAAACGTTGATGTATGCGAAACTGTGTGTGAGAATATCAACAGAAATCCGTCTGAAGTTTTAATTGGTTATAGCTGTGTATCACGTCAGGAGATTTTCAATAACTGTGCAAAGTGGGAGCTTATGCCATTTGCAAAGACAAATCTCTGCGGCGCACTTGTTGCAGGTGAATTCGGAAATATCGAAAACTTCAACTGCTATTGCTGTTATACATTTGCAATCGCTTCGCTTGCTGAAAACAACAGCTATTCCAAGGTTGATATTGATGTGTTGCGTGACCACGCAAATGAGCTTGTGAACAGCCAGGAAAAAATTCTTGATTACCTTGTTTCACATGCTGAAACCGACAGCGGCATTGCGAGACATCATGAGATTGAAAAGAAGCTGTTTATTGATACTGAAACAGGACTTGAAAACCTGACAAAGTATATCTTTGACTATAACAAAGGTATGTTTGACAAGGTTTGTATGATTACAATAAAAAATGAGAGTCTGATAAAGGCTTTCATGAGTGAGTCGAAATTTTTCCTTTACCTCAATCGCTTTTATAAGAAGATAATTGAGCATATAAACGACGATAATTACAGATTCTATGTCTATAAGGATACCTATCTTGTGGTAACAGGAAATGATAAGGTTACTGAGTCCGCATTTATTGATAAAATGCAGGACCTCCAGACAGTTCTGCTTGAATTCAAATTTTCAAGCTATGTTCCTGTCAGCGAATTCTCGATTGTAATGAGAGAAGAAAACCTTATTAAAAAGGCTGAGCTTACTCTTGCAAGAATGAGAGCCAAGAAAACCTGTTTCATGACCTATACACCTGACATGGGTCTTGAAAAATTCAATGCTCAGAAAATGAAGATGATTGTGATTCTAAACAATGCAATTTCAAATGACCTCGTTATACCTTATTTCCAGGGTATCAGGGATAATGTGACCGGTGAAATCCAGATGTATGAATCGCTTATGAGAATCGAGGATATGGATGGTAATGTCTATACTCCGTATCACTTCATGGATATTGCCAAGGAATACGGCTATTATGCTGATATTTCCGAAATTATGATAAATAAGGTAATGTCAATTTTCCGTGACAGAGATGAGAATGTAACAATCAATATGAATATCAGCGATATTTATAATTACAAGATTGTGCATTCAATTCTGGAGTTTTTGAAATCTGCGCCACATCCTGAGCACTTTATTTTCGAGCTTACTGAAACTGAGGAAATTGAAGATTATCAGATTATCTTCGAGTTTGTCGAAAAGATTCATGACGCAGGCGGAAAAATTGCGATAGACGATTTTGGAAGCGGATTTTCAAATATTGTACACATTTTTAAGATTCCGTCCGATTACATAAAAATTGACGGCGAAATTATCAAGAATATCACCTGTGATGTTTATGCCAAGGAATTTCTGGAAATGATTTCTGACTGGTCCAAGAGACATTCCAAGGAAATTATTGCAGAGTTTGTTGAAAATATAAATATTCAGGATATTATTGAGAAAAATGGAATTCATTTTTCTCAGGGCTATCTCTATTCAAAGCCGGAAAAGCGGTTTGAAAAGAATAAATAAGTAAAATTCAGGGGCACTCATAAGAGTGCCCTTATATTTTTAAGGCTACAAACATAAAAAGGCGGTTTAATAACCGCCTTTAATTTTATTTATATGGAATATCAGATAATGCCGCCCTTTTTGTAGAAGTATTCATAAATTGAGAGTGCGCAGCCGCTTGTGAATTCAAGAGTATTTTCTGTTCTGCTCAGGTGAAGCTTCTTTGCAATATCTTCTCCGCAGAATTCAGCAACGAACTTTTTGAAATATTCAAAAATCTGTTCACTCATGAAATGTCCGTGAAGAACAATATGTCTTGCGAAAAAGATGGTTGAGAAGTTGTTGAGAAGAGTTGCCATCTGTTCAAAAACTCCGTTTAAAACTTCAATAATTTTTGTTTCGCCCTTTGAGAATGACATTGTAATAGTCTTATAATTGATGTTTTCAGGCTTGCCCTCTGTTGCAGCCCAGAATACAGGAGTTTCTTCCTTTGACATTACTGCAGCGTATTTTTCAACAATTGCATCACGTGTAAGCTCAGCCTTTACGGAGCCGTCAGGATAACCTGCAAGCTTTTTTCCGTGACGCTTACAGATTGCACGTTCAATCTGATTTGTGTGATTTACATATTCATGCATAACTTCATTTTCAAGAAGTACGGACATATGTATGTTTCTGCCGAATTTAATAAAGATATAGTTTCCGAATCTTTCTTCAAGATTTTTCACCTGATTTGCAAGAGCCATTGCACTGATTGCGTTCATGCATGTTACAGGAACATCAATTCTGCCGTTGAAGGTTTCGATAAGATTTGAGAAATCGAGCTTTCCGTCCTTGAAATAAACCTTCATTTTAGTGCAGAGCTCAGGCTGAACGCTGATACCAAGACCTAAAATCTTTGATGGTTCAAGACAGCTGTTGCGGAGCATACGATTTGCTTCGTCAACGATATAATCAATAATTTCTTCATAGCTTGCGTTTGCCGCATTGCTCATGCTGCTCTTATCAAGAATATCGTTGTTAAGGTTTGAAAGTCCTATGCTGATACCGACTTCAGTGATTGAGACACCTAATGCGAACTTATAATTCGGATTGATGTCGATAAGGATTTTTCTTCTGCCCTTCTGGAGATTGTCGAGTGAAACAGGTGCTTCACCTACTTCATAAAGAACTCCTTCTTCAATCATTTCGTTTGTAATAATTGTAACAGCTGCTCTTGTGATTTCAAGAGCACTTGCAATATCAACTCTTGAGATTGGTCCGTTTTCTCTGATAACCTTTAAAATCTGCATTCTGTTTCTTCTTTTTAAGTCGAGTTTACTTATTCCCTGGTATTCCATAGTATTTTTTACCTTTCTTAAATAAAATTATATTTTGTAGAGATATACAATAAGTGGCATGGTTAAAGTAGACACCAATGTTGTAACAGCAAAAATCTCTGAAGAATAGAGAGAGTTTTTGCCGTAGTTCAGACACTGCATAGTGCAGATAGCAGCGGCGGGAGCGGACATTGCAATCAAAACCGCAAGCTCCGGTGATTCATTCGCAGGAATGAGTCTGAACACTCCTGTTGTCAGGAGAGGTATGACAATAAGAGTGATTAATGTGACATAATAAATTCTCGGATTCTTAAGAGCCTTTAGAATGTCGGTTCTTGCTATGGTAGCTCCTGATACAATCATGGCAAGCGGTGTATTCATAGCACCGATAAAGCCGAGAGTATCCGAAACAAGTGACGGAAGTCTGAGTTTCAGTCCAAAGCATACAAGACCTGCCGCAACAGCAATAATTGACGGCGATGTAACAGCCTTGACGGCTGATTTAAAGCTTCTGACGCCTGAAATCATGATTACGCCATGAGTCCATACAAGGATATTGAATACAGTCACAAATGCGGTAAGATAGAACACCCCCTCATCTCCCATTATTGACTGTACCAAAGGAATTCCCATAAAGGCACAATTTGAATAGATACATGAAAAACGTTCAATTTCCGTTTCTCTGCCATCTTTTTTCCTTATGACAATATAGGAAACCAGAATTGCTATAATATATGCAACAACAGAAAGAATGACGGCACTTATAAATCCTTTTATAAGTTCAGCCCTGAATTCCATCTGATAAGCAGTGAAAATAACTACGGGATTTACAATTGTGAGCACGAACTTTGAAAGTTCCTTTGAGCCGTTTTCGGAAATGATTCCTGATTTATAACAGCCTGTTCCCGTTAGAATAAGCAGCAGCATAATAACTGCCTGATTTAATATTGCTGACGACAAAAGTTAATCACACTCCGAATCTTATCACCACTCCCGCAAAATATATAATAAGCGGAATGATGTAAATTAAAATCAGTACTGATACAAAAGCGCTCTTGCAGAGTATCAGTGAAACCCGTCCCGGTATTTTCAGTCTGAAAATACTCCTGCATTTTATAATGCATACTGCACAGGCAATGCCAAGCAGCATAAGGACGATTGAAATTTCAAACCCTTTTGGTACAAAAATGAGTTCAATATCATTTTGTCCCTCATCAGTTTTTATTGCACAAAAGCTGGCATTAACTTTATATAACGTCGTTTTTCTGCCGTTCAGATAAGCGTCAAAACCGCTGTCCCATGGAACGGCAAGATAGAGATATTCGTTTTTGTCTGCCACACAGCTGACAGTAATCACATTCCCGTCAACCTGTGGCTCTGTTGTTTTCAGTTTATCCAGTTCATCTTCAAGCATGTCAAGGTCAATCCCGAAAACACCGAAAGAGCTGACTGACACGTCTTTTAATAAAGTGATGATGATTTCAACGTTCTCATTCTCAAACTCACCAAGCTTCAAAAAGCCGTTTGAGATTTTGTGCGGATAACTCTGTTCGAGTACAACACCGTCAACAATAACCTTTACTGAGTCGTAAATCGGTTCTGTGACATTATTGCTCAGTTTATCAAAAAGGTCAAGATATAAAACCTTATGACCTTTTATGTCAAGAGTGTACATAAGCTTGCAGTTTGAAATTTCAGGTTCTGTGGCTGTGATTGAATAAATATCATCCTTGTACTCATATCTGCCATCAATGATAAATTCATAGTCATAGCTTTCAATCATATCATCATTTCCGAAGAAATGGTCTGCAACCTGACGCTGCACGCTTAATCTGTCATGAAGCTCAAGGCTTTCTGCTTTTTCCGGAGGAATGTTGCTGATAATTCCAGCTGGAACACAGTATCTGTTTTCGGCTATTGCAAACAAATCAGTTTCAGCCTTTATGTTCTGATAAGTGCCGAAATCATATTTTGTGCCGACAGAATATCTGTTGCCCAGCAGAGCGTCAGTCATGACAGTTCCGCCCGAAGAGCCTACTTCCATCCAGTATGATGAGTAGCCGAGCTTTTTCATTGCGAACATGTAATCCTCAGGAGTGAGCGAAGTATAATGCGAATATGAATTATAGCCGGCACCGCCTATGAGATTTACATGTGTATACTTTTTCTCTGTTTTAACCCTGTAATAGCCCTGCTTTGGAATCAGATTCTCAATTGCCGCAGTCTGCTTCATAATCCTGTTTTCCGAGGAAGAAAACCCGATAAAGACAGTACTGCCCATGATAAATTCTGTCACAAAAACAGTGCATACAAGAATAAAGAATGTATTACTGCATATAAGCTTTTTTCTGTGAAAAATAAGAAAAAGCATATATGCGGAAAATGCAAAAAGGAAAATTCCGAATATTGTATTGAAAAAATCAGCAGAAACAGTCAGCGACTTTACATATGAAAGCAATTTTGATTTCTGCTTTAATACAACAAAAATTACTGCTGCCAGTAATATTCCCGCAAATGAGAATGATATAACGCTGTAAACTGGGATATTTTTACGGCTTTCAGGAAATGACTGTATTACCTCTGCCGCAATCAGCAGGAGAGTAAAAACAATCATATAACCGAATCTTAAAGGAAAACTCTGATATCCGCCGCCATGCCATATTTTGTTGACCGGGTCAAGAAAAACAGGGACTATGAGCGTTATCAGAATTATAAGATTACAGCGCAGATTTTTCTTTTTTGTAAGCTCAGAGCCGAGAAGCGGAATCAGCATTACAAATAAAAACGCCGTTCCTCCGATTACGCAAAGCTTATCCTTCAGCGAATGCATCAGAGGAGTGAAAATAAAAATTTCAAGATTATTTATGCTTCTTGCCGAGCTGCCGACCTGTATTAGAGAACACAGCCACACAGGCGCTGTTATAAGCGCACAGGCAAGTGATGAAGCGATAAACATGAATGAAACTGTCCTTCTGCCTTGTTTCGGACACTTCATTGTTATATAAAGAGGAACTGAGATTATAAGATAAATTACTGTCATGAGAGAAAGATAGTAATTTATAATCACAGTTGCGGAAAGAACAATAATATATAACCCCGGCTTTTTGTTTATGCAAAGTCTGTCAACTGAAAGCAGTAAAAGCGGAAACATGTACATTATATCAAGCCAGACAAGAGTCTGATAGTACATAAGCCCGAAATTACAAAGTGCATAAACAATACCGAAGAAAACAACATAAGTTTTTTTAAGTTTTCTGAATCTCACACTGAAATACAGCGAAGCTGTCAGACCGCACAGGGCAAGCTTCAGTATAACAAGAAAGTTTACAAAAAGACTGATGTCCTGTTTTTCAACGAATACCACAAGCAGATAGAGAGGGCTTGCAAGAAAAAACAGAAACACACCCCAGAAATTCATACCACCGCCGTTTGCGGTGCTGTAAAACAAATCGGAATTGCCGCTGAGAATGTCTTTTAAGTCCATCATAAGCGGAATGGTCTGCTGATTTAAGTCACACCATGCAACTGATTTGTTTCCGAATGGAAAAATACCGTTAAAAGCATAGACTCCGCACAGCATAATGATTATAATCAGAGGTGAAAACAGTACGAAATATTTGCTTTTGGATTTTTGCATTTGTTTTTTGCTCCGAAAAAATTGTTGTTTCGATATTTAATTTATTCATATTATAACCTAACATATAAAAAAAATCAAGATATTTACAAAACTTTTTTTACATT
>CAZULQ010000032.1:0-21785 GCA_964621265.1 uncultured Clostridium sp. | reverse complement strand
ATATACTTCTTTATTTGCACTATTTTACGTTTACACAGAATTCGGGATTGACTCAATCATCCCGACTTAATCGAGTAAAGCGAGTTTTTCGCTTTTATCAAATTCTTCTCGTCTATCTTGATTTGCCTGCGAGAAAGTTGCAATGGGAATGTTATTTTCACTAGCATAGTTGATTATCTCATCTAAATCTTTTGTATTATTATACTTATATATAACGCTTTGTTGTGTTTCGAACGATTGATTCTATATCAGTTTTCTTTGATATATTGAAGCAGCGCATTTACGCCATTTATTGCATCGTTTGTTAGTTGTATTAAAAGCTTGACATCAACTGAAAGCGATTATCACACTCTGAAAGTCACATAATCATTGTGAAGCAAATCTATTAATTTCACCATTTTCAAGTCTTAAAATATGCGTACAGCACCTTGAAATCAGCTCAGGGTCGTGAGTGACAACAAAAACTGTTTTTCTGTTTTTTAGTGAGGATAACAGCTCTGCTGTCTGCTCCATATGCCGAAAATCAAGTCCACTTGTAGGCTCATCAAAGAGCAATATTTCCTTATCGGAAAGCATTGCAGAAGCAATCGCCGTGCGTTGCTTCTGTCCGCCCGAAAGGCTTATAGGGTGACGTTGTGCAAAACCACTTAAATCAAGTTCTGCAAGAATTTTCTGAACTTCTCCTGCATTTTCTTCCTTCATTCCAAGCTTCACTTCTTCCTCAACAGTTTCACAGAAAAGCTGATGATTTACATCCTGCATTACCATATAACACTTCTTCAAAAGCTGCTTAGATTTCAGCGTTTCTCCATTAAGCGTTACAGTACCCTTGAATTTCCTTTCAAGTCCGCACAGACAGCGTGAAAAGGTAGACTTTCCCGCACCATTGTTTCCTGTAATGGCGACAATACTTCCTACTGGAATTTCAAGTCTTGGAATATTAAGCACTTCGTCTTTATCATAAGAAAATTTAAAATTACATAGTGTCATAAAATCCGTTCCGCTGAAATTTTCCACAGTACAGATTTTCTTTTCACGGATAAATGGTCTTAAACCGTAAGCGTTCCTTTCTTCTTCAGTAAGTGCCGCAAAATTCTCCATCGTCATATCAAAAGCGATTTTACCGTTCTGCATACATATCACTCTGTCACATATTTCACGGAGCCAGTAAAGACGATGCTCTGCAATAACGATTGTCTTGCCGCCGTGTTTCCATCTCATCACAGTTTCCTTAAGCTCCTCGATAGCGTTCAAATCAAGGTTTGAGGTAGGCTCATCAAGCACCATAATTTCGGGATAAAGTGCCGAAACAGAACCGCAGGCAATCTTCTGCTTTTCCCCGCCCGACAGCTCAAAAATATTACGTCCAAGAAGAGATTTGATTTTCATTTCCGACGAAACCTTGTCAACTCGGTTAAGAATCTCAGCTTCGGGCATCCCCATATTTTCACAACCGAAAGCAAGCTCACTCGTTGTATCAACGCAGAAGAACTGGCTTCTCGGATTTTGGAACACACTCCCAACTTTTTTAGCTGTTTCATAAAGCTCTGACTTTGTAACGTTCAGACCATTCACGATTACCTCTCCCTGCATTTCACCCTCATAATAGTGAGGAATAAGACCGTTGACAAGCCTTGTAATTGTGGTTTTACCGCTTCCGGATTCGCCGCAGAGAAGCACACACTGTCCATCGGGAATTTTCAGAGATATATCGTGAATTGAGACTTCGTCAGCATTTTCGTGACGAAAGCTCACATTTTTTATTTCAATCATAGTGTCCTCCTGTTATATTCCCGCAATATCAAGTATCCACAGCACATATGGCACAAGGCTCAACAGTATAAAAATACAGTCCTGCACTTTAAAACCAATGTTGCAGATATTTGTACGACGAACCTCTCCGCCAAGTCCTCTTGTAAGAGCCGCCGCTGAAAGCTCCTCTCCGATTTTCACACAACAGGTCATAAGCGGTACAATTCGATACTCTAAAATTTTTCCTGCATTTCTTCCGCCAAGGTGTATTCCTCGCATTTTCATAGCCGCATTGATTGAAGCGGCTTCATCGAAAACAGTAGGAAAAAATCGGAACATTACCGAAAGCGGAATTATAATTTTCTCACTCAGTTTCATTCTAAGCATTGCCGCTGTAAATTCACTCACTGTTGTTGTGGAGACAAGGTAACCGCCCATCATAATGCTTGGAAGAAATCTTGCAAGAATGCCGCTGCAGCCAAGGAGAAAGTAATGAAGAAAACCCGTTGTCATATCACCGAAAAATGCATACACCGAATATGAAACACCGAAAAGAATTATATATGTAATTGCTGTTTTCCACTTTTTTGCTGAAAGCAAAAGTACTGCAGGCATAGCACAGAACAAGGGCGTAAGAGCCTGAACTCTCCCGCCCCCTGCTGAACCGAGAACAAAAATCGCCATATTTAAAAGCATAAGAATTTTCGTTCTCGGGTCAAGCACAAGTCCTCTGTTTGTAACGCTTGCCTGTAAAACACTGCGTCCCATTAAACAATACCTGCCTTGATAAAGTGCTTTTTAAGAAGTGCCTTGCCGAGGAGTGCACCAAGTACGCCAAACACGAATGATGCAATGATAAGAACAGGAATCATCCAGTTCTGCATAATACTGCCCAATGTATCAACATATTCCTGACCGAATTTTTCTCGCTGTGCAAAATAACCCTCACGGTCGATGAAAAGCGGCAGATAGTTACCGAATATCATAAGACACATTACACCATAGCTGAGCACTGTTTTTACAGAGCTTTTGTATTCTCCGCTTTTTGCAACAAGGTCAGCGAGGAATCCGAATACAACGCTGAATACAATCGGCCATACACCCATGCCCGTAACGCAAAGATAAACTCCAATAATTATTTCCATAATTGTAATCATACCAAATTTCTTTGTCTTTGTGTAGAAAAGCATCATCGGAATACCGCCAATAAGCGGGCAAAGCACAGAAAGCATAGGCATCATAATCGGAATGTAGCCAAACATTGCAATACAGGTCATAATTACGCAGTAAATCGCCGCATATATACCAATGTTAATTAAGTCTTTACCTTTAATCTTGTTTTCATTTTTCATAATAAATAACCTCTTTCTTATATTTTCCAGCCGATAGCATTTTTCCTCGACTGAACAAAGGACTTGTAAATGCCGTCCGTTTTCATAAGCTGTTCATGCGTACCCTGCTCGGCAATTCTGCCCTTGTCAACAACGATGATGTTGTCAGCGTTGCGGACGGTTTTTAATCGATGAGCAATCATAAGAATTGTTTTCTCCTTTGTGAGTGCTTCAATTGCCGTTACAAGCTCTTTTTCGTTTTCGGGGTCAACATTTGCAGTTGCCTCGTCAAGAATTATAACGGGAGCATTTTTCAATATTGCTCTCGCAATGGAAATACGCTGTTTCTCACCGCCCGAAAGAGAAGCACCGCCTTCACCGATTACGGTATCATAGCCGTCTGGCAGACTCATAATAAAATCGTGACAGCAAGCCTTTTTCGCAGCCTCGATAACTTTTTCCATAGACGCTTCAGGCTGACCGAAACGGATATTATTTGCAATAGTGTCGCTGAAAAGATAGACATTCTGAAACACGAAGCTGAAATTCTTCATCAGACTGTCCATGCTGTATTCTCTGACGTCTGTATCTCCGAAAAGTATACGGCCGCTGTCAACGTCCCAGAAACGTGAAATCAGGTGACAGAGAGTAGTTTTGCCGCCGCCCGAAGGACCTACGATTGCAGTAGTTGTCTTTTCAGGAATATGCAGAGAAATGTTGTCGATAATCTTCCTGTTTTCGTAAGAGAAGTCCACATTTTCAAGAGTAATGTCATATTTTTTCGGTGTGATATCCTTTCCGTCAATATCCATTTCGGGCAGGTCAAGAATATTTTGTGCCTTTACAACAGCATGGTCAACAGTTCTTAAAAGTGCAGAGTAGTTTCCAGCGGTATCAAGTGCAGAAAAGAGAATAAACGAAGCAATCACCATTACCACTGCATTCAGAAGTTCCATTGTACCATTAAGGTAGAAATATACCGAAAGAAAAGCGATAAGCGTGCCGAGAAGTTTGATTATAATATTCTGCAAGAACATCAGCGGTATAAATTTAAATTCCATATCCGTGCAGACCTTGCTGTTATCACGGATTGCCTCGTTAAGCTCCTTGCTTTTTTCACCTGTCAGATTATATGCTCTCACCTCAGAAATGCCGTGAAGATATTCAAGTATTTTTGCAACAAGTCTGCTGTCGGAGTTATCTTTAATTGGTGCCATAATCTGACCACGCTTCTGAAGAAAACTGTTTGCGATAAAGTAGAGAATAATTCCCGCAATGGAAACAAACCCGATACGAATATCGAAAAAGCAAATCATCAGTACAACAAAAGCTGTGGTAAGAATTCCCTGAGTTACGAGCATTACAACTCTTGTTGCAACGTCTGCAAGAGCCTCCATTGTATTTGTGGCAACAGAGGTTATGTAGCCAAGGCTGTTTTTATTGAAGTAACCCATAGGAAGATATTTCAGGTGCTCGGCAATTTCAATTCGCTTGTCAGCACAGGTACCGTAGCCCGCCTCACATTGAAGCATAACAGATTTGTAGCTGATAAGTGCGTTGCCCGCAACACTTACAAGCATTATTCCCAGACTTCCGAGAATGTGGGACATTGTAACATTTCGGTTAAGTACACCACTCATCATAAGAGCGATTGCAGGGATTTTCATTGCCTCGAAAACTGCTTTTACAACACCATGAATGATAGACTTATAAAACTTCTTTCTGTTGTCTTTTCGGCAGAAAGCGAAAAATCTTTTTAGTGCCTTAATCATTTTTCACACCTCCAACCGTATCCTTGACAGAAATGTGTGCATTCCACATTTGGGCATAAAGTCCATTCTGACGGAGCAGTTCATCATGTGTACCGCTCGAATTCACCTTGCCGTTTTCAATAACAAAAATCCTGTCGCTGTTGGTAATTGTTGAAAGCCTGTGAGCAATAACAATCAGAGTTTTGCCCTTGACAAGCCTTGCAACGGAAGATTGAATAAGTGCTTCGTTTTCGGGGTCGGTGTAAGCTGTCGCCTCGTCAAGAATTACAATCGGCGCATTTTTAAGCATTGCTCTTGCAATAGAGATACGCTGTCTTTCGCCACCCGAAAGATGTCCGCCTGCACCACCGACTACGGTGTCATAACCATTTTCAAGCTGCATAATAAAATCGTGACAGCCGCACTTTCTCGCTGCTTCGACAACCTCGTCATCTGTTGCACCCTGTCTGCCCATGCGGATATTTTCCATAACTGTCGTATCAAAAAGGAAATTATCCTGTGACACATAGGCAATCATTTTATTATAATCCTCAGAGCTTATTTCACGGATATCAGTGCCTCCGATTTTTATGTTTCCCCTTTTCACATCCCACAGCGAAGCAATAAGCTTTGCAATAGTGGATTTGCCGCTTCCCGACGGACCTACAAAGGCGTTTACAGTGCCTTCCTCAATCTGCATATTTATGCCGTGAAGTACTTCCTTTTCGTGATAACCAAATTTCACATTGTTAAGAGTGATACCGTAATTTTTCGGATGTGCCTTTGTCTTTTCGGGACGAGATAATTCATCCTGTGAAATAATTCCCGTAACCTCACCGATAATCGTGCCGAGCCTTGCAAGGTCGTCTTTATAGCTCATTACCGACATAAGCGAAGCGATAAGACCAACGGAAAGAATTATAACCTGAACAAATACATCTGCTTCAAGTGAGCCGCCTTTGTAAAGCAGACCGCCTATGGGCAGAATCGAGAGCATTGTTGCAGGGAAAATTGCAAGTGCGATGTTAAAATAAAGATTGCACCCTCTCATCCATTCTATGTAGCAGTTGGCGCCCTCCTTTGCGGCAACAACAAATTTCTCATAGGAGCTTTGCGCCTTACCGAAAGCCTTGATAACCTCGATACCGCCGATATATTCAACCGCAGTATCATTGAGTGCCTTTGTCTTGTTTATAGCGTTCTGATAATTGACTTCGTAATCTTTCATCATACCACCGAAGCACAGCAGACCAATTGGAATTGTCACAAGAGAAGCCAGTGCCATTCTCCAGTCAAGTACAAAAAGATACACAAGTAAACCTAAAGGCACAAGCAGGTTTGACGTAAACTCAGGGATAATATGAGCCATTGTTGTTTCAATGGTATCAACACGCTCAACCATAATATTTTTTAGCGAACCTGACGGCGTATCAAGTACATACCCAAGCGGTACTCTGCTTAATTTTTCACAGCAGCGCTTACGGATATTTCCCAGTACCGTGAAAGTTGCTTTGTGAGAAAGTGAGGTTGAAATGCTGTGAAAAATACATCTTCCTGCCCAAAGCAAAGCCATTATGATAACGCTTTTTGCATATACATCAATATCTCTGCAGCCGTCAAGAAGCTTTTTCACAATATCACCCATCAAGAAGTACGGCAGAATACTGCAAATTACACCCAAAACCGCAAAGGTGACACTTAAAGCGTAAACGGGCTTATGCTCGCCCGCAAATTCCCATATCCATGAGAAAGACGAATGTTGTTTTTCTTTTTTCAAGCTATTCACTCCTAACCTAATCTTTTTCTGTATTCCAATGGAGTTACACCCATTGTGTTACGAAAAGCCGCTGAAAACTTACTTGGATTGTCATACCCCACAAGTGCCGCAACTTCATTTACTTTTATATGACAATCCTGCACAAGAAGTGAAGCAGCATAGTTCATTCTGTACTCACGCATATAGCTGTAAACGGGACTTCCGTATACTCCCTTGAAGCAGTTTTTCAGCGTTGACAAAGAGATATCAAATTTTTCTGACAGTTCGTTGAGAGTGTAGATTTTCGTCAAATCCGAAACCATAAACTCGTGAATAGCCTTTATCTTTTCAATCTGCCCCGAATAAAAATACGGCTTTTCTTCGTTCTGCTCCTTAACTTTTATCGCCCCAAGCTGAATAATAAGCTCAGTTATTTTTATTTTGAAATAATCCGTTCGGATTTCTGCGGGGACACTATACAAGTCGGAGAAAATACGCTCCACAGTTTCATTTTTACGTACAACAAAAGGCTTTTCACCATTGCCGAACTTTTCCGCAATAAGCTTCAAATCAACCGAAACTGACGGCATTTCCACTTCAAAAGCTTTCTGCGCCTTTTCAAGCTGAAAAACTATTGTCAGACCGTGATAATGACACAAAGGAAAGTTCATATTTCCTGTATGGTGAACACGCCTGTCAATTCGCATATCCCCCGCTTCCATATAATAAAGCATATCCTTGTCAGTACGGTGTTCAATCCGACCTTCACGACAATGGTCGATGCACAAAACACTTTCATCACAGGAAAATCCACTGTAACAATGTTTCATATGGAAATCGTTGAACATAAGATATACACCGTCAAAAACGCTGTACATTGTCATTGTTCCCTCGCCTGACTCGTCGTCAACACGAAGTATTTTACAGCTGTTCGTTTGTATAATCTCACGGACGTTACTGCCGAGACTTGCCGTATGAAACAACTCCCAGACGTCATCTTTATTATTTATGTCAATCACCTCAAATCGGTTAGTTATAACTAACTGCGTGCCGTAAAAAACAGCTTTTCAAAAGCCGCTTTTTATTATATCAGAAAGCAAATCGAATTTCAACTCCGATTTGTTAAATATACTCCAATCAGTTTTAAAGTTATGAAAATATTTTTCACTTAATACTTGACAAATAGTTTGAGTTGTGCTATGCTAACTATATAAGCTAATGCTATTTACTTAAAGAGGTGCTTATGCCAAAGGATAAAACAGCTACTCATAAAAAACTGTATGAATGTATGCGACGCGAATTTCTTGAAAAGGGATTCGAGAAAGCCTCACTCAACAATATAGCCAAACAGGTTGGAATAACTCCTGCCGGGGTGTATCGTCATTATAAAAGCAAAGAAGCTATGTTTGAAGCACTTGTAAAGCCTGTTGTTGATGATTTTTACGAAATGTGCGGCAAATATATGAAAGAGATGACGGAGGATGATGTAAAAAGCCATATAGCTAACGGATATTCGGACTTTGAAGATGATATTCTTGATTATGTTTATGAACATTTCGACGAATTTAAATTGCTTGTGGATTGTTCAAATGGAACAAAGTACGAAAACTTTTTCGATATCCTCGTAAAGATGGAGGAAAGCTCCTCTGTTCATATGATAGATATGCTGAAAAAAACAGGCTACGAATGTCCTGAGATTACTCCCGAGCAGCATCATATTGCGGCGTCTATGTATATGACAGGTATGTATGAGATAATCAGACACAATATGTCCAAGGAAAAAGCGGTAGAATGCATCCGATTTACCTACAATTTTTATGAAGCTGCATGGAAATCTGTATTGAAATTCAAATAGGAAAACGAAAATTTCAGGGAATTATCTCTGGAATTTTTCTGTTATATAAGGTTAGTTAACGCTAACCTAAATCATTAACTAAAGGAGCAATGTTATGAAAAAACTTACCGAGCTTTCTGATGGGCAGAAGGCAAAAATCACCGCCATAAATGGTGACAAGCGTTATCTCACGCGAATTACAGCAATAGGACTTAACATAGGCTGTACTGTGGAAATGCTTCAGAACATAAAACCAAGTCCGCTTCTCGTCTACAGCAGAGATACTATGATAGCCCTTAACAGAGAAGAAAGCAATCAGATTATGGTGGAGGTAATATAAATGGCAGAACGAAAAATTGCACTTTTGGGACAGCCTAACTCAGGCAAATCCACGATATTCAACAACCTTACAGGCTCCCGTCAGCATGTGGGCAACTGGCCCGGAAAGACGGTAGAGAAAAAAGAAGGCACATTCAATTACAACGGAACATCTTACACAATCGCAGACCTTCCCGGTTCTTACAGCCTTTCCGCAAATTCCGACGAGGAAGTTGTCACCCGTGATTATATTGCATCTGGAGAAGCAGAGCTTGTGTGTGTTCTTGCTGACTCTTCCCAGCTTGAACGAAGTCTGTTTATGCTTGCGGATTATGCAGGCATCAACACTCCCGCAATGCTTGTGTTTACTATGACTGATGTTGCTGAACAAAAGGGTAGAAAAATTGATATGAAGGCTCTCGAAAAAAAGCTGGGAATTCCGGTTGTCGGCATTGTTGCCCCTGAACTTAAGGAGTATGACAAGCTTCGCAAGGCTTTTGAAAATGCGCTGAAAAATCCAAAATATCTTGACGCAGACAACCTGCTTGAATTGTATAAGAAAAACGAACTTTACAACGAGGCACTCGCACTTGTTCCTCAAAAAGGCACAGAACATTATTCTCCTGAGTGGCTTGCAGCAAAGCTTATGGATGGAGATAAGGTAGTTGCTGATATGCTTGGCAATAAAAAGGATACTTATGCCTTTATTGAAAAAGCCAAAAACGGCAGTCTTTTTACAAGCGATTGTAAATTTGAATGGATTTCATCGCTCCTTGACGGTGCTGTTGCAAAAACAAAAACAGTATCGGAAATCCTGACAAAGTTTGACCGTGCAGCAATAAGCAAGAAAAAAGGCAAATGGATAGCTATCGGAATAATTCTTGCGGCACTCTGTGGTTCAATGCTACTTGCAGGACCAATAATGGGATTAGGATTTGCAATTATTCCGCCTATGCACTCTTTGGTAGAAAATGCAGTAAATGCAGTAGGTGGCCCTGAATGGCTGATAAGCTTTATTAATACAACTATTTTCACCTCCATAGGCTGGGTAATAGCAATGGTTGGCTTTGTTTTTGCGGTTAATATTGTGTTCGGTCTTATTGAACAGGTCGGCTATATGGCACGTATTTCCTATGTTTTTGATAATATTATGAACAAGCTTGGCTTACAGGGTAAATCGGTAATGGCGTTGCTTATGAGTTTCGGTTGTACAATGGGCGGCGTTTCGGGTGCAAGAGTTCTTGATAACCATGGGCAGAAGCTTCTTACAATTGCTGTTTCGTGGGCAGTTCCTTGTGCCGCAACATTTACAGTAATACCTACTCTTGCGGCAGCATTTTTCGGCAACGGAAGTGTTCTTGTAATAGTATTCCTGTTTGCACTTATGTTTCTGCATATGTTTGTTACGGCAAAAATCTTCGGCAGAAAATTAAGTCCTGCCGAAAACCGTACAGGTCTTATTATGGAGCTTCCTCCTTACCATAAACCACGCTGGAAGGACATTATCCGTACAGCACTCAACAATGTGTGGCATACTTTCAAAAAAGCGTTTACAGTAGTATTTGTAATTGCAACGGTTTTCTGGGTGTTATCATATTCAACAGGTTCAGGCGATACTTCCCTGCTCCAGAAAATCGGAGAAGCTATTGAGCCTGTTACAAATATATTCGGTTTAAGCTGGCAGTCCTTTATGGCATTTATTGCGTCTGCAATTTCAAAGGAAGGTGTTCTTGGAATTTTCAGTGTACTTTTCACAGGTGATGGTTCCCTTATTGATATGGCAACAAAGATTACTACTGCCGATGCAGGCATTACCGAAATTATGGCAGCGGCAATTTCAAAAGCTGAGGGTCTTGCACTTATTGTTGCAGTAACTTTCAATGTTCCTTGTATGGTGGCAGTCGCTTCAACCTACAACGAAACACATTCACTTAAATGGACTATTAAAATTTCAGCTTATTACATTGTATCAGCACTTATCCTCTCAGGTGTTACATATCATATTGCAAATATCTTTATGTGAGGTGTCTATGAAAAATTTACTTCTTGATGCACTTGACAGCAAAGAAATCTTCTCCACAGCACAGCTTGCAGATTTATTGGACAGTTCCCCCGAAATGGTTGAGGCTCAGCTTGAACGTTATGCACAGCTTGGTTATGTGAAGAAAACGATAATGAATGGTTCTTCAAAATGCAGCGGAGGATGCAGAAAATGCAAGGGTTGCAGTCATAAAAAACAAAGCGTTCCTGTTGTTTTCTGGGAGAAAGTGAAGAGCTTATAAAAAATAAGTATTGACAAACATTATATCTATATGTTATAATGCATACAGTTAGCAACTGCTAACTGTATGCGAATAAACCAAGCAGACTCCTTTCAGCAGTTATATAATCTGTTGTAATCCCGAAGGTTTCTTCTACTTCGCTTTCGGGATAAAGTGTCTGCAACGAAAGGAAATTTAATATGGCTTATTTGGAAATTGAAAAGGTTATCGGAAGAGAAATTATGGATTCAAGAGGAAATCCTACTGTTGAAGCAGAGGTTATTCTTATTGACGGAACAGTTGGCAGAGGTACAGCTCCAAGCGGTGCGTCAACAGGTGAATTTGAAGCACTTGAGCTTCGTGACGGAGATAAGGCACGTTATCTCGGTAAAGGTGTTTCAAAGGCAGTTGAAAATGTAAATACTGTTATTAATGATGTACTTGTTGGCATGAATGCGGCTGATATTTATGCTGTTGACAGGGCAATGATTGATGCTGACGGTACAAAGGATAAATCAAAGCTTGGTGCAAATGCAATTCTTGCGGTATCTATCGCATGTGCAAGAGCGGCAGCAACTGCAATGGATATGCCGCTTTACAAGTTCCTCGGTGGAATTACAGGTAATCGTCTTCCTGTTCCTATGATGAATATTTTAAACGGCGGTGCTCATGCAACAAATACAGTTGACACACAGGAATTTATGATTATGCCTGTCGGTGCACCTACATTCAAGGAAGCACTTCGCTGGTGTGCAGAAGTGTTCCATAACCTTGCAAAGATTTTAAAGGACAGAGGTCTTGCTACATCAGTTGGTGATGAAGGCGGATTTGCTCCGAACCTTTCAAGCGATGATGAAACAATCGAAACAATTCTTGAAGCTGTTAAGGTAGCAGGATATGAACCTGGTAAGGACTTTATGATTGCTATGGATGCGGCATCATCAGAATGGAAAGACAAGGAAAAAGGAATTGGTTTCTACAAGCAGCCAAAGTCAGGTAAGACATTTACTTCTGAAGAACTTATCGAACATTGGGCAGCACTTTGCGAAAAGTATCCTATCATCTCTATTGAAGATGCTCTTGACGAAGAAGACTGGGAAGGCTGGAAGAAGCTTACAGAAAAGCTTGGTGATAAGGTTCAGCTTGTTGGTGACGACCTGTTTGTTACAAATACAGAAAGACTTTCAAAGGGTATTGCAAACGGCTGTGGAAACTCAATTTTAATCAAGCTTAATCAGATTGGTTCTGTTTCAGAAACTCTTGAAGCAATCAAGATGGCACATAAGGCAGGGTATACAGCAATTTCTTCTCATCGTTCAGGTGAAACAGAGGATACAACAATTGCCGACCTTGCTGTTGCTCTTAATACATGCCAGATTAAGACAGGTGCTCCAAGCAGAAGTGAACGTGTAGCTAAGTATAATCAGCTTCTGAGAATCGAGGAAGAACTCGGCGAAAGTGCTGTTTATCCTCAGATGGACGCATTTAATGTAAAGAAGTAAAATATCGGAGTATATGTGAATGAGTTCGGTACTGCACCGGACTCATTACTTTTAGCTATGTTGAAATTCATTTTATATATTGACAACAAAGAAAAAAAGAGTTACAATAAAATTATAGTTAGATGTCGCTAACTCAACAGTTTATGGAGGGCAGATAAATGTCAGATAAAATAAAGAAATCGTATAAAAGCTCAAAAAATATTTATGATGATGTACTCACACAGAATAAATGGTGGTGTAAGCTTTATATAAAATTATTCTGGAGTGGTGTTGATGATAATGAAATTGCAAAAGAAGTTCTGAAATATATTCCTGATGAATTTAACGGCAGACTTCTTGATGTTCCTGTAGGAACTGCAATTTTCACCTATCATAAATATAGTAAAATGAAAAATGCAGATATAATATGTCTTGATTACAGTACTGATATGCTTGAACAGGCAACAAAAAAATTCACTGAAAACAATATAATAAATATAACCGCTGTTCAAGGTGATGTTGGTAATTTACAGTTTGATGATGAAAGTTTTGATATTGTTCTTAGTATGAATGGATTTCATGCATTTCCTGATAAGAAAAAGTCATATTGTGAGTTAAATCGTGTATTAAAAAAAGGTGGTAAATTCATAGGATGTTTTTATATCATGGGTAAGTCAAAAGTAACGGATTTTCTTGTAAATAATATTCTAGTCAGAAAAGGATGGTTTACACCACCGTTTGATACAATAACAAGTCTTAAAGAAACCCTTAAAAAGAATTATCGCATAACAAATTTTCATGTAAGAGGTTCAATGGTTTACTTTTGTGCAGTTAAAAAATAAGTTGTATTTAATGTAAACACGCTTAAAGAATGGAGACAACACTATGAAAAACAAAGACCATCTCCCGATGTATGGAATAGGCCCGATTTACGGCGGTGTAAGCATAGCTTTGACAGTTATCGCAGTAATTCTCGGACAACAGGATTTTGCAGAAGCAGGTATAATTTCTGTGCTGAAAATTCCGTCGCTGACAATCGGAATATTGCTGATGATTTTTGGAGCATATCTTTGGTACGGTGCAGTTTTCCGAGCAAAGGTTGACAACGGAATAAAGCAGAATAAGCTTGTTACAACAGGTGTTTACGGAATTGTCAGAAATCCTATTTACTCCGCATTTATGTTTTTCTGTACTGGTGCATTATTTATTTCGGGAAATGTATATTTTTATCCTCTTTTTTTCTTTTACTGGGGATTTATGACGATACTTGTGAAAAATACGGAGGAAAAGTGGCTTAAAGAAGTCTGCGGTGATGAGTACATTGAATATAAAAATAAAGTAAACCGTTGTATTCCGTGGAAGAAACGATAATTACAAAGGTAGTAATAAACTGCATTCAGGAGGAATAATTATGTTGATGACATTTTCAGTTTTAGGACTTATAGGAGGAATACTATGTGCAATAGGTGATATTCTTTTCGACCTCAAGGGGAAAGGAAATCAGAAAACAGGTCCCGGTGGAAATATAGATACTAATTGGATTAAAATGGCTGACTGGCGGTTTATTACTTCAATTATATTTGCATTCTTTGGTGATATGCTTGTTATGCTTGGAATATATTCACTTGGTATGCAGATATCCGAAACAAACACAACACTCGGATATGTTACCGCAATATGCGGCTGTGCAGGAACAGTTGGCGGTATTCTTGTACATACATCGTTATGTATTCAGCCTCTGCTTTATAAAAGGCTTATGGAAGCTAATCACCCCGAGCTTGTTGACAGAGTACTGAAAACCTTTTATAAGGCGATAGCATTCCCGTTTTTCTTCGGATACATATTACTTATGGTGCCTTGTGTTACATCTGTCATAGCAATTCTGACAGACTGCCTTGATGTTCCGAAATGGTTTGTACTGCTTAATTCTATTGTTTTTATGATAATTGGTATAACCTTCAGAAAAATCAATCCAAAGCTGTTTCAGGATTTGCCGGGTATTATAATGCCAAGTATGGGACTTGCGATGATGGGACTTGTCGGCATTGTTAATTTAATGTGAGGAATAATTTATGATTTTAATGAGTGACCCTGCATTTCAGGGATATTCCTTCAAGGAACAGGTAGATACAGATAAATCATCTGTTATGGTAATAAAAAATGAAACTGGCGAAGGCAGTATGCGTTGTCTTGAAACCTTTTCGGGAATAACACTTTCCTACAACTCACTGCGCATGAAAAGCTGTTATCAACAGGTTGCACCGATGGAGGGCTTTATTTCTCTGAATTACTGCAGAGAAGGTTGTTTTCAGGTAACGCTGAAAAACGGAAGTGTATATTTTCTCGGTGAAGGTGATATTGTCATCAATGATCCCGGAAGGTCAATGATAACCGACTCACAATGCCCGACAGGAATTTTCGAGGGCTTTACTATAATCATAGAGATAGAAAAGGCTATCCAATGGATTCGGGAGAACGCAAAATGGGCAGACGTAGCCTGGCTTTGCTCGGATAAGATAAAAAATACTACTGACCCCGTTACACTGTTTGCGAACAAGGCGGATGTGTGGCATTTAGCGGAAGGCTTTTACAATGAACTTGCAGAAAAAAGTCAATCGTTCAGAATCACAAAGGTGATTGAACTTCTGGAACTGATTTCCGCACATATCGGAGAAACAAAGCCTGTTGAGTATTTCTCGCCTGCTGTTACAAAGACTACCGAAGAAATTTACAGCTATCTTTCTAAGAATCCTACAAAAAAGATTACTGTTGATGAACTTTGCTGTATGTTTGGCATTTCCAAAACAAGCCTGCAATGCTGTTTCAAATCCATTTACGGAACAACTCCCGCAAGCTATATCAGAAGTGAGCGAATGAAATATGCTGCTCAGCTTATCATTTCAGAAGCAGATAAGAACATTGGTGAAATTGCTTCGGAAATCGGATATGACAACGCAAGCAAATTTTCTTCGGCATTCCGTGCAGTGATGAATGAGTGTCCGCTGGAATACCGCAAGCGAAACATCTGTAATCAATGCGGCAACTGCAATTGCTCTGAAAAAACGGAGCAAAAGAAAGTTGATTTGGAGTAGAAAAAAAGAAATTTTCATAGTATAATTTATGGGTATGAGTTCTAAGGCTCATACCCATTTTGCTTATCAGCCTGAAAAGGCTTTTTTCTAAAAGCGTGAGTTAGCTTAAGCTAACTAAAAGGAGGATTATGAAAAGATACATTATAAAACGAGCAATATCATTTATTCCCGTGATTATCGGAGTAAGCGTACTTTGTTTTCTGCTGATTAACTTTTCGGGCAAGGACCCTGCTGAAGTAATCGCAAGACACGGAGATATGAATGCAACTCCTGAGCTTATTGAACAGGTACGTGTGGAAATGGGACTTGACGGAAGCCTGCCCGAACGTTATATCAGATGGATATCAGGATTTTTTACAGGTGATTTCGGATTGTCGATCACATCTTATCGTCCGATTTCTGAGGATATAGCGGAGTATTTTTCCATAACAGCGGCTCTTGTGGGAATGTCGCTTTTATGGACGGTTATTCTTTCTATACCGCTTGCTTTGCTGTGTGCAAGATTTAAAAACAGCATTTTCGACCACCTTACAAGAGGCGTTACTATTTTCGGAATGTGTATACCGACCTTCTGGCTTGGATTTATGCTTCTTATTGTACTTGCAGTACAGATGAACTGGTTTACTGTTCTTCCCGAGCCAGGAATAAAGGGATATATACTTCCTTCGCTAGCACTTTCGTTACCCACAATCTGCGGAATTATAAGACTTTTTCGTTCCTCACTTTTATCGGAGTTGTCCTGCGACTATGTGAGATACGCAAAAGCAAGGGGACTCTCTTCAACAAGAATTCTCCTCTGTCATGTTTTCCGCAATGCTCTGCCGCCTATTGTAACTGTGTTCTGTCAGTATCTCGGTACACTTATTGCAGGAAGTGCTGTAATGGAGGCGGTATTTTCCATTGAGGGTATAGGCTCCTATATGATAAGTGCGGTTCTTTCGGCTGACTCAACCTCCGCCGCAACCTGCATAGTAATCATTGCGGTGGTATTTATTACTGCAAATTTTATCGGCGACATTATAAACAGATTTCTCTGTCCGTGGATGGTAGGTGAGCATAATGATACATAAGATACTGAAAAATCCGCAGGCGGTTATCGGGCTTGTTATCATAGCCGCTGTACTGCTCACGGCATTACTTGCACCGCTTCTTGCGCCAAATGACCCCGATGCGGTTGACATTATGCTGAAATTTGGTAAGGCAAGTGAAAAATATCCTATGGGAAATGACGCTCTCGGACGCTGTGTTCTTTCACGTCTGCTTTATGGTGCAAGATACTCTATGGGCGTGAGCCTGCCTATACTCGGTTTACTATCTGCAATCGGACTTTTTCTCGGCACGCTCAGCGTCTGCGGAGGAAAGACAATGAATACCGTTCTTGATTTTATCTGCGATATATTTATTTCGCTTCCTCAGCTTGTTGTGGGTATTGCGATTATCGGAATGCTGGGCGACGGCTTTGTGAATATCGTCATTGCAATTATAGTTGGTATGTGGGCGTGGTTTACCAGAATGGTAAGAGCCTATGCACAGGTGGAAATGGGCAAGGACTACATTCTTGCGGCAAGAATTTCGGGATGCGGCAGATTGAAGCTTGTGTTCCGTCATCTGATACCGAACATTATGCCGCAGTTTATTGTGTTCATCACAACAAGTATTGCAACCACAATTCTTATGATTTCAACATTTGCCTTTCTCGGACTTGGTCTGCCTGCAGGAACTTCCGAATGGGGTGCAATGCTCAAGGACGCAAGCTCCTGCATATACAATCATCCCAAAATGCTTGTCTATCCCGGTGTGTGCATACTTGTGACAGCAGCAGGCTTCAACCTTTTCGGTGAAGCATTGAGAGATATTCTTATGTCAGGCGAGGACACATTATGAGTAAACTTATTGAAATCAAACAGCTTGAAATTATTATAAAAAAGGAAAAGAATACTGTTGTCAGAAAAATAGATTTTTCACTTGAAAAAGGCAATTCTCTTATTATACTCGGTCAGTCGGGCTGTGGAAAAACTATGACCTGTCACTGTATGATGGGACTTCTTGACCCGAAGAAATTCAGCGTGTCGGGCAGTATCCTTTACAATGGTACAGACCTGCTGAAGCTTTCAACAAGGGAGAAAAGAAAGCTTTACGGCGGAGAGATAGCCTTTATTCCGCAAAACCCTATGACAGCTCTTGACCCGTCAATGAAAGTCGGAAAACAGATGCTTGAAACACTTGCTATTCACAGTAATATGCCGAAACCTGACAGAAAAAAATCTGTACTTGAAGCATTAAAAAGAGCCGGGCTTGATGAAGCTGAACGTGTATATCATAGCTTCCCTTTTGAATTATCGGGCGGTATGCTTCAACGTGTGCTTATTGCAATGATGCTTATGGTTAATGCAAAGCTTGTCATTGCCGATGAGCCTACAACCGCACTCGATGTAGTCCACAGAAATGAAACCATTGAAGCTTTCAGACAGCTTCGTGAAAACGGAACGGCGGTGCTTATGGTGACGCACGATTTTGCGGCGGCTGTTCAGCTTGGCGGCGATATGATAATAATGAACAACGGTGAAATCATTGAAACAGGTAAAGCCTCAGAAATTCTGTCTGCACCGAAGCACAGCTATACCAAAAGTCTTATTGAAGCCAGCGTTCTTACTGCAAATATCAGGGAGGTGTCGAAATGAAACTAACTGTCGAAAACATCACAAAAATCTACTCTTCCCGTGACAAAAAACAGAGTAAGCTGAACGCTCTGAACGATGTCAGCTTTACGGTAAACGGCGGTGAATTCTGTGCTATAGTCGGCGAGTCGGGAAGCGGAAAATCCACACTTTCTCAGATTATTACAGGACTTATTCCTGCCACAAGCGGAAAGGTCTTTTTTAATGATGTAGAGTTAGCGTATTCTAACGGCGAAGAACGAAAAGAATTGTTCAAAAAGATTCAGCTTGTACTTCAGGATGGAAAAAGTGCACTCGACCCTCATTTCAGCATCTACAACTGCATAGCAGAACCGATACGGAATCTATGCAGAATAAACCGAAATGATGAGAAAAAGCGTGTTTCGGAGTTAATAAGGCAAATGGAACTTTCAGAAGATATTCTGAAAAGAAAGCCTCACGAATTGTCGGGCGGTCAGCAGAAAAGAGTATGTATCGCAAGAGCGCTTGCGGTGAATCCCGAAATCATTATTTTTGATGAAGCAATCAGCGGTCTTGATGTTATTCTGCGAAAGAGTGTTCTTGACCTGCTCAAAAGAATACATAAGGAAAACGGCTGTACAATGCTGTTTATCACACACGATATGGATGTTGCGCTTTATATGGCAAGCCGTATCATTGTAATGAAGGATGGCCGGATCGTCGAGGATACAAAATGTAACGGCAAGCCCGATTGCCTTACTCACTCATATTCAAAAATGCTTGCGGCGGCTATGCTGCCCGAAATCGGTAATAACGCAGATGCGTGATTATACAATTTATTTTCAGGAGGACAACTATGAAAACCAAAAGAATTACAGCGGCTTTAACAGCAGCTATACTCTGCCTCAGCCTTTCGGCTTGCAGTAACGAAACAACTGAAAACAGCGGCGCTGAAAGTGATACACCCAAGACCATCACTCTGACCGAAAACTGGGATTTTGAATCGGGCTTCTATCCTGTTATCACTCCCTCGAATACCACAAACTATGGTATTATTTACTGGACTCACAATTTCTATGATACTCTTGTAAAGTATACTCCGGAGGGTGAGCTTGTAGGTTCTCTTGCGGAAAGCTGGGAAATCAGTGAAGACGGTCTTACATACACCTTCAAAATCCGTGAGGGTGTTAAGTTCTCTGATGGTACGGTGCTTACCGCTGATATAGTAAAACAGAGTATTGAAGCAGCTATTACAAATCTTGGAATGTATAACGGCACATATGGCAGACTTTCCGCACTCATCGCTTCGATGGACGCTCCCGATGACAGTACTTTTGTGATGACGCTTTCAACACCTTACTATGCGGCACTCAACGACCTTTCTATGAGCTGTCCGCTTGCTATTGTAAATCCGAAGGCTTTCGAGGGCGGACACGAAAAGGCTTACTCAATCCTTTCCGCTGCAACAAACGGCACAGGTCCTTATATGTATGCAGGCGACTATGACGGAACAACATACACGTTTGTACGCAATCCGAACTACTGGGGTGAAGAGCCGGAAGTTGACAGCTTCAGCATTAAAGTAATTCCTGAAAATGATTCAAAGGTACTTGCTTTAAGAAACGGAGAAATTGACGGTATCATCGGTTCTTCAAGACTCGGTTATGACTCATTTGATTCTCTCAAGGGCGACAGTTCTTACGGTACTTCTATCGCAGAAGGCTCAACACTCACAAGACTTCTCGGCTTTAATATGGGCGTTGCTCCTTTTGATAATGCAGATGTAAGAGAGGCGGTAGCTTACGCTGTTGACCAGCAGTCGCTTGAAACAGCTATATTCAACGGCATTGAAAGTGCGGCTGAAACTCTGCTTCCCACAAGCCTTCCTTATTGTAATGTAGAGACAACCACCTACGCAACTGATATTGAAAAGGCGAAGTCACTTCTTGACGGTGCAGGATGGGTTGACTCTGATGGTGACGGTATTCGTGAAAAGGACGGTGCAAAGCTTGAAATCGTACTTACATACACAAATGAGCTTACGGCCGTTGAAAACGCTGTTCTTGCGGTAAAGGCACAGCTTGAAGAAATCGGATTTTCTGTAACTGCAAAGGGCGGAGATATGATGACATGGTACGGTGATGTTATGGCGGGTACATATAATCTTGCACTTTGGAAAACATCAGGAGGCTCTTATGACCCGAGTACAGCTATTACAAATATGAATCCGAATAACTCTGCTGACCCTGTTTTTGCACAGTATGCACCGTTTATCGGCGAAAACCTTCTCACAGAGGTTGACAGCACAGCTGACCTTACAAGAGTTGAAGAAATTTACAAAACAATTCTCACAACGATTGCTGACGAGAATCTCGCTGTTCCACTGAGTTTCGCTCATGAAACCTTTGCTTACAATGCTGATAAGGTTGCAGGATATACCTACGGCTACGACAGCCAGTACGTTGATGTTGCAAGCATCGATATGAAATAAGTGATTTTGGGCACGGCTCAGTCGTGCCCACTTATTCTCTTGAAAGGAGTTTTTGCTTTGTTTAAAAAGGTACTTGAATACACAGGCGAATACCGTAGAACCACATATAAAGCCATGATAGTTCTGTTTCTTGCGGTTGCGGTAAACGCTATGCCATATCTGTTTCTGTATCAACTTATCTGCCCTGCACTTGGCTATGATGAGATTGATACAGTCGGAATTATATGGCGTGTTGCGGTTATAGCTGTCTGTGTAATTCTTTATTCCGTTTTATATGTAAAGGGACTTGTTTTCTCGCATATCAGTGCGTTCAACACGCTGAAAAATCTCCGTGCCTCATTACAGGGAAAGCTTGAAAAAATGCCTCTCGGCGTTATTCAGGAAAAGGGCACGGGTACGATAAAGAAAATGTTCGTTGAGGATATTGAAGCACTGGAACTTGTACTTGCTCACGCTATGCCTGAGGGCTTTGCCAATATTGCAATCCCTGTGATAATGGTCATCGGTATGTTTGTTGTTGACTGGAAGCTTGCGCTTTTAGCTCTCCTTGCACTTCCTCTCGGTATGCTTGCAATGAAGATGATGTATGCTTCGGGAACAGGAAAAATGGGTGAATATTATGCCTCTGCACAGAAGATGAACAATACAATTGTTGAATACATCAACGGTATGGAGGTTGTCAAGGTATTCAACCGTGATGGTGAGTCTTATGAACGCTTTGAAACAGACATAAAAAGCTATCGTGATTTTACACTTGCATGGTATAAGGTCTGCTGGCCATGGATAGCTGTATATAATAGCGTACTTCCATGTATAGCATTATTTTTATTGCCTTTCGGTGCATTCTTTGTAATGCAGGGCTGGTCTGAATTGCCTGACCTTGTACTTACATTATGCATGAGCTTTGCTGTGGGAACACCTCTTCTTCGTGCGTTAAGCTTTATACCGACACTTCCAGTTGTAAATTATAAGATAGGACAGCTTGAAGCACTGATGGCAAACGAGCCGTTAAAGCAGACTGATGCACCGTTCAGCGGAAAAGACCGCTCAATAAGCTTTGAAAATGTACGCTTTGCTTA
>CAZULQ010000031.1:0-22859 GCA_964621265.1 uncultured Clostridium sp. | reverse complement strand
CTGTGGAATTGTTGAAATTCTTCAGATTCTCAGTTGTTACGCTTTTTTTAAGCCCAAGATTTTTCATTTCTCCTTTGTTGAAAAATTTTTGAAGCTGTTTAAAGCTTTTTTGATGTTTTAAACTGTTGAAAAATTGTGTGTTGAATGTTAAATAATTGCGGAGAAATTTGTTGAAAGTCAAAAATCTTTAAACAGGCTGTTTAAACTGCCTTTTCAGGAATCTGTGGAAATATTTTCATGTTATTTCCTCCGGACAGCCTGTTTACTGGGTTTGAGTTTCCACTATCTTTTCAACATACTGTTGAAAAATGTGTTGAAATACGGTTTACAAGTAAAAATCAGGCGTTGTTTCTGTCCTTGATATTTTTTATCATATCTTCAATAAGCTCCTTTAAGTGAGCGTCCTTTTTAATACTTGCTGTTACATTGTTCACACAATATACTATAGTAGAGTGGTCTCTGTTGCCGAATTCCGTACCGATTGATGCAAGAGGCATACCTGTAATTTCCCTTACAACATAAATCGCAACCTTTCTTGCGTTTGAAACGGCAGAGGCTCTCTTGCTTGAGCGAATATCCTCAGGAGTTACGCCGTAAACATTTGCAACCTCAGCGATAATCTTTTCAACTGTAATAGGAAGCGGCTGGTCGTCATTTAAAATATCCCTGATAACGCTCTGCGCCATTGAGATTGAAGGAGTGCTTCCTGCATAGTGGTTGAGCGCCTTGAGCTTTTTGACTGCGCCTTCAAGCTGACGGATATTTGACTTTAACTTGTTTGCGATGAACTGTGCAACATCATCAGGAATCTTAAGCTCTAAAAGCTCAGCCTTTCTGTTGATGATAGCCATTCTTGTTTCAAAGTCAGGAGTATTGATATCAGCAATAAGTCCTGATTCAAATCTTGAACGGATTCTGTCCTCAAGAGTCTTGATAGCCTTAGGAGGGCGGTCAGATGTAAGAACTATTTGCTTTCCGTCCTGATATAAGGCGTTGAATGTATGGAAGAATTCTTCCTGTGTACTGTTCTTGCCTGCTATAAACTGAATATCGTCAACGAGGAGTACGTCAGCGCTTCTGTATTTGTCGTGGAACTGGCTTGTACTGTTTGTCTGGATAGCGTTGATGATTTCACTTGAGAAAGTTTCGCCTGTTACATATATAATATTGAGGTTATTGTTCTTGTTTTTCATTTCCTTGGCAGTAGCAGTAATAAGATGAGTCTTGCCAAGTCCCGACGGACCGTATATAAAGAGAGGGTTATATACCATTCCGCCGCCGCCTTCCGCAACTGCCTTACAGGCTGCGTATGCAAATTCGTTTGAACTGCCGACGATGAATGTGTCGAAGGTATAGTCATATTTTGCGTATTCGTATGACTTTTCAAGCTCGTTGTGCTTTTCGATGTATTCATCAAAGTCAACAGGCTCGTTTATCTGAAATTCTTCAGGAACTCTTATGTCAACCTTTACATCGAATCCTAAAGTTGCCTTGAAGGCTTTTTCGAGAAGCTCTTCATAGTTTGCCATGACAACGCCTCTCTGGAATTCTGAGTCAACCTGAATTACAGCAGTGTTTCCTTCAAGACCTACAGGTGTGATAGTTTTAATCCAAAGCTTGATTGCAACGTCGCCAATCTGCCCAACCTCACGGCAGTATTCTATAACGGCGTTAAATACTTCTTCAAAGGAATTCATCTGTTTTTTCCTCCTGATATCCCCGGTGCCTTTAAAAACTGAATAAATTTAAAGTACCTGTTTTTTTACAATTAATAATAGTATAACATAAAATGCAAAAAAAAGCAAGTTTTAAACAACGCACTGCCTGAAAAAATAAATTGAAAAGTTAATATCTGAAAATATTTGAAAAATCGGGTAAAAAAATACTTGACAAGCCATTGATTTTAATGTATAATTTGAAAGTACATGAAAATTAAGCGTATTATGCATATTTTTCGTGTATAATATGTGCGACAAAACAGCGCATCATTAAACCGGTGCGTTTTTTAGAAATGTAACTCGGGAGGAGGAACGAAAATGAAAAGAACTTATCAGCCAAAGAAGCTTCACAGAAAGAAGGAACATGGTTTCCGTAAGAGAATGGCAACATCAAACGGAAGAAAGGTTCTCGCTCGCAGAAGAGCTAAGGGCAGAGCAAGACTCACTCACTAAAATCCTGCAGACCACATTTTTCTTGTGGTCTTTTGTTTTAAACCGTATAAAAACGTTTTATGCGGTTTAAAACGCGTTATTTACGGTAATTTTTTTAAAGTGCATAAGGTTTTTATTGTTTATAAAAATCACTTCCTTTTAAAATTTTTGATTATTTCCGTGTAGTCGGATATACTTTTTCATATGTTGTTCGTTTGTTTTCAGAATGAACATTCCCCCTTTGATTCCCTTATGCACTTTAAAATTATTTCCGTATCAGTGAAAAATCAGTAAAGTTATTCAGGATAAAATGCTTTGGTGCATGGATTGAAATTATGCTTTATACAGAAATTATTAATAAAAACAAGGATTTTCTTTATCTTTACAGAAAAGGTAAGACAATCGTATGCAAATATGCTGTTATATATGTAAGGCAAAATAACAGACCTTATAACCGTCTTGGAATAACAGCAGGAAAAAAAGTCGGAAATGCTGTGTGCCGAAACAGAGCAAAGAGAATTATAAGACAGGCATACAGAGAAAATGAAGCTGAGCTTCCTCTTGGAATTGATATGATTATCGTTGCAAGGGCGGCAATATGCGATATAAAGAGTGATGTTTTTTCAAAGTGGCTGGGGGGCAGTGCTCTTAAAGCCATAAACTCGGCTCTGAACGGAGGTAAAAAATGAAATACCTTCTTTTAGGACTTATAAAGTTTTACAAGAAATGCATTTCTCCGCTTTTTCCGGCAAGATGCAAATATTATCCCACTTGCTCGACCTATGGGCTTGAAGCAGTCAGAAAATATGGATTTATAAGAGGCGGCTGGCTCGCTATATGGAGAATACTCAGGTGTAATCCTTGGAGCATGGGTGGTATAGATTTTGTCCCTGAAAAATTTGATATTCTGGGACGGCATAAAAAATAAGATTGGAGAGATAACATTTTGAGTGCTATTATCGGTATCCCCTTGGGCTGGATAATGTACGGCGTTTATTACCTTGTACAGAATTACGGTGTTGCTATTATCCTGTTCACACTTGTCACAAAACTTCTTACGCTGCCGCTGTCATATAAACAGCAGCTTGGTTCAATCAGAACACAGACTCTGAACCCTAAGCTCCGTCAGCTCAGAAAGGAATTTGCAAACAATCCTCAGAAGCTTCAGATGGAACAGCAGAAGCTTTATCAGGAGGAAGGCGTAAATCCGATGGGAAGCTGTCTTCCTATGATTGTAATGCTTGTTATCCTTTACGGTGTGTTCGACGTTGTTTACAGACCTCTTACACATATCCTCAGAATCAAGGATACAGTAATTGAAAAGATTCAGACAGGTCTTATCGAGCTTGAGCTTGCAAAGGAAAAAAGCTTTGAGGTTCGACCTGAGCTTAAAATTCTTGAGCTTGTAAAGAAGCTTACAGGCGAAAACGAACAGGCGCTTATAGATAAGGGTATTAAGGCAGAGGACCTTGAAAATATTCAGGGCTTTAACAATACATTCCTTGGAATTGACCTCGGTGATATTCCTTCATTCTCACCGGATACATGGAACAAGACAGCAATCATGCTTGTAATGATTCCTATTTTCTCAGGTCTTATCCAGCTTATCTATACTCTTTATTCACAGCGCAGAACAAAGAAAATGAATCCTGACATGGAAAAAATGCAGGGTTCAGGCTGTATGAACATTATGCTTTACGGTATGCCGATTTTCTCAGTTTACCTTGCAGCTACTTATCCTGCAGGTGTCGGCTTCTACTGGATTTGTTCATCAGCGTTTGCATTCTTACAGTCATTCCTGCTTTATCAGTGGTTCACACCAAAGCGTGTTGAAGCTATAAACGCAAAAATCAAGGAAAAGAACAAGGGCAAAAAGCCGACGATGATGCAGAGAATGCTAGAACAGCAGAATCAGCTGAACCAGGGTGACCAGGGTTACAGACCTGATTATAATGCTGATACTGAGGGTATGTCACGTTCTGAAAAGCAGAACTACAACAGAAAGCTTATTAATGAAGCAAGAAAGAGAATGGCCGAAAAATACGGCGAAGATTACGTTGAAAATGATAATGACGAGGATTAATTGTTGTTTTGTTAATCTGAGAGGAGTGAATTTCTGATGTTTAACGATAATGATGTAAAAATTGAAGAGATGGATTTAAACGGTGAATTTACCGGTAAGTCAATCGAGGAGGCTAAGGACAAGGCTGCGGCTCAGTTCGGAGTTTCTGTAACTGAAATTTATTTTCAGATTGTAAATGATGTTAAAAAGGGTCTTTTCGGTAAGGTCAAGGAAGAGGCTAAGGTTTTGGCAGGCTATAACAGACCGACTGAAGATGATACTGCTGAAGCTGCTGCTGTTACTTCTGAAACTGAAACAAAGGCGGCTCAGACTTCTGACAGCGAAATCAGTGAGGAACAGATTGCATGCGTTAAGAAATATCTTGAAAATATCATCGAAAAGATGGGTATTGATGCGGGCGTTACTGTTGAAGTAAGAGAAGGCGTTTTCTATGTTGATATTGACAGCAAGGGCTCGGGCGCTGTAATCGGCAGACGCGGCGAAACTCTTGATGCTCTTCAGTATCTTACATCACTTGTTGCAAACAAGTGGGAAGGTGAATACAAGAGAGTTACAATCAACAGCTGTGGCTACAGAGAAAAGAGAGAGGAAACTCTCGTTTCACTCGCTAATAAAATCGGTCAGAAGGCACTCCGTACAGGCAGAGCTACAACTTTAGAACCGATGAATCCTTATGAAAGAAGAATTATTCATTCAGCTGTTGCCAAGATTGACGGCGTAAGCTCAAAGTCAGTTGGTGAAGAGCCGTACAGAAAGGTTGTTATTTCATCTGATAATCCAAGAAGAAATGACAGACGCGGCGGCGGATACAAGAAGAAGAGAAACGATGGTCCTCGTTCACTTGATTTAAAGACAAGCTTTGAAAAGGACTACAAAAAACCAAAGCCTGAAGATAATATCAATGCAGGTCTTTACGGTAAAATTGAGATTTAATTTCAAGGCGGATATTTTAAATCCGCCTTGTTTTTGGTTTATTCAATTAATTATGTAGTATAATATTTTAACTAAATGTGGAGGAAATTATGTCAACGATTGTCGCTGTTGCAACTCCCGACGCTCCGGGTGGAATTTCAGTTTTAAGAATTTCGGGCGAAAAATCATTTGAAATTGCAGACAGAGTATTCAGTTCATTTGGCGGAAAAAAGGCCGCTGAAATGGAAGGGTACACCTGCGCCTATGGAAATATTATTGACGGCGACGAGATTGTTGATGATGTTGTCCTTACTGTTTTCCGTGCGCCGAAAAGCTATACTGGCGAAAATGTCGTGGAAATATCCTGTCATGGCGGCAGATATATTACTAAAAAAATCCTTCGTCTCATTCTCAGAAACGGTGCAGAACCTGCGCTTGCAGGGGAGTTCACGAAGAGAGCGTTCCTTAACGGAAAAATGTCGCTCACTCAGGCTGAAGCCGTTATGGACATTATTTCTTCAGCAGGGGAGAACGAGCTCAGATACGCAAACGCTCTGAAGGACGGCGCAGTTTTCAGAAGAATTTCAACACTCAAAAACGGACTTGTTAAAATTCTCGGTGACCTTGCCGCATGGGCGGACTTCCCTGAGGAAGACGTTCCCGAAGTCAGCACGGACGTGCTCTTGTCTGAACTCGGAGAACTGAAACTGAATTTTGAAAAGCTCGCCAAAACCTATGACCACGGAAGAATTGTCCGAAACGGAATTAATACTGTTATCGTTGGAAAGCCGAATGCGGGCAAGTCAACTCTGATGAACTGTCTCAGCGGATTTGAGAGAAGTATCGTTACCGACATCGAGGGCACGACCCGAGATGTTATCGAGGAGAGCGTCCGTATCGGAAATCTGACGCTGAGACTTTCTGATACTGCGGGCATCAGACTTACAGATGACGTCATCGAAAGCATGGGCGTTGATATTGCTTTCAAGAGGGTTGACGAGGCTGACCTGATTTTTGCTGTGTTTGACAGCAGCCGTGAAATTGCTGAGGAAGACAAGCGCATAATCTCGCACATCAACAAGAAAAAGTCGATTGCGATTATTAATAAGATTGATGCTGATGCAGTTCTTGACAAGGACTATATTTACTCGATTTTTGAGTACGTTGTCGAGATTTCCGCAAAAAATGAAAGCGGAATTGAGTCTCTTGAAAATGCTCTTGAAAAGATGTTTGCGGAGGAGGACACTCCCGAAAACGGCTTTATTGCAAACGAGCGCCAGAAAAACTGTCTCGACAGCGCTTATTCCTATGTGTGCGAGGCGATTGAGGCTCTTGAAATGGGAGTACTCCTTGACGGAATTACTGTGCTTCTTGACAGTGCCGCCGAAAAACTCATGGAGCTTACAGGCGAAAAGGTTTCGGAGACAGTTGTTGACGACGTATTTTCAAGATTTTGTGTTGGAAAATAAAATGTTCCACGTGGAACATTTCTGTTGATTTGGAGGAATAAATGAACTATTCGATGGGTGATTTCGATGTTGTAATAGTCGGTGCCGGACACGCAGGTGTTGAGGCGGCACTAGCTTCAGCACGACTTGGATGTAAGACTGCCCTTTTTACAATTTCACTCGACCAGATTGCAAACATGCCTTGCAATCCTTCGATTGGCGGTACCGCCAAAGGACACCTTGTCCGTGAAATTGACGCACTCGGCGGTGAAATGGGTAAGGCGGCTGATAAGTGCTTTATCCAGAGCCGCATGCTTAACAGGGGAAAAGGACCTGCCGTTTACAGCCTGAGAGTACAGGCGGACAGGGTTATGTATCATAAATATATGAAAAAAGCGTGTGAAAATCAGGAAAATCTCTGCGTAAAGCAGGCGGAAATTGCTGAGATTCTCACAGAAAACGGTGAGATTAAGGGCGTTCGCACACGTCTCGGGGCTGAGTACACAACAAAAACTGTAATTATCGCAACGGGTACATATCTCAAGGGCAAAATTCACATTGGTGAATCGTCCTACGAAAGCGGTCCCGACGCCGCTCTGCCTGCGATTTATCTATCGCAGAGCCTTATTGATAACGGCATCGAGCTGAGACGTTTCAAGACGGGTACACCGTGCCGTGTTCACAGCCGAAGCATTAATTTTGAAGCCATGGAAAAACAGGACGGCGATGAGGAAATTGTTCCGTTTTCTTTCGAGACACCGACTGAGGGTCTTGAAAATATTGTTTCGTGCTACATTTCGTATACAAATGCCGAAACTCACAGGGTGATACTCGACAACCTTGACCGTTCACCGCTTTATTCGGGTAAGATTGAGGGTGTAGGTCCGAGATATTGTCCGTCCATTGAGGACAAAATTGTGCGCTTTGCAGATAAAGAAAGACACCAGCTTTTCGTTGAACCGATGGGTCTTGACACTGAGGAATACTACTTACAGGGTATGTCTTCATCTCTTCCTGAGGACGTGCAGCTTGGTTTTCTGCGTACTATCAAGGGTCTCGAAAATGTCGAAATTATGCGCCCTGCGTATGCTATTGAGTATGACTGCTGTGACCCTGTGCAGATGAAATCCACTCTTGAGTTCAAACAGCTCAAGGGCCTGTACGGCGCAGGACAGTTCAACGGAAGCTCGGGCTATGAGGAAGCGGCGGCACAGGGACTTGTTGCGGGTATCAACGCAGCATTGTCCGTACAGAGAAAACAGCCGCTTGTACTCGACCGTGCGAGCTCATATATCGGAACGCTCATCGACGACCTTGTAACAAAGGGTTGCGCTGACCCATATCGCATGATGACGTCAAGAAGCGAATACCGCCTTGTTCTGAGACAGGATAACGCCGACCAGCGTCTTACGCCGATTGGTTACAAGCTTGGACTTATCAGCGAGGAGAGATATCAGCGTCTGCTGAAAAAGCAGGAGGAAACTGCCGCTGAAATTGAGCGTGTAAGAAAGCTGAATATTGCGCCGTCGGAAAAGCTAAATACGTTCCTTGAAGAAAACGGAACTTCACCGCTTTCAACGGGCTGTAAGCTTGCCGACCTGATTCGTCGTCCACAGCTTGGTTATAAGATGCTCTCGGATTTCGACTCGCAGCGACCGCAACTTTCAACAGAGGTCTGTGAACAGGTTGAATTGCAGATTAAGTATGAGGGGTACATTCAGAAGCAGAATGACCAGATTGAGCTTATGAGAAAAATGGAAGTCAAAAAGCTTCCGTCTGACGTTGATTACACGCAGATACGCGGTCTGAGACTTGAAGCCGCAGAAAAACTGAACAAGCAAAAGCCTGAAAATATCGGACAGGCGTCAAGAATTTCGGGTGTTTCGCCCGCTGACGCGTCAGTACTTGCGGTATGGCTTGAACAAAGAGGAGGTAAAAAATGATGGATTTTCAACAGGCAGAGAGTATATTTGTTGAAAACGGGCTTGAATATTCCCGTGAACTTCACGAAAAGCTTGAAATATACTGCGATTTTCTCGTTGAATACAATCAGAATGTGAACCTCACAGCGATTACAGAACCGTGCGAAGTATGGCTGAAGCACTTTGCTGACAGCATACTGCTGTTAAAGCACATTGATATACCCGAAAATTCAAGCCTTATTGATATCGGAACGGGTGCGGGTTTTCCGTCTGTGCCTGTGAAAATTTACCGCAATGACATAAAGCTTACAATGCTCGACAGCCTTAATAAGCGTATTGTTTTCCTTGAAAAGCTTTGTGAAAAGCTTGGTATTGAGGCTGAGTGCCTCCACGGCAGGGCAGAGGAGTACGGTAAAAAAGAGGCGTTCAGAGAGCAGTTTGATTTTGCAACTGCAAGGGCCGTTGCCGCAATGCCGACACTCTGCGAGTACTGCATGCCTTTCGTGAAAAAAGGTGGAAGCTTTGTTGCGATGAAGGGGCCTAACGAAAATGCTGACGACGCAGTTCATGCGGTTCAGATGCTGGGCGGAAAGGACATAAAAGTCATTGACTACACGCTTGGTAAGGACGACAGCCGTAAGATTTTCAGCGTGAAAAAATTATCGCATACCCCGACAAAATATCCGAGAAACAGCGGTCAGATTAAGAATAAACCGCTTTAAAAACTGAATAAAGTGCCGTAAAATCCGCTTTTATAACTCATAAAGGCGGATTTTTTGTGTGGAAATTATTTCCAGTATACTTTATAATAATATTAACACAGAAATGTGAATAACAGAAAGAAAGGAAGTAAAACATGGCGGCATTTTTAAATTTTACAAAGGAAAAGGAGCGTGAAAAGTCCAGACACCGTGAGGAGACAAGAGTTTTACAGATTCCCGTTTCTGAAATATTTCCAAATCCTCATCAGCCGAGAAAGGATTTTGACTACGGCGATATAAGCTCGCTTGCCGAGAGTATCTGCCAGAACGGACTTTTACAGCCTCTTTCGGTCAGAAAGCTTGAAAAGGGATATGAGCTGATTGCGGGGGAGAGGAGACTTCGTGCGGCAAAGCTTTTACAGCTGAAATACGTCCCATGTATCGTGCTTAACATTTCGGCGAGGACAAGCGCTGTTCTTGCGCTGGTTGAAAACATTCAGAGACAGGACCTGTCCTTCTTTGACGAGGCGGCGGCAATCGAAAAGCTTATCAATTACTATGGCATGACACAGGAGGACGCCGCAATCAAGCTTGGCAAGGCGCAGTCGACCATTGCGAATAAGCTCAGAATACTTAAACTCACAGACCAGGAAAAAGAGATGATAACCAAATTCAATCTGACGGAGCGTCATGCGAGAGCACTTTTGCGTCTTGCAAGCAAGGAGGAAAGGCTTGCGATTCTCGATAAAATTGTGAAGTATAATCTGAACGTCGAGAGAACTGAGGCGGCGATTGATGAATATATGGGAAAGGAGAAGGAAAAGGAAAGCTACAGAAAGCGAAGCAAGGTTTTCCAGAATGTAAAAATCTTTGTGAACACCATCAATAAGGCGGTTGAAACCATGAAAGCGGCTGGTATCGCCGCAGATTCAAAGAAGATTCAGAATGAGGATTATATTGAATACTGGGTTAAAATTCCGATTGCAAAGAATGAAAATGTTCCACGTGGAACAATTCTGACGAAAAAGGCATGATTTTTTCATGCCTTTTTTCTTTGTTTTATGGCAAAAATCCTTTACATATATGCCGAAAAGTGATATAATAATATACAGACACGAAAGGCAGGGGAAACATAAATGGGTAACGTTTTTGCAGTTGTTAACCAGAAAGGCGGCGTCGGAAAATCGACTACAGCCGTGAATTTAGCGGCGTATCTCGGTTCAAGAAATAAAAAAGTGCTGTGTATTGACATTGATGCACAGGGAAATACGACGTCCGGCTTTGGAATTAAGAAAAAATCTCTTGAAACTTCGTCCTATGATGTGCTTGTAGGAAACGTTCGTATTCAGGACGCAATAGTAAAAACTGACTTCAAAAATGTCAGTATTGTACCCGCAACTTCGGCACTTGCCGGTGCTGAGCTTGAAATTGTCGAGCTTGACGACAGAATGAACAGACTGAAAATGCAGATTCTGACCTGTAAACTGGACTATGATTTCATTTTTATCGACTGTCCACCGTCGCTAAGCCTTATAACAATCAATGCTCTTGTTGCGTGTGACAGACTGATAATTCCGATGCAGGCTGAGTTTTATGCACTCGAAGGCTTGGCTCAGCTTATGGAAACAGTTAAAAAGGTGAAGTCAAAATATAACCCTTCGATTGATGTTGAGGGCATACTTTTCACAATGTTTGACGGCAGACTCAATGTCAGCAATCAGGTTGTTGAAGAGGTTGAAAGATTCTTTCCGGGCAAAATTTTTGATACAAAAATTCCGAGAAACGTCCGCTTGTCTGAAGCACCAAGTCATGGCAAACCTGTCATGTATTATGACAAGAGCTCAAAGGGTGCTGAGTACTATGAACTGCTCGGACTTGAAATGCTTGGCATAAGAGTAGTGCAGAAAAAGAGCAGATTATTCAGCAGAAAAAAATAAGAGAAGGTGAATGAATGGCAGCAAAAGGTGGACTTGGAACAGGTTTCAGTGCACTCTGGGACGACAATGCGCTTGATATATCCTCAGCGCAGACTCTGAGAATTTCAGAAATCGAGCCTAACAGAGCACAGCCGAGAAAGAATTTTGATGATGAATCAATTGCAGCACTCGCTGATTCAATAAAGCAGCACGGCATAATTCAGCCGCTGCTTGTAAGACCGTATGGCAACAGTTATCAGATTGTAGCAGGGGAGCGTCGCTGGAGAGCGGCAAGAATGCTTGGTCTTTCCGAGGTTCCTGTTCAGATAAAGGAACTGAGCGACTCTGAAACAATGCAGATTGCGCTTATCGAAAATCTGCAGAGAGAAAACTTGAATCCTGTTGAAGAGGCAATGGGATATGCGGAGCTTACTGAAACATACGACATGACACAGGAGGATATTGCAAAGACAGTCGGACGTTCACGTTCGGCAATTGCAAATGCAATGAGACTTCTCTCACTTCCTGATGAAGTTAAAGAAATGCTCGAAGAGGGCGACTTGTCTGTCGGACATGCAAAGGCGCTTTTGGCATGTGATGACGATGATGTAATAACAGAACTCGCAAACAAGGCATGCGGAGGAAAGATGACAGTCCGTGCACTTGAAAAAATGGTGAAGGACACTAAGACAGTCAAGGTTACACCTCCCGAAGCCGAAAAGGATAATGTGAAGATAAACAGCTATTTCAAGGAAATGGAAATCGGTCTTCATGAAGCACTCGGAAGAAAAGTTAAGGTTGAATACGGCAAGAACAAGGGTGCACTTATACTCGAATTTTACGATGAAGAGGACCTTTCTTCACTCGCAAAAATGCTTATAAAGGAATAAAACAAAGGAGAATAAAAGCAATGCTGGACATGAAATTAATCAGAACAAATCCTGAACTCGTAAAGGAAAATATCAAGAAGAAGTTTCAGGACGACAAGCTTGAGTTTGTTGACAAGGTAGTTGAACTGGACGTTAAGTTCAGAGAGGTTAAGGTTGAATGTGATAACCTCAGAAACAAGAGAAAGACAATGAGTAAGGAAATCGGCGGTCTCATGGCAAAGGGCATGAAGGACGAGGCTGAAAAGGTTAAGGCTGAGGTTGGCGAAATCGGCAAGAAGCTCGCTGAAATGGAAGAGCTTGAAGTTAAGATGGAAGCTGAAATCAGAGAAATTATGCTCGTTATTCCTAACATCATTGACGACAGCGTGCCAATCGGTAAGGACGACAGCGAAAACGTTGAAGTTGAAAGAATCGGTGAACCATTTGTTCCTGATTTTGAAGTACCTTATCACGTTGATATCATGGAAAAGGTTGACGGTATTGACCTTGACAGTGCAAGAAAGACAAGTGGTAACGGTTTCTATTATCTCTGCGGTGACATCGCACAGCTTCAGTCATGCATTCTCTCATACGCAAGAGACTTCATGATTGACAAGGGCTTCACATATTATATTCCTCCGTTCATGATAAGAAGCAACGTTGTAACAGGCGTTATGAGCTTTGCTGAAATGGAAGGCATGATGTATAAGATTGAAGGCGAAGACCTTTATCTTATCGGTACAAGTGAACACTCAATGATTGGTAAGTTCATCGACACAATCATTCCTGAGGGCGAACTTCCAAAGACTCTCACAAGCTATTCACCATGCTTCAGAAAGGAAGTTGGTGCACACGGCATTGAAGAAAGAGGCGTTTACAGAATTCACCAGTTTGAAAAGCAGGAAATGATTGTTGTATGTAAGCCTGAAGACAGCATGGACTGGTTCAAGAAGCTTTACGAAAACACAGTTGAATTCTTCAGAACACTTGATATCCCTGTAAGAACACTCGAATGCTGTTCAGGCGACCTTGCTGACCTTAAGGTTAAGAGTATCGACGTTGAAGCGTGGTCACCAAGACAGAAGAAGTATTTTGAAGTAGGAAGCTGTTCAAACCTCGGCGACGCACAGGCTCGCAGACTCGGTATCAGAGTAAAGACAGAGACAGGCGATAAGTACTTCGCACACACTCTCAACAACACAGTTGTTGCGCCACCAAGAATGCTCATTGCGTTCCTTGAAAACAATCTCAACGAAGACGGAAGTATCAGAATTCCAAAGGCACTTCAGTCATACATGAGAAAAGACAAGATTGAAGTTAAGAAATAATATAGAATAAGCGTAGGGGAGACCATTGGTCTCCCCTTATTTAATATTGTAATTATTTGTAGGAGTCGATGTGGGCATCGACCTTTACACTTGCGGGAAAACAGCACCTGTTTTCGGAACTGCAACCCTGCATTTTGCCGCAGAAAGCGATATTGCTGAGCATGCATACTTTATATAGCTCCAGTCGGTTGAAATGGAATGTCTGATGGTAAAATATTTCTTCTGAAGCTTTTCTAAAAGTCCTATGCACTTTTCAACATCTGATAAATCCTCTGTTGAAATTCCGTCGGGCAAATCGTTTTGCTTTGAAATATATTCATGAAGCTTTCTTTCATAGCTTCTGTGCTCCGCAAGCGTACCCCTGAAAAGAGGAGTGTGCGGAAAGGTGAAGTAGTCCCCGATAAAATGAACAGCACGTCCGAGCTGAAAATAGTCAATCGGATTTCTGAGTTTGCCATGAAGACGGCTGAGCACATTTTTTACATTATCAATAGTACCCGAATATGTGTGCCCTTTTATATAGGTGACAGGGTTTATATCGGGCGTTACACAGCCGTACTCAAATGCCGCACACTCTGTGTCAGTACCGAAGGAATCCTGCGCTGTTATAAGCTTTGCGAGATGAAAATGGTCTTTTGTCTCCATGATTTTGTACCTCCGTTTTGTTATAGTAATTATACCACCTTATTGTGAAGATATGAGGAAAACTGTGAAAATTCTTTGTAAAACTTAAAGTTTTCAACATCTATTTGTCCTTTGGTTTAAAAACTGCCGCCGCAATGAGACCGAAAATGAGTGCGGCAGTTATTCCCCCTGCGGCACTTGTAAGTCCGCCTGTGAATACTCCCACAAAGCCCTTTTCGTCAATGGCTTTTCTGACGCCATCAGCAAGAAGATGTCCGAAGCCCGTAAGCGGCACAGTTGCGCCACCGCCCGCAAATTCCACAAGCTCTGGATAAAAGCCGATTGCCGAGAGGACAACCCCTCCGACAACGTATGCAACAAGGATTTTTGCAGGGGTAAGCTTTGTGTAGTCTATAAGCAGCTGTCCGATTGCACAGAACAGTCCGCCGATTAAAAATGCCCATAGAAAATTCATTTTTATACTCCTTTTTCAACAGTCTGAGAAATTTTGTTGAAAACTAATCTCAAGGATAATCATGACTTATATGCACAAGATGAGCAATCGAGGGGATTGACTCGCCCTGCTGTGAGGCAGTAGGTGACATGAGTGCGCCTGTACCGATAAAGAGCATGTCCCTTATTTCACCAGTTAAAACTTTTGGCAAAAAGTAACCACAAAGCACACTTGCACTGCACCCACAGCCCGAACCGCCTGCATGTGTATCCTGTTGTTGAGGGTCAAAAATCATAACGCCGCAGTCACGGTGCTGAGGATTGATTTCAATATCGTCCTTTTCAAGAAGCTGGAGAAGAAGCGTACTGCCGACATAGCCCAAGTCGCCCGTTACAATATAGTCAAAATCATAGGGATTAAGCCCCGTGTCGTCAAGATACTGCTTTATTGTGGACGCTGCCGCAGGCGCCATAGCCGCCCCCATATTGTTTGCGTCGGTAACGCCGAGGTCGGTGATTGTTCCGATTGTTCCGCCCTTTATATAAGGTGCACCTGCTTCGGGGGAAAGTACAACGGCACCGGAGGCAGTACAGGTCCATTGTGCGGAGGGAGTTCTCTGACCTCCGTAGGATAGGGGAAAACGGAACTGTCTTTCTGCGGTTGAAAAGTGTGACGAGGTTGCGGCAACGATGTTACCGCCGATGCCGCTGTCAGTAAGGAGTGAGCCAAGAAGCATTCCCTCAGCCATGGTCGAGCATGCACCGTAAAGTCCGAGAAAGGGAATGTTAAGCGAGCGCAGACCATAGGTTGTCCCGATACACTGATTTATAAGGTCGCCCGAAAAAATGTAGTCGATGTCCTCGTTTTTAAGCCCCGCTTTTGATATTGCAAGACTTACTGTCTGTTTCTGGAGCTCGCTTTCTGCCTGTTCCCAGGTTTCCTGTCCGAAGTGACTGTCGGTTACAACCTTGTCAAAACAGCTCCCGACAGGCCCTTCGGATTCAAGCTTTCCCGCAATTGAGGCGTATGCCTTTATGGACGGTTTGTTTTCGGTTATAAATGTATTTCTGCTGATTTTTCGTGCCATGATTTTCTCCCTGATGTTTATTTTGAAAGTATTATTTGTATGTTTTCTTAAAATATACTCCCGATTATTGACGGAGAAGAATTAATGTGGCATAATATATATGTAGCTTTAAATACCCTCTATAAAACCGTCAGGCTTTTGCTGTATTATGCATGCGGAAACAAGCTCGTTTTCGCTTGTGACAAGCAGCTCGGCGATTACGTCGTCGTCACTGTGATTTTCGATTGAGTATGTGTATCTCATGACGGTTTCACCCTTGTGTGAGGCAAGGTCAAAGCCGTTTCGGCTCATGATATCAGCAAATTCAAGATATCTGCCCTCAAAGCTTTCGGGGATTCTTGTTTCCTTGGAGGAAATTTCACTTACCTTCCAGCCCTTCAGATTGAGATACGGCTCAAGCTGGTGTTCGGTAAGAATAATTTTTTCATTTGAAACAGGTTCTGGAGAATTTCTGCTGAATATGTAAACACCGCCGAGAATGAGCAGAATTGAAGCTATAACGCAATATTTCTTTTTCATAATAAAAGGTAACTCCTTAAAAAAACTCTGTAATAAATATTATTCATAAATGGAGATAAAATATGAAACAAAGACTTGATAAATTTATGTCAACGCAGACAATCTATACAAGAACTGACATAAGCAAGCTTCTCTGGAAGCGCAAGGTTTCAGTAAACGGGAAGATAGTCCGTGAGGGAGAAATGAAAATCGACCCCGAAAAGGATAAGGTTGAAATTTCGGGTCAGGAGATTGTATACCGTGACAAAATATATCTCATACTCAATAAGCCCGACGGCTATGTGAGCGCAACGGAGGATAAAAACGACCCGACTGTCATAGACCTTGTTCCCGATGAATTTAAACGCAAGGACATTTTTCCTGCGGGACGTCTTGACAAGGACAGCGAGGGAATGGTTCTGATTACAAATGACGGACCGCTCAGCCACAGAATTCTTTCACCAAAAAAACATATCCCAAAGTATTACATGGTAAAATTAGGTGAAAAATTTGGTGAAAATTATGAAGAACTGTTTTTGAAGGGTCTTACAATAAGCGGGGGAGAGGAGTGTCTTCCGGCGAGAGTGAAAGCCTGTCCGTGTGCGGAAAATGTGGCATTTATTGAACTTTTTGAAGGTAAATTTCATCAAGTTAAAAGAATGTTTGAAGCTGTTGAAAATAGTGTTGAAAAGCTTGTGAGAATTCAGATGGGAGGGCTTCAGATGCCCGTAGAACTTGAACTCGGAGGCTGTATGGAAGTTTTATACAATGATGTTGAAAACCTGTTGAAAAAACCATCATTCGAGGATGTTTTCAAGAATTTTTCTGTGCAATTTTCGTCATATTGGATAAATAGGTTAGACTAAGTTTGGCTATTTAGAGACTTGAAACATTGTTAAATATTTGGTATTATATTATTATAGTTAATCTGGCTTATCGGGTTCGGGTTAGCAGAAATTTATTATGGGAGGACTTGATAAAATGGCAAGTTTATCATTACGTGGAATCTATAAAAAGTATCCTGGTGGCTTTGTAGCCGTTAAAGACGTAAATCTTGAAATTACAGATAAGGAATTTATTATACTTGTAGGACCTTCTGGTTGTGGTAAGTCTACAACACTCAGAATGATCGCAGGTCTTGAAGAAATTTCAGAGGGCGAACTTTACATCGGCGACCGTCTTGTAAACGATATCGCACCTAAGGACAGAGATATCGCGATGGTTTTCCAGAACTACGCTCTTTATCCACATATGACAGTTTATGATAACATGGCTTTTGGTCTTAAGCTCAGAAAAGTACCAAAGGATGAAATTGATCGTAAGGTTAAGGAAGCAGCTAAGATTCTCGACCTTTCACACCTTCTCGACAGAAAGCCAAAGGCAATGTCAGGTGGTCAGCGTCAGAGAGTTGCGCTCGGACGTGCAATCGTTCGTTCACCACAGGTATTCTTACTTGACGAACCACTTTCAAACCTCGACGCTAAGCTTCGTGCACAGATGAGAACAGAAATCGCTAAGCTCCACCAGAAGCTCGGTACAACATTCATCTACGTTACACATGACCAGACAGAAGCTATGACAATGGGTGACAGAATCGTTGTTATGAAGGACGGTATCATCCAGCAGGTTGACACACCACAGGCACTTTATGAAAGACCATGCAACAAGTTCGTTGCAGGCTTCTTAGGTTCACCACAGATGAACTTCATTGACGCAGTTCTCAACAAGGTTGGAGACAAGTTCGTTGTTGAATTCGGTTCAAACGAAACAAAGTCATCAAAGGCTGTTAGATATACAATCGAAATCCCAGAAGCTAAGATGTCACCAAACCTCCACTCATACGCAGGCAAGGAAGTAATCCTCGGTATCCGTCCTGAAAGCGTACACGATGAAGAAATGTACCTTTCAAACGCTACAACAGGTATCATCGAATGTGACGTTGAAATCACAGAAATGATGGGTGCTGAAACATTCCTTTACCTCTTATGTGAAGGTATTCCACTTACAGCAAGAGTTTCACCACGTTCAACAGCTAAGCCTCAGGACAGAATCAAGGTTGCTCTTGATCCAAACAGAATCCACCTCTTCGATAAGGAAACAGAGGCTACAATCATTAACTAATGCGAAAATTTTAAATATTGCATAAACAGGGAACGGATTTTTATAAATCCGTTCCTTTTTTTTGCTGTAAAATATTATTAAAAAGCATATAACACTTGTAAAATCGACGCAAACGTGGTATACTAAAACAAAGCATGAAATAATATTCTAAAAAAGGAGTGTGTATGGATTGGTAGTAAATGAAAATTACCTCGGAAAAATTGTTATGACTGACAATTACATAAAAGAGGTTGTAAGCAAGACTGTAACTGAATGCTTCGGTGTTGCGGGAATGAAATATACAAGCCCGAAGGAATTTCTGTTTTCAAGAATTCTGAAAATGGAAGTGCCCGGAATGGGCGTTGACGTAAAAATTATAGATAACGAAGTCAGGGTTATTCTTCATATAACTGCGGCTTACGGCACAAACATTGCCGTTGTTGTTGAGAGCATCAAGAACAAGGTTCGCTTTGCTCTGACTGAAACTGTCGGAATCGGAGTTCATTCCGTTTGCGTATTTGTAGACGATATAAAGATATAGAAAAGGAGATAATCTTTTGCTTAAAGGTAGTGTATTAAGGGACAGCCTGATTTCTGCGGGAATCAGTATTAAAAATCAGAGAAAAGAAGTTGACAGACTTAACGTTTACCCTGTGCCGGACGGCGATACAGGTACAAACATGTCGCTGACTATGAATGCGGCTGTGAAGGAGCTTGAACTGCTTGATGATAACGTGACTGTATCAAAGGTTGCGGAAACTGCTGCTTCATCACTTCTTCGTGGCGCAAGAGGAAACTCAGGCGTTATCCTCTCGCTTATTTTCAGAGGCTTTTCAAAGGGACTCAAAGACCTTGAAAAGGCAGAGTGTAAGGACCTTTCAAACGCACTCGGCTTTGGTGTTGACGGCGCTTACAAGGCTGTTATGAACCCGACAGAGGGTACTGTTTTAACAGTTTCAAGAGTGGCGTCTGAAAAGGCATCAGAGCTCGAAAACTGCGATGATATCGTAAAATTCTGGGAGGAAGTGTGCGACGCTGCACAGCAGGCACTCGACAAGACTCCTGAACAGCTTCCTGTACTTAAAAAAGCAGGCGTTGTAGACGCAGGCGGACAGGGACTTGTGATTATTTTCAAGGCAATGCTCGAGATTTTCAAGGGCGGAACTATTGAAAAAACTGAAGAGGAAAAGAAGGTTTCCAAGACATTTGAGGTTTCACAGCCTGACAATGAAGAAGAAATCAAGTATTCCTACTGCACAGAATATATTATCGAAAGAAACAGCGATGCTGACCCGTTTATGCTCAGAGCATATCTTGAAACAATCGGTGACTGCGTTGTTGTGGTTGATGATGAGGAAATTATAAAGGTACATGTTCATACGGATAATCCGGGTCTTGCAATTCAGAAGGCACTTGAATTCGGTCGCTTTATAAACGACCCTAAGCCGAAGATTGAGAATATGCGTATTCAGCATGAGGCAAGAGTGCGTGAGGAAAAGGTTGCACAGCGTCAGCAGTTCACACCTGCAAAGCCTGAAAAGGATTACGGCTTTGTTGCGGTTGCGGCAGGTCACGGCATTGAGGAAATGTTCAGAGATTTGGGTGCTGACTGCGTTATCAGAGGCGGTCAGACAATGAACCCGTCAACTGATGATATCTTAAAGGCGATTCACTCAGCACCTGCAAAGACAGTTTTCGTTCTTCCTAACAACAAGAACATTATCATGGCGGCTGAACAGACAAAGAATCTCGCTGACAGAAATGTATGCGTGCTCCCGACAAGAACAATTCCACAGGGTATTGCGGCTATGATGGCTTATGATGATACTGCGGAATTTTCTGAAAACCGTCTTGCAATGACAAAGGCGTTTGAGAGAGTTTCAACAGGACAGGTGACCTTTGCGGCAAGAGATTCAGAGTATGAAGGACACAACATCAAGGAAGGCGAAATTTTAGCCTTTGACAACAGCAAGCTTGTGTTCACAGAAAAGGAACTCAACAAGGCGGCGTATAAGCTTGTCAAGAAGATGGTAAAGGGCGAGTCATCGTATGTTACTATCATGTACGGTGAGGACGTTACAGAAGAACAGGCAGAAAAGCTTGAAGAAATGCTCAACGCTAAAATGGGCAACAAGGTTGACATCATGATGGTCAACGGTGGTCAGCCTGTTTACTACTATATTATTTCAGTTGAATAGGAATTTCAGGGGCGCTTTATGCGCCCTTTATTCAAGTGTGACGTTTGAATAAGGCACGACCGTTTAATATGTGACGGGCGGTCATTGACCGCCCCTACCTATTTACAGAAAATTCAGGCTTTTGTAGGGGAGACCATCGGTCTCCCGAAAAGTAAGCGAGCCAACAGACGATATACACACTTAAATTACTGCCCATAAAACAGACAGGAGGTGTTTTCATGAACAGACTTTTTGACCCTGTGTCATCGCTTAAAGGTGTTGGAGAAAAGAAGGCGTCAAGCTATAAAAAGCTCGGTGTCGAGACGGTCTATGACCTGCTTTATCATCTGCCGAGAGGGTATGTGGACTTTTCTGCGCCCGTACCTGTAAATCAGGCGCCCGTCAACGAATACTGCGTGCTGAAAGGCAGAATTGTCATGAAAATGCCCGAGCAGAGAATACGCAAGGGACTCAGCATATTCAAGGCAAAGGCGATGGACGGCTTAAACGACTTTATGGTCGTGATTTATAATAATGTTTACGGTTTTCGTGCACTCCAGCTTGACTGCGAATATCTTTTCTACGGCAAGGTTACTGGTACATATCTTCGCAAGGAAATCAGTTCGCCGAGAGTGATAAAGGCTGATACTCAGCCGCTTGTGCCTGTCTATCCGCTTACAACGGGGCTTACTTCTGCGTCGGTTCTGCAGAATATGAGAGAGGCTGTGAAGATACTTGCGGCTGAGCCTTTTGACAGTATGCCGACTTATCTTCTGCTTGAAAATGAGCTTATAAGTCTGCCGCATGCACTTCGTGCGATTCATTTTCCGTGTGACTCCGCCGAGGCTGACGCCGCATCAAAGCGTCTGGCGTTTGATGAAATGCTGATTTTACAGCTCGGTATGCTTATGCTCAAGGAAAACAGCCGTAAGAGCACGCCGTGCGTTATGAATAAGTCTGTTACGATTGATGAGTATTTCGCCTCTCTGCCGTTTGAAATGACGGGCGCACAGTCAAACTCTGTCCGTGAAATAACTGAGGATATGTGCTCGGGAAAACCGATGAACAGACTTTTACAGGGCGACGTCGGAAGCGGTAAGACAGCCGTTGCGGCGGCGGCATGCGTGTTTGCACACAAAAACGGCTATCAGTCCGCACTCATGGCACCGACTGAAATCCTGGCGCTCCAGCACTACAAGACGCTCAGCGGATTTTTAGAGCCGATAGGCGTGAAAACAGTGCTCCTCACAGGCTCAATGACCGCTAAGGAAAAGCGTGAGGTAAAGCGTCAGCTTAAAGAGGGCGAAGCTGCTGTTGCTGTGGGTACGCATGCGATAATCCAGAAGGACGTTGAATTTGAAAGTCTCGGACTTGTCATAACGGACGAACAGCACCGCTTTGGCGTAAATCAGCGTGCAGCACTCGCTGATAAAGGGAAAAGTCCCCACAAGCTTGTCATGTCGGCAACCCCTATTCCGAGAACGCTTGCGCTTATTATTTATGGCGACCTTGATATTTCGATTATCAACGAGATGCCAAAAGGACGTATTCCTGTGAAAACATATGCTGTTACGGGCAAACTGCGTCAGCGTGCATTTAATTTTATAAAGGGACAGCTTGACGAGGGCAGACAGGCTTATATCGTCTGTCCTGTCATCGAGGATAGCGAGAGCGATATGCTTGCGGCAAAAAGCTACGCCGAAAAGGTGAGGGGAGAGGCTTTTGCCGATTACGAGGTCGGACTCCTTCACGGCAAAATGAAAGCTGCTGAAAAGGAAAAGGTCATGACTGATTTCAAGGACAGGAAAATTGACCTGCTGATTTGTACGACGGTTGTCGAGGTCGGCGTAGACGTGCCGAATGCGTCGGTTATGATGATTGAAAACGCTGAACGCTTTGGTCTTTCTCAGCTGCATCAGCTCAGAGGACGTGTCGGACGAGGAAGCTTTGAGAGCCATTGCATTCTGGTGACAGACAATACGGGCGAGGAATGCGTCAGAAGAATGAAGATTATGAGCAGCACATCTGACGGCTTTAAGATTTCCGAGGAGGACTTGAAGCTGCGTGGCCCGGGAGACTTTTTCGGCAGCCGACAGCATGGTCTGCCTCCGCTTAAAATGGCAGAGCTTGCGGGCAACATGGAGCTTGTGAATAAAACAAGACAGATTGCGGAAAATTTACTTAAAGTCGACCCGAAGCTTGACCGTGAAGAAAACAGAGGACTCAGAAACGATATGACAAGATTTTTTGAAAAAGAAGTCATCGGATAGTGTCGGTGATCCGACAGGAAAAATTCGTGTGTCGGATAAGAAAAAATAATTTTTTTTAGGCACGACCATCTGTTTTGCAGTAAAAATCCGCAAAAAAATGAAAAAAATTGAGAAACAAATGCCGTATTTACGGCATTTGTCGGACTTCTGAAAATTTTTTTGAAAAAAATCGAAATTTTTTCAAAAAAACGCTTGACATTTCCTTGAAAGTGTGGTAGAATAATTAAGTCGTCAGGGATAAGACGTGATGACAAAGGTAAAATGTTGTGGGAGCATAGCTCAGCTGGGAGAGCATCTGCCTTACAAGCAGAGGGTCATAG
>CAZULQ010000030.1:0-24128 GCA_964621265.1 uncultured Clostridium sp. | reverse complement strand
ATCATATAATATATGGTATAATTAATTTATATGTTTCCGTATTGGAAAACTAATGCAGAAATGGAGATACTTATGAGTAAATCGGATATTCTTAATAGGATTAAGGAGCTTTCTGAGCTATTAAAGATTCATAATCATAATTATTATGATTTGGATAATCCTCAGATTTCAGATTTTGAATATGATGCGCTTATGCTTGAATTAAAAAAGCTTGAAGCTGAAAATCCTGAATATGCTTTTAATGATTCTCCGACAAAATTTGTTGGCGGAAATGTTATGAATACATTTGCAGAAGTTGAGCATAAAGTTCAGATGGCAAGCTTGCAGGATGTCTTTTCTTTTGAAGAAGTTGAAGCATTTGTTAATAAGTGTATTTCTGAGCTTACTTCTCCTGTTTTTATTGTTGAACCCAAAATTGATGGCTTATCTGTTTCTGTTGAATATCATGATGGTTTGTTGGCTGTCGGGTCAACAAGAGGTAGCGGTTTCGTGGGTGAAGATGTTACTGAAAACATCAGAACGATACATTCTGTCCCAATGAAAACCACTTCCCCACTCCCTCTCATAGAAGTAAGAGGCGAGGTATATATGCCAAGAGACAGTTTTGCTGAGCTTGTTGAACTTCAGGAACTGAATGATGAACAACCGTTCAAGAATCCGAGAAATGCAGCTTCCGGTTCACTCAGACAAAAAGATCCTCGCGTTACTGCTAAAAGAAAGCTTGATATTTTTATTTTTAATTTACAGCAAATTGAAGGTATTGAAGTTACTTCACATAAGCAGTCGCTTGAACTGATGTCAGAGCTTGGATTCAAAACTGTTCCCGGATACAAGGAATGCAAGTCATATAAAGAGATTATCGATCAGATAGATTTTATAGGTAATTCACGTAATAACCTTGCATATGACATTGATGGTGTTGTTATAAAAGTTGATAGCTTTGAACAACGTGAAATTATGGGCGAAACAGCTAAATATCCTAAATGGGCTGTTGCATATAAATTTCCGCCGGAAGAAAAAGAAAGCCATCTTATTGATATTGAGGTTAATGTCGGAAGAACTGGCGCTATAACTCCCGTTGCGGTATTTGAACCGATTACTCTTGCAGGTACAAGTGTTTCAAGGGCTGTTTTACACAATCAGCAGTTTATTACAGAAAAGGATATCAGAATTGGTGATACTATATTAGTAAGAAAAGCAGGAGAAATTATTCCTGAAGTTATTCGTTCTGTAAGTCATGCTGAAAATTCAGTTCCTTTTGTGTTGCCTGAGCGTTGTCCTGTGTGTAATGCTGTTGCAGTAAGATATGATGATGAAAGTGTGCTCAGATGCCCTAATACTGACTGTCCTGCACAGCTTTTGAAAAATATTATACATTTCGCTTCAAAGGAAGCAATGGATATTGACGGTCTTGGACCTGCAAATATTTCACTTTTACTTGAAAAAGGACTTATTAAATCTGTTGCTGATTTATACCTGCTCAAAAAGGAACAACTTTCTGAGCTTGAAAGATTTGCAGAAAAATCAGCTGATAATCTTATAAAAGCAATTGAAAAGTCTAAAACAAATAATCTTGATAAGCTTGTCTTTGCATTGGGTATCAGAAATATTGGTTCAAAAGCTGCAAAGCTCCTTTGTGAGCAGTTTTCCGATATTGACAGTATTATTAATGCCAGCGCTGAAATGATTGAAAAAATAGAAGGCTTCGGTAAGATTATGGCACAGAATGTTGAAAAGGCATTCAGAGAGCCAAATATGCTTGAACTGATAAATCGTTTCAGAGAGTATGGCTTAAACCTTGTGTATACTTCTTCAAATACAGGTGGAGACAAGCGTTTTGAGGGCAAGACATTTGTCCTGACGGGTACGCTACCTACTATGAAGCGTCGTGATGCACAGGCTTTGATAGAAAAATTTGGCGGAAAGGTTTCCGGTTCTGTTTCAAAGAAAACAGATTATGTTGTTGCCGGTGAAGATGCAGGCAGTAAGCTTGTTAAGGCACAGCAGCTTGGAATAGCAATAATAAGCGAACAGGAGCTTATTGATATAACAAAATAAGAAAAGGATGGATAGTTAATGAAAATTGACATTAAACACATTGCCAAGCTTTCACGTCTGAAAATTGACGATGATAAGCTTGCAAAATTTGAAAATGATATGGAAACTATTGTAAACATGGTTGAAAATTTACCTGATATCGATGGTACACTTGATATGCTCGATACAGAAAATCCTATGACTCTTCGTGAAGATAAGGCTGTTACAGATAAATTCAAGCGTGAAGAACTTCTTGCTAACGCACCTGAAGTTCAGGCTGGTTGCCTTGTTGTACCAAAAACTGTTGAATAATAAAAAGGAGCTTTAAAATATGAGATTATATGAAAAAACTGCTTCCGAGCTTTCGGAAATGCTTAAAAACAAGCAGTGCAGTGCTACTGAAATATGTAATGATGTTATTGAACGTATTCACGAAACTGAAGATAAGGTCGGTGCATACGTTACTGTATGTGAAGAGTCAGCCAGGGAAAATGCGACAGTTGTTGACAAGGCTATTGCTGATGGTGAATCACTCCATCCCCTTGCAGGTATTCCGATAGGTATCAAGGATAATATCTCCACTAAGGGTTTAATAACTACATGTTCATCAAAAATGCTGGAAAATTATGTTCCACCGTTTAATGCAACAGTAATGGATAAGATTGCAGATGCGAAAATGACAGTTCTTGGTAAGATGAATATGGATGAATTTGCTATGGGTTCATCAACAGAAACTTCTTATATGCATCTTACAAGAAATCCGCATAATACAGATTGTGTTCCAGGTGGTTCATCAGGTGGATCTGCTGCAGCTATTGCCTCGGGTGGCGCTATCCTTACTCTCGGCTCTGATACCGGTGGTTCAATCCGTCAGCCTGCGGCTCTCTGCGGTGCAGTTGGTTTAAAGCCGACTTACGGAAGCGTTTCAAGATACGGTCTTGTAGCGTTTGCTTCTTCACTCGATCAGATCGGACCTCTTGGAAAATCTGTTAAGGATGTTGCAATGCTTCAGAGTGTTATTTGTGGTCATGACAGACGTGATGCTACATCTAAAATGATTGAATATCCTGACTATACTGCTAATCTCGGAAGTAACTTAAATGGACTCAGAATCGGTATCCCGAAGGAATACTTTGGAGCAGGTATTGATGATGAAGTCAAGGCAGCGGTAATGAAGGCTGTTAAGGAAATGGAAGCAAATGGTGCAAAGGTTCAGGAAATTTCTCTTCCAAGTACTGATTATGCTATCAATACTTACTATATCATTGCATCAGCTGAGGCTTCTTCAAACCTTGCAAGATTTGATGGTGTAAAGTATGGTTTCAGAGCTGAAAACTTTGACGGACTTGTTGATATGTATGAAAAGACAAGAAGCGAAGGCTTTGGTGATGAAGTCAAGAGAAGAATTATGCTCGGCACATTCGTTTTAAGCTCAGGCTACTTTGATGCTTATTATAAGAAAGCAAAGCGTGTTCAGCAGCAGATCAGCGCCGAATTTGATAATGCTTTCAGAGATTGTGATGTTATTGCAACTCCTACCTTCCCTACTTCTGCATTTAAAATCGGAGAAAATATCGGCGATCCTGTTAAAATGTATTCAAGTGATATATGCACAGTTACAGTTAACATAGCAGGTCTTCCTGCAATCAGTCTTCCATGTGGTAAGGATAGTAAGTCAATGCCTATGGGACTTCAGCTTATCGGTGCTAAATTCAGTGAACAGACACTTCTCAACGCAGCATACGGCTATGAACAGCTGTGTGGTGGTTTTGATGTTCTCTCAAAGACACTTTAAGGAGGTTTTACTATGAAGGATTATGAAATTGTAGTCGGTCTTGAAGTGCACGCAGAGCTGAATACCGAATCAAAAATATACTGCGATTGTAAAAATGCTTTTGGTCTTGAAGTAAATACACAGGTTTGCCCTGTTTGTATGGGTATGCCCGGTACACTTCCAACATTAAATGAAAAGGTTGTAGAATACGCAATCAAAATGGGTCATGCTTTAGGCTGTTCTATAAATAACGTCTGCAAGCAGGACAGAAAGAATTACTTCTATCCTGACCTTCCGAAAGCATATCAGATTTCACAGGCTGATGTACCGCTTTGTGAAAATGGTAAGCTTGAATTCATGGTAGACGGTCAGATGAAGACTGTTGGTATCACAAGAATTCATATTGAAGAGGACGCAGGTAAGCTTTTACATGATGATTCGTTTGCAGGCTCACTTGTTGACCTTAACCGTTGCGGTGTACCGCTTATTGAAATTGTATCAGAACCAGATATCAGAAGCTCAGCAGAAGCTAAGGGCTATCTTGACACAATCAAGTCTATTTTACAGTATATCGGAATTTCAGACTGTAAAATGCAGGAAGGTTCTATCAGATGTGACGTTAATGTATCAGTAAGGGAAAAAGGCTCAGACAAGTTTGGTACAAGAGCTGAAATGAAGAATGTCAACAGCTTCAGTGCCGCTGTGAGAGGTATTGAATACGAAGCTAAGCGTCAGATTGAGCTTATTGAAAGCGGCGGAACTGTTGTTCAGGAAACAAGACGCTGGGATGATGCAAAGGGAATGAGTTTTTCAATGCGTTCTAAAGAAGATGCACAGGATTACAGATACTTCCCTGAGCCTGATTTACTCACAATTGTTGTTGACCCTGCAAAGGTTGAGGCGCTTAAGGAAACTATTCCTGAGCTTCCTAATACTAAAATCAAGAGATATGTAAACGACTATTCACTTTCACAGATTGACTCAACACTTATCGCTGAGGATATGGAAAAATCAGCTCTGTTTGATACATGCTGTGCTATGAATAAGTGTAAACCAAAGTCAATCAGCAACTGGATTTTAGGCGACATTGCAAAGTACACTAACGAAACAGGTAAGCCGGTTTCTGAAACTAATCTTACAGCTGAAAAGCTTGTTGCGCTTATTGAAAAAATCGAATCAGGTAAGATTTCAAATTCAGCAGGTAAAACTGTATTTGAAGAAATCATGGCAAATGACGGCGACATAGACAAGATTATTGAAGAAAAGGGTCTTGCTCAGAACTCTGACACAGACTTTATTGATAATCTCGTTAAGGAAGTATTTGCAAACAATGAAAAGTCTATCACAGACTATAAAAACGGTAAGACTAACGCACTCGGTTATCTTGTTGGTCAGTGTATGAAGGCTTCAAAGGGACAGGCAAACCCTGGTATTGTTAAGGAAACAGTGCTTAAAATGCTTGAATCATAATATAAATGGAAAAAGGCACATATATTTATGTGCCTTTTGTATATGCAACAATGCTCCACTTAAATTAAAAGTGGAGCATTAATATATTACTTGATAATTGACTTACCTGTCATTTCTGCAGGCTGTTCAAGTTCCATAACCTTGAGCATTGTTGGAGCAATATCAGCGAGAACGCCGCCTTCACGGAGTTCGCAATCCATACCAACAACAACAAATGGTACAGGATTTGTTGTATGAGCTGTAAATGGTGAGCCATCTTCTTCATACATCTTGTCCGCATTACCGTGGTCAGCAGTAAGGAACGCAACACCGCCCTTAGCAAGCACTGCCTCAACTGTTCTGCCTACGCATTCGTCAACTGCTTCAACAGCAGCCTTTGCCGCATCAAAAATACCTGTATGACCAACCATATCGCAGTTAGCGTAGTTTAAGATAATTGCATCATACTTATCAGCGTTGATAGCTTCCACAACTGCATCAGTTACTTCATAAGCACTCATTTCAGGCTTCATATCGAATGTTTCAACGTCAGGTGACTTGATAAGTATTCTGTCTTCGCCTTCAAATGTCTTTTCTTCACCGCCGTTAAAGAAGAAAGTAACGTGTGCATACTTCTGAGTTTCAGCAATTCTGAGCTGAGTTTTACCCATCTTGCTTACATATTCACCGAATGTCATTGTAAGTGCTTCAGGTGGGAATGCAACTGAAACATTTGGCATTGTAGCGTCGTACTGAGCCATACATACAAAGTTAAGTGGGAAAAATCCCTTCTTACGTTCAAAGCCTGTGAAGCCTTCTTCAACGAATGCTCTTGTAATCTGTCTTGCACGGTCAGGACGGAAGTTGAAGAATACAACGCTGTCATTAGCGTCAATCTTGCCGTTCTTGTCGCATACTGTCGGGAGCATGAATTCGTCAGTTACATCATTTGTGTATGAATCTTCAATAGCCTTAACAGGGTCACCGCCCTGAACGCCTTCACCCATAACCATTGCATTATAAGCCTTTTCAACTCTGTCCCATGCATTATCTCTGTCCATAGCATAGAATCTGCCCATTACAGTAGCAAGTGACCCAACGCCGATTTCGCTCATTTTAGCGCATGCTTCCTTCATGTATTCAGCAGCTGATGATGGTGGAACATCACGACCGTCTAAGAATGCGTGAACATAAACCTTTTCAAGACCATTCTTCTTAGCCATTTCGAGAAGACCATAGAGGTGTTCAATGTGGCTGTGTACACCGCCAGGTGAAAGAAGACCCATAAGGTGAAGTGCTGAATTGTTTGCCTTACAGTTTTCCATAGCACCCTTGAGTGCTGCATTTTCAAAGAAATCTCCGTCCTGAATTGACTTTGAAATCTTAACGAGCATCTGATAAACAATTCTGCCCGCACCGATATTTGTGTGACCTACTTCAGAGTTACCCATCTGACCGTCCGGAAGACCTACATCAAGTCCGCTTGCACCGATAAGTGTGTTAGGACCCTGCATGTACTTGTCAAGATTAGGTGTATTTGCGGCAGTAATGGCATTGCCGTAATCTGAGGCATTGTAGCCAAAACCGTCCATAATAATTAAAGCAACAGGTTTTTTACTCATAAAAAATCAGCCTTTCAGTTTAGTTTATTTCAGTCAAATACCGCACCGAAAAAAGTGCGGTATTTACATTTTTATAAAACTAAATTTATAATTAACAACTTCTTATTCATTTCAATGTTCAAATTTATCAAACTTTTTAAATGCTCCACAACCCTTATAAGTATTTATCACACAAGAATATATCTGATTACATTTTGGGCATTTTAATTTGTGAAAAATAATATCGTCTACCCAACAGCCTTGCTCATTCTTATGTTTACCTATATCGCAATTGCCGTCAATTAGAATCAAAGCATCATTATTTATCAATTCAATAATAAGTTCAATACTTTTTTCATAATCTTTTGGAGTATTAAAATTTTCGATTAATTTGATATCAGAACAATAATTTCACATTGTTTTACTTCTTATAATTTCAATTAACCTTCAACAGCAGCCTGAACGATTGTGTTAAAGTCAGCAGCCTTGAGTGAAGCACCGCCGATAAGACCGCCGTCTACGTTTGGCTTTGAAAGAAGTTCAGCAGCGTTAGCAGCATTCATTGAACCGCCGTACTGGATTGTAACAGCGTCAGCTGTAGCCTGGTCATAAATCTTAGCAAGTGTTGCACGGATAAATGCACAAACTTCTTCAGCCTGGTCAGCAGTAGCAGTTTTACCTGTACCGATAGCCCAAACAGGTTCATAAGCGATAACTGTCTTCTTAACGTCTTCAGCTGAAACTTCAAAGAGGTCAAGCTTAATCTGACGAGCGATAACTTCTTCAGTAATATCGCATTCTCTTTCCCAAAGGAGTTCGCCAACGCAAACGATTGGCTTTAAGCCTGCAGCAAGAGCAGCCTTTGTTCTCTTGTTAACTGTTTCATCAGTTTCACCGAAGTACTGTCTTCTTTCTGAGTGACCGATTACAACATATTCAACGCCGAGTTCAACGAGCATATCAGCTGAGATTTCACCTGTGAAAGCACCACTCTTTTCAAAGTGAACGTTTTCTGCACCAATCTTAACATTTGAACCAGCTGTTGTGTTGATAGCAGTTTCAAGGTTTGTGAAAGGTACGCAAGCGATTACTTCTACCTTACCATCAGCGTTAGTAACGAGTGGCTTGATTTCTTCGAGAAGAGCCTTAGCTTCAGGTCTTGTCTTGTTCATTTTCCAGTTACCGGCAATAATTGCCTTTCTGAGTGACTTATTCATAATGATAACTCCTTATTAATTAATGTATATTTTCACAATAAGGAGAACAAGGTTACTCCCCTGTTCTCCTATTTAAAATTTTAATTACTTGTTAGCGATTACGTCAACGCCTGGAAGTACCTTACCTTCGAGGTATTCGAGTGAAGCACCGCCGCCTGTTGAGATGTGGCTCATCTTGTCAGCGAAACCGAGCTGCATAACTGCTGCTGCTGAGTCACCACCACCAATGATTGTTGTAGCGTCTGTTTCAGCAAGAGCCTTAGCTACTGCGATTGTACCCTTAGCAAGAACTGGGTTTTCGAATACGCCCATAGGACCATTCCAAACAACTGTCTTAGCTGTCTTAGCTGCTTCAGCGAAGAGTTCCTGAGTCTTAGGACCGATATCAAGACCCATCTTGTCTGCTGGGATTTCGCTTGACTTGCAGATTTCGATTTCGATTTCAGCATCGATTGGGTTAGGGAAATCTGATGTGATAGCTGTGTCGATTGGAAGAAGAATCTTCTTACCGAGCTTTTCAGCCTTCTGGAGCATTTCCTTACAGTAATCAAGCTTTTCATCATCAACGAGTGATGTACCGATTGAACCACCGTTTGCCTTGATGAATGTATAAGCCATACCACCACCGATGATGAGTGTATCACACTTTTCAAGGAGGTTAGAGATAACATTGAGCTTATCTGCAACCTTAGCACCGCCGAGGATTGCAACGAATGGTCTTTCAGGAACTTCAACTGCATTACCGAGGTACTGGATTTCCTTCTGCATGAGGTAACCAACAGCTGTTTCCTTAACAAACTTTGTTACACCTGCTGTTGAAGCGTGAGCTCTGTGAGCTGAACCGAAAGCGTCCATAACGAATACTTCGCCGTCAACGAGGTCAGCGAGTTCCTTTGCAAGGTTTTCGCCGTTCTTTGTTTCGTCAGCGCCTCTGAATCTTGTGTTTTCAAGAACAACGATTTCGCCTTCGTTCATTTCAGCAACTGCCTTCTTTGCGTTTTCGCCTACAACTGTATCATCCTTAGCGAAGATAACCTTTGTATCAACGAGCTGAGCAAGTCTTTCTGCTGCAGGAGCAAGTGAGAACTTGTCTTCAGGACCATTCTTTGGCTTACCGAGATGTGAGCAAAGAACAACCTTACCGCCATCAGCGATGAGCTTCTTGATTGTAGGAAGAGCTGCCTGAATTCTGTTATCATTTGTGATAACGCCATCCTTGAGTGGTACATTGAAGTCAACTCTTACGAGTACCTTCTTACCCTTAACGCTTAAGTCTTCAACTGTAACTTTGTTTAAACCTGCCATGTTATTAAAACATCCTTTCAAATTAATTTACAAAATTAATGCGCTGTTATTAATTTAACAACCATATATATTTTACACTATTTCCCTTGATTTTGCAAGTGTTTTTGAAGAATTAGTGTATAAAAACGACTACTTTATTTTTTGAGCTTAAAATTTGTACTGTTTTACTGAGTAATCTTTTTGATATTTCTGCCTTTTATAACAAATCCGACAACATTATGACCTGCATTACATGAAACTGCAGCGCCAATCTGGCATATATATTCAGGTGGATAGCCGAATTTATTTGTCATTTCCTCAGCAAGTATATCAGGTAAAGTGGAATCACTGCCTTTTACAATCACATACGGAGTCTGCGGAGTCATTGCCTTTTCAGCTGCGGCAAGAAGTTTTGGTATAATGTTCTTTTCGCCTCTGATTTTTTCCATAACTGTTGATTCGCCCTGAGCGATTTTGATAAGAGGCTTAAGACCGAGAAGCTCTCCTGCAAAAGCAGCAGCAGCTGTTACTCTTCCTGATTTTTTTACATATTTGAGTGTCATAGGTACAAAATGAACCTCAGCACATTCAAACCAGCTGTGAAGGTAATCAAGAATTTCGTCAGGTGATTCGCCCTTCTGTGCCTTTAAAGCCGCCTGCATGACAGGATATCCGTAAACAGCAGTATAGTTTTTGGAATCCACGACATGAATGCGCATTTCCTTACCCTTAGGCTCTGATACTTCCTTGCGGAATTCTTCAGCAGCATGTATTGCATTTTTATATGTTGCTGAACCTGTTGAAGATATTGTTACATAGATAACATCTGTCCAGCCTTCTTCGTAAAGACTTTTATACACTTCGAGGATTTCAAAGGAAGTCAGCTGTGAGGTCTTTGGCATTTCCTTTGCATTATCCATCATTTTATAGAACTGTTCGTTTGTGAAGTCAAGTCTTTCTCTGTATGATTCACCATCAACTGTTACAGGGAAACACATAACCTTTATCCCAAGTCTTTTCTCATCCTCTTTTGTAATATCACATGTTGAGTCGGTAAGAATTTTAATTTTCTGCATTATAATCCGCCTTTCTGATTCCAACTATATTGTGTAAGCTGACCTTCTCTTGATAAATCAGAAAAGTCCCACTGTCTTAGTACTTCATACACAGCTATTGCGACTGAATTTGAAAGATTAAGACTTCTGAGATTATTTCTCATAGGTATTCTGACACAGTTTTCATCATTATCATATAATATTTTTTCGTCAATCCCCTTATCTTCTCTTCCGAAGATTATATAGCTATTGTCAGGATAGTCTACATCACTGTAAACATTTCTGCCTTTTGTTGTAAAGTAGAAAAAATTCCCTTTGTTATTTCTGTAAAATTCTTCTATATTGTCATAATAGCTTATATCAAGCTTGTCCCAGTAATCAAGACCGGCACGCTTTAAATTCTTGTCAGTAATTTCAAAGCCGAACGGTCTGATAAGATGGAGTCTTGCCCCTGTTACCGCACAGGTTCTTGCAATATTTCCGGTGTTCTGAGGAATCTGAGGTTCTATCAGAACAATGTTTAAATTTTTCATAGCCTCACCTTATATTATTATAACAGAAAAGTGGAATTATTTCAATAAAATTGTAAAAATTGGAGCAAATTTTTTATGTATTTTACGAGAAATGTCGTAAATAATAGTTTTGTAAGATAAAACTTAAAGTCTGGAGTGAAAAAATGCAAGCAAAAGCTATGTTTAAGGGTATGGCAGCAGGAGCAATGGTGGGAACAGCTTACTACATGATTTCTAAGGCTCCTGAACGCAAAAAGAAAAAATTAAAGAAAAGCACCGGCAAGGCAGTCAAAGCCTTTGTGACAGCCGCAGATTGTTTTTCTTCAATGATTGTCTAACAAAAACTGGTCAGATTTCACTCTGACCAGTTTTGTCGTTAATAATCCGTTATACTTTTTCCACTGTTTTTTCTGTAACCCATATAGCTTTCAAGAATAATCGTTGCTGCAACAGCGTCTACAACCGCTTTACGCTTTTTTCCTCTTGTATTTGTTGTATTGAGATAGTTGTGGGCGGAAACAGTTGTGCAACGTTCATCCCAGAGCTCAGTAGGGATTTCTGTCAGTTCTTTTATTTTTTCAGCGAAGAGTGTGCATTTTTCTGCCCTCTCCCCTATTGTGTTATTCATGTTCTTCGGATATCCGACAACAACGATATCAGCCTTGTTTTCTTTAATTATATCAGCGGTTTTTCTGATACACTCATCAAAATCCTTTTCGCTGATTACACAAACAGGTGAAGCAAGCATTTCAGTTTTGTCGCACATAGCTATACCGGTTCTTGAATCACCAAAATCTACTGCAATAATTTTCATTCAATACTGCCTCTCTTACCACGGCTGAACGGTTCCTATAATATCCTTTACAGATGAAATATTGTTTTTATCAAGGAATTCATTCATTTCATCTATAATTTTTACCGGTGCATAAGGGTCTGTGAATATAGCTGCGCCAACCTGCACAGCACTTGCACCTGCCATCATAAGTTCAATTGCATCAGAACCCGATGCAACACCACCCATACCGATAACCGGTATATTTACAGCGTTTGCAACCTGCCACACCATTCTTACCGCAATAGGAAATACAGCCGGACCTGACATACCGCCCATATTATTTTTAAGAATTGGACGACGTGAATTGATATCAATTCTCATACCAAGAAGTGTATTGATAAGTGAAACAGAGTCTGCACCTTCTGCTTCTACTGCTTTGGCAATATCTGTTATACTTGTAACATTTGGTGAAAGCTTTACAATAAGAGGCTTCTTTGTAGCCTGTCTTACAAGCTTAGTCACAGAAGCAGCGCCCTCGCATGTAGCACCAAAAGCCATACCGCCCTGCTTTACATTAGGGCATGAAATATTAAGTTCAATCATGTGAACGTCTGTATCATCGAGTTTTCTTGCGATTTCAACACATTCTTCAGCAGTTGAACCTGCGATATTCGCAAGAATAACTGTATCTTTTGTCATGAGATTCGGAAGCTCTTCAGCGATGAATTTATCAATACCCGGATTCTGAAGACCAACGGAATTAAGCATACCTGATGGAGTTTCAGCAATTCTCGGAGAAGGATTTCCGTTTCGTTTAGTGATTGTAGTACCCTTTGTTGCGATACCGCCAAGCTTTGAAAGCGGAAAGAGTTCTTCATATTCTCTGCCGTATCCAAATACGCCTGAAGCTGGAATCACAGGATTTTTAAAGTCAATACCACAAATATTTACTGATAAATCTGCCATTACCAGATAACCTCCTTTGAATCAAATACAGGACCGTTTTTACATACATGAGCGTGGTGCTCTTCGCCGTCCTTCTTTGTCTTGCAGGCACATACGAGACATGCGCCTATTCCACAGCCCATTCTTTCTTCAAGTGAAACTTCGCAGTATACTCCGTATTCAGAAGCAAGTGCGGCAATGTTTTTAAGCATTGGTGTAGGACCACATGTATATACAGCGTCAACTCCGCCCTTTTCAAGAAGTTCCTTTAAAGGCTCTGTAACAAAGCCCTTGATTCCCATTGTTCCGTCATCTGTGCAAAGAATTGTTTCCGCACCTGTTGCCTTGAAATCTTCCTGTAAGATTACTGCTTCAGCGCTTCTGAAGCCTGAAATCACAACAGCTTTTTCACCATAAATCTTAGCGAGTGGGAGCATAGGAGGTGTGCCGATACCGCCGCCTATAAGCACGATTTTCTTATAAGAATCATCAATTGTAAAGCCGTGTCCGAGCGGTGCGAGCATATCAATAAGCTGACCTTCATTGAGCTTTGCGATATCCTTTGTACCATCTCCCTTTACGATGAATACAATACGCAGTGTTCCCTTTTCCTTATCAATATTACAGATTGATATAGGGCGTCTGAGAGTGTATCCGGGAGGAAGAATGTGTACAAACTGTCCGGGCCTGGCAACATCTGCAACCTCAGGACATAAAATTTCTATACTGTATATATCCTTTGCCAGTGCAGATTTGCTGACAATCTGATAATTACCCTGTGTATATTTCATATTATTTCCTTTCTGTTATTTATCCATTCAGTTAATGGCATGAGGTATTACTTGTTACACATAATACCTCAATATAAACATTCGGGCGGAATTGCTTCCGCCCAATGATAAATTAAATTTTTGTAATGTCAATAAGCTCAACGTCGTCAATAGTTCTTTCTGTCTGAAGAACATTTGCAAGAGCCTTTGCTGTATCAATTGCAGTAAGACTGCAGATTGAACGTTCAACTGACTTACGACGCATCTTAACACTATCTCTTGCAGGGAGTCTTCCCTTTTCAGATGTTGAGATAACATAATGAATCTTGCCGCTTTCAAGAAGTGAAAGAACGTTTGGTTCCTGGTCATCTGAAATCTTATTTACAAGCTTTGCCATGATGTTGTTCATGTTGAGTGCACGGCATGTACCGCTTGTTGCAAAGAGCTCAAAGCCCATTTCAGCAAACTTGTTTGCAAGTGAGAGCATTTCGAGTTTTTCCTGGTCTCTTACGGAAATCAGTACGCCGCCTTCTCTCTTAAGGTCATAGCCTGCCGCTACAAGACCTTTTAAGAGTGCGTCTTCAAAGTTATCAGCAATACCGAGACACTCACCTGTTGACTTCATTTCAGGTCCGAGCATTGTGTCAACGTCCTGAAGCTTTTCAAATGAGAATACAGGTACTTTAACGGCAACATAGTCACTCTTTTTGTAAAGTCCGCTTTCATAGCCTTGTTCCTTAAGTGTTGAACCAAGCATAATCTTTGTTGCGATGTCAACCATAGGAATGTTTGTAACCTTACTGATATATGGCACTGTTCTTGAAGAACGTGGGTTAACTTCGATTACATATACCTGATTGTCATAAACTACATACTGGATATTTACAAGACCGATTACCTTAAGTTCAAAAGCAAGCTTCTTTGTATAATCAACAATTGTGTCTACAATCTTCTTTGAAAGAGTCTGAGCAGGATATACTGAAATTGAGTCACCTGAGTGAACGCCTGCACGTTCGATATGTTCCATGATACCAGGAATGAGGAAGTCAGTACCATCACAGATAGCGTCAACTTCAACTTCCTTACCCATCATGTACTTATCAATGAGAACAGGGTTTTCAATCATTGTCTTTGTGATGATACCCATATATTCAACTACATCCTTTTCAGAATGTGCGATAATCATGTTCTGACCACCGAGAACGTATGAAGGACGGAGAAGTACAGGATATCCGAGCTTTTCAGCAACTTCAACAGCTTCTTCTGTTGTCATTACTGTATAACCTGCTGGTCTTGGAATACCACACTTTTCAAGGAGTTCATCAAATCTTTCTCTGTCTTCAGCAGCGTCAATGCTGTCAGCTGAAGTACCGAGAATATTTACACCCATATCAGCTAAATGACGTGTAAGCTTGATAGCTGTCTGACCACCGAACTGAACTACAACGCCGTATGGCTTTTCAGTTTCGATAATAGATTCAACGTCTTCCTTTGTAAGCGGGTCAAAGTAAAGTCTGTCACCTGTATCAAAGTCAGTTGAAACAGTTTCAGGGTTGTTATTACAGATGATTGTTTCATATCCGGCTTCCTTGAGTGACCATACGCAGTGAACTGAACAATAGTCAAATTCAATACCCTGACCGATTCTGATAGGACCTGAACCGAAAACAATAATCTTTTTCTTGTCTGAATCAAGGTTGTCGATAAATTCCTTAGCTTCATTTTCTTCATCGAATGTTGAATAGAAATAAGGTGTTTCAGCCTTGAATTCGCCTGCGCATGTATCAACCATCTTAAATACAGAGCGCTTTCTCATAGGGCACTTCTGGCCTGACATGCGTTCAATTGTGCTGTCAAGATAGCCATACTGCTTGGCTGTGAGATATTTTTCTTCTGTAAGCTCACCATCAGCAAGCCATTTTTCAAGGTCAACGAGATTCTTGAACTTATTTAAGAACCATTCGTCAATCATTGTTTTATCGTGAAGCTCTTCGATTGAAATTCCACGCTTTAAGAGTTCATAAATCTGGAAAATTCTCTCGTCATCTGCTTCAGGGATTCTTGCAAGAAGCTCCTGAGTGTCAATTTCGTCAAACTTCTTCATGTTCATTGAGTCAACACCAAGTTCTGTTGAACGGACAGCCTTCATCATAGCCTGTTCAAAGCTTGTTCCGATTGACATAACTTCGCCTGTTGCCTTCATTTGTGTGCCAAGTGTACGCTTAGCATAAACAAACTTATCAAAAGCCCACTTAGGGAATTTAACTACAAGATAGTCAATTGTAGGTTCAAAGCATGCATATGTGTTGCCTGTAACCTGGTTTACGATTTCATCAAGAGTATAACCGATAGCAATTTTTGTTGCAACCTTGGCAATTGGATAACCTGTTGCCTTGGATGCAAGTGCAGATGAACGTGAAACTCGCGGATTTACTTCGATTACAGCATATTCCATTGTTTCAGGGTGAAGGGCAAACTGACAGTTACAGCCACCTTCAACCTTAAGCTCTGAAACGATATTGAGAGCAGCGCCTCTGAGCATCTGGAATTCCTTTGGTGAAAGTGTTACAGCCGGAGCTACAACGATACTGTCGCCTGTATGAATACCAACAGGGTCAACGTTTTCCATTGAGCATACTGTAATAACATTTCCCTTGCTGTCACGGATAACTTCAAATTCAATTTCCTTCCAGCCGCTGATACACTTTTCAATAAGAACCTGTGTAATCGGTGAAAGTCTTAAACCGTTTGTTGAAATATCACGAAGCTGTTCTTCATTGTATGCAATACCGCCGCCTGTACCACCAAGTGTAAACGCAGGTCTTACGATTACAGGATAATCAATTGTTTCAGCAAAAGCAACTGCATCGTCAACTGTTTCTACAACCTTTGAAGGAATACATGGTTCGTTGATGCTTTCCATTGTATCCTTGAATGCCTGTCTGTCTTCAGCCTTATGAATTGTAAGCGGGTCTGCACCAAGAAGCTTTACATTGTTTTCTTCAAGGAATCCTTCTTCTGCAAGCTGCATTGAAAGAGTAAGACCGGTCTGACCACCAAGTGTTGAAAGAAGACTGTCAGGCTTTTCCATCTTGATGATTCTCTTTACAACGTCAAGATTAAGAGGTTCAATATAAATCTTGTCCGCCATAGCCTTATCAGTCATGATTGTGGCAGGGTTTGAGTTGATAAGAACAACTTCAAGACCTTCCTGCTTCAGAGCACGGCATGCCTGAGTTCCGGCATAGTCAAATTCAGCTGCCTGACCGATAATAATCGGGCCTGAACCGATAACGAGTACTTTCTTTATATCCTTTCTTAACGGCATCTTACTGCATCTCCTTTTCAATCATTTCAATAAATTCATTAAACATATATGAAGTATCCTGCGGACCACCGTTTGATTCAGGTTCAAACTGAACTGAAACAGCATTTATTGCAGTATATCTGATACCTTCACATGAACCGTCATTTGCATTGACGTGTGAAATTGTTCCGACTGAAGAATCGATGCTGTCGCTTAATACAACATAGCCGTGATTCTGGCTTGTTACGAATGTTCTGCCGATTGTCTTGTCAATTACAGGCTGGTTTGCGCCTCTGTGACCATATTTGAGCTTTTCTGTTTTACCGCCCTGTGCTACAGCGAGCATCTGGTGTCCGAGTGCAATACCAAGCATTGGTATATTCATAGCACATACTTTCTTGATTTCTTCGATGACATCTGCATTGTCCATAGGGTCACCAGGGCCATCTGAAAGCACGATTCCGTCCGGTGCAAGTGCCTTGATTTCATCAGCAGTTGTACCTGCAGGAACTACAGTTACTTCGCAGCCACGCTTTAAAAGTTCATTTTTAATATACTTTCTGCTGCCGAAATCCCAGAGAACAACCTTATACTTGACATCACCCTCTGAATATTTCTGTACATCAGAAACAGTCAGTGTCTTGACTGCGTCAGCAATTCTGTATGCATTAATCTGAGCTAAAAGCTCGTCCTTCTTTTCATATACATTTTCTGTTGTGATAACGCCGTTCATGACGCCGTTTTCTCTGATTTTTCTTGTTAGTGCTCTTGTATCAATTGAATGAATACCGATAACATTTTCCTTTACAAGAAATTCATTGATATTGCCCTGTGATCGGAAGTTGGACGGTGTGTTACACCATTCTCTTACGATATATCCACGAGCCTGAGCCTTAGGAGAATCATAATCCTCATCGTTTACACCATAATTTCCTATAAGCGGAAATGTCTGTGTAATAATCTGACCATAATAACATGGGTCAGTCAACGCCTGCTGGAAACCTACAACTGTGGTTGAGAATACAACCTCACCGACTACTGTACCCTTAGCACCGAAACTGCGACCTTCAAATACAGTTCCATCAGCCATGAGCAAATAAGCTTTTTCGCTTTGATTAAATAAAGACATCTTACCATTCCTTTCACAGATTAGAATAAACTATTTAAGATTAATAAAAGATGTTATATCATCCCTCATTCTGATTGCTTCACGTCTTGCTGCGCCTGCAAAATCAGTTTCAGGACAATTTTCAGTTTTATACGCGCACATGATTGCTCTTGATGAGTTTACGATTGCGCCGAGTCCGTTTTCGTCAAATGCACCCTTGATGCCTTCAGCACCGCCCCCTTGTGCACCATAACCCGGAACTAAGAACATAGTGTGTGGCAGTCTTTTTCTGAGTTCAGTGAGCTGTTCAGGATATGTTGCGCCAACAACTGCACCAACAGAAGAATAGCCATATTCACCAATCTGACTGCTGCCCCATTTTTCACACATGTCACCCATAACAGCATATACAGGAACACCATCAATAAGCTGATCCTGAAGTTCGCCGCTGGATTTATTTGAAGTCTTTACGAGAACGTAAATACCCTTATCCTTTTCTTCACATACCTTGAGAAGCGGGTCTATGCCATCTGTACCAAGATAACCATTTACTGTAAGTGCATCAGCTCCGAATGGTTCGTATTCAGTAGCACCAACCTTAACTGTACCAAGATGTGCTGCTGTATAAGCTTCCATTGTAGCGCCGATATCATTTCTCTTACCGTCTGTTATTACAAACATACCCTTTTCCTGAGCATACTGAATTGTCTTTTCAAGAGTTTTAATACCATAATGACCATACATTTCATAGTAAGCTGCCTGTGGCTTGATTGCAGGAACGATATCACAGATATTGTCAATAATTTCCTGATTAAACTTCAAAATAGCCTTTGAAGCTGCTTTTAAAGTCTGACCATAGTCCTTAATAAAACCGTGTCTGATATACTCAGGTACATATTCAAGCTTTGGGTCAAGACCTACAACAGTAGGATTTTTAGTTTCAATGATTTTCTTAATCAGTCTGTCAAATGACATAGCTTATTCTCCTTTATATTAATTATTAAAAAACTGCATTTTTCCGTCTGAAACGACTCCGACAGGCTTTCCCTTAAGCTTCATGTTCTTGAAGGCTGAGTTTGATGCCTTTGACTTGAATTCCTCAGGATTTACTGTCCATTCTGTTTCGGTATCGATAAGGACAATTTCAGCTTCTGAACCTTCTTTGAATGTGACAGGTTCAATACCAAGAATTTCTCTTGGTTTAACTGACATAATTTCAGCTACTTTATTAAGTGTGATTTTACCTGTATGATAAAGACCTGTCAGAACAGCAGCAAGTGAAGTTTCAAGCCCTACAACTCCATTTGGTGCCTTCATGAAGTCTGACTTTTCTTCCTTTGAATGTGGAGCATGGTCTGTTACAATACAATCGATTGTGCCATCGCATATTCCATCTATAATCGCCTGCTTGTCCATTTCCTCACGAAGAGGAGGATTCATTCTGTAATCCGCATCCTTGCTTCTGAGCATTTCATCTGTCATCATAAAGTAATGCGGACAGGTTTCACAGGTAACCTTAATTCCCTCTTTTTTGTATTTTCTTATTATCTCTGTACTTCCTACTGTGCTTACATGCGCAATATGAATACGACATCCTGTTTCTTTTGAAACCAGTATTTCCCTTTCAGTTATACTGTCTTCTGAAAGTCTGTCCATGCCCGGTACTCCAAGTTCCTCAGAAACCCTTCCCTTGTTCATTTTGCCGTCACCGATAATTTCAAGGTCTTCGCAGTGTGAGATTGTAAGGAGGCTGTTTTCTTCTGCGGCAATCATACCGTCTCTGAGCATTGTTCTGCTCTCAACAGGTCTGCCATCGTCGGAAACTGCAATTGCTCCTGCTTTTTTCAGCATTGCGTAGTCACAAAGCTTTTCTCCTTTGAGTCCCTTGGTTATAGCGGCAACAGGATAAACCTTAACACCTGAATTTTTACTTTTTTCAATAATGTAATTTACGGTTTCGGGAGTATCTGTAACAGGATTTGTATTAGGCATACACGCAACTCCTGTAAACCCGCCGTAAAGCGCGGCTCTGGAGCCTGTTATAATATCTTCCTTATAGGTGAATCCCGGATCACGGAAATGTACATGCATGTCAAAAAGTCCCGGCATAGCCACAAGACCTTCGCAGTCATATTCATTTTCTGTTGTAATATCACTTAATTCACCGATTTTTTCGATTTTACCGTCATTAATTAAAATGTCACATTTTTTATCGATTCTGTCATCAATAGCCCTTACATTTTTTAATAGAATTTTACTCATTTTATACCTCCGTCAGTCAGAAAAGATCGAGACATTGTCCTGTCCGTCGATTTCCTTAACTGAAACTTTAACCTTTTCTTCTCTTGAAGTAGGGAGATTTTTTCCTACATAATCAGGTCTTATGGGAAGCTCCCTGTGTCCTCTGTCAATGAGAACCGCAAGCTGTATAAGCTGAGGACGACCTCTTTCAATAAGGGCGTCAATTGCTGCACGGGTAGTTCTTCCTGTATAAATAACATCATCAACAATTATGACATGCTTATCATTAATGTTAAATTCTATATTCGTCTTATCACATTCATCAATTGGCTTTTTATCATCACGATACGGCGTGATATCAAGTGCACCGCATGGTACTGATATATTTTCAAGCTCTCTGATTTTTGACGCTATCCTTTCTGCAAACGCAACGCCTCTTGAATAGATTCCGACAAGACAAAGATTCTCCGCACCTTTATTTCGTTCAAGTATTTCATAGGTAATTCTTGCAACAGCACGTTTCATTGAATTTTCATCCATGATAATCGTTTTTCTTTCCAAATCATCACCTCACCATATACAAAAAACGCTTACCTGTATTGACAGGTAAGCGTCAAGCTTGTATACTGATTTTATTTACAGTTAGCCCATTTACACTACCTTGTCAACCTCACAGGATCAACTTAAAGGTTTTTTACTGTTAAACATTATACCACATTTCGAGACAATTGTCCAGTATTTTTTTGAAAAATTATTTTTTCTTTTTCATATTCTTTATTTTTCTGCTTATAAGGAATGAACCAACACTTGCGGTTGCAAGTCCCGCACCGAGTAAAAGCGTGCTGAGTTTTACTTTTGATGAACGCTTCTTTTTTTCGGGATTATAAAGTTTAAGTTCCTTTTTATCACTGTTTTCAGGCTTTTTATCTGTGATGATACAGTCAAGAGACATTTCACCCGACAGAACGGTTACCTTAATCGTGTGTTTTTCATCAGATAATTTATGAACATAAAAAAGCACCTGCTTTGAGCCGCAGTTTTCAATATGATATCCGGCGGTTACAATTTTATCGTCGATTTCAATTTTGAGACTCAGGTCCTTTGCTTCGCCGACAAGTGATATGGTTTCGCCTTTGAATACGTACTCAAGATACGCATCATTCTCCAGATTTGTAACGCTTGTTCTGTTGTAGAAACGGAAACTGTCCATAGCATTTTTCTTCCAGCTGCCGTAATAATTAATGTTACCCGAAAGACAATCATCACGAAGTGAACTATATGGAACACCGTTAAATGGCAATACATTGAGATTACGGAATTTGTTTTTATAAAGAGCACTATAAAGTGAAACTCTTCCTGCTGTAATCATCGGAGGAGATATCTTGTACTCGCACACAAGATGGTTGTTTATACTGCATCTTATAATTTTATTTTTAGCTGAAACCGAAATATTATTCCAGTCAAATACGTTTATTCCTTTTTCTCTGCCTTTGGCAAGTATTGTATTAAAATATCTGAGCTGCCATTTACTATCAGGATAAATTCTCAGCTGATATCCGCATTCAGCCGTTTCATCGCATGTCACAGCTGAATTATACCTTAGTCCGACGCCGACATAATTATCTTCGTTGTCATTATCAAATCTGCTGTCAACTGAAACGGTGTAATTTGTCCATCTGTCATCACCAAGACTTGTTGCAGGAAGCGGTGTGCCTCTGAAACGCCAGTTTGTCGGCAGAATATCCTTTGTTATCTGCTGTGTGAGTACATTCTCATTTTCAAATTCATTTACTTCAAATGCGCCGCCCTGGTCAGTTGTATATAAAGGTGCATTTCCTCGTGTTCTTAAGAAGTCGTTTTTATAGTTGAATGTGTCTGAGTACGGGAGCATGAGACAATCTGATGACAAGGACATTTTCTTTACGGAATCAACACCATTTACTGTTTCAACACTTAATGTAGTACATGTAATTATTGAAAATGGCTTAACTTCGATTCTGTAATGATGCTCATCATTCTTTCTGACAGGAATAATTTTGTCAATAACTCTGAACCAGTTTGCATTGTATGCGAGCCCGCGTTCAGGGCCTCTTGTTTCGATACAATATACGTCTGAATCAAACTTTGAAATATTTCTGACGCACACATCATAATATCTTGGCTCATCTGAATCATTAGTTAAAACAAGGGTGTAATCTCCGTCGTCGGAAATAAGTGCCATATGATTTTCGGTTGTGTCAGTTATGAAGTGGTTTTCCTTGCCGTCTCCGAAACACGCGCTTTTTACATATTTCCAGCCTTTTTTAACGAAATGGGTTATATGAGCTGCACCCCATAATCCTGAATCAGTTTCAAAATAACCGTTCCATGGCTGCTCAGCGATAATAAGCTGCTTTGGTGCATAATTTGAACCAGAATAATATGCGGCAACAGCAGGCTGATATTCATACATAACCATTGAGCCATGACAATAACTGTTTATTATTCTGTTTGTAACATCAATCACAGAATTAATTCCGCTTATTCCTGAATTATCAGCATTTACAGAATATCTTGAATTGTTGCATGGTGCTATGCCTTCGCTGTACCAGATTTCCTTGTTGTATTTTTCATTAAGCAGAGCTGTATTTTCATCGCCGTATGTAGTATAATGAAGCCCTATTACATCAACAGCATCTCTTAGCTTTTCGTTTTTAACCATTTTTTCAGCAATGGTTCTTGAACCGACTTCATCTGATGCAACAATCCTGATTTCTGAATAATCATATCTCTGATTATTTTCAGATTTCAGTCGCTCTGAAAGATAAATTATCCACTCTTCGTCAGCTTCAGCTGTTTCATTTGCGTCAGCACTTATATAATCAATCTTTAAATTATATGTATCAAAAGCAGCATCTACAGTTTCCTTGAACCATTTGTATCTTGCGGCAAAGCCATCTGTTTTGCTTTTTGAAAAGGCTTTGGTAACCCAGCCAGGCTCTCCCCATCTGAGAAAGTCAATTGTTATGTCAGGATTGATTTTCTTTGCGTCAGCAGCAAAAATAAATCCTGCTCCACGGGTAATGTCAACCTTTTCGTTTTCAGTTCTTTTCACACATGGTTCAGTACCCGATGAAGAATTGATATCTGCACCAAGTTCGATTTTTATATGTGTAAGACCCGCTCCGTAACCCGGTTTAAATAAAAGATTCATAATTTCCCAATATGAATCGGGAGAAGCAGCCTTATAGTCAATGAGAAGCCTGGATGAATTATTTCCCGTTACAACTCCAAGCCCTCTGAAAGCATTTGCAGGGTTTAAATCAACAGTATTTCCATCAATAATTAATTCCCTTATCATTACATCATACCTCTTATATTATTACACAGGCTCAGCTATCAGAAATTTAATTTTCTTGCCCTCTTCTGTAAACATCTGTTCATGCTCTGTGACAAAGTTTTCTTCAAAACCGCTTGAATGCAAATCAAATGTCTTATACTTGATTTTAAAGCCTGCCTGTTCAAAATATTCGAATGATTCCTCAAAAAGTTCATCATCATCAGTTTTGAACCATAATTCCCCACTCAGAAATTCCTTGTATTTCACAAGCTGTCTGAAATGTGTAAGACGTCTCTTCTTGTGCTTGGCCTTAGGCCATGGATTGCAGAAGTTTATGTAAATTCTTTCGATGTTGTCTTCCTTTGAAAAAACATTGTCAATCTGTTCGATATTCTTAATAAAGATTCTTACATTATCAAGACTCAGACCATGCTTTTCATATTCTGCTTCAATTTTTCTTTTTGCAAGAACAAGCATTTCATTTTTTATATCAACAGCAATGAAATTTTTATCCTGCTTTGCTGGTGCACACTGGGACGCAAATCCGCCCTTGCCGCATCCGAGTTCAAGATAAATTGGCTTGCCGTTGTTAAATTCATTATTCCACTTGCCCTTTAATTCATCAGGACTATTTATACAAAATTCACAGGCGTCAAGCTCAGGTTTCGCCCATGGTTTACATCTTATTCTCATAAAAAATACCTCATAATTAAATTTCTACTATATTATAACAT
>CAZULQ010000029.1:0-24493 GCA_964621265.1 uncultured Clostridium sp. | reverse complement strand
CCTGACGAGGCTGTTTGCAACTATATTTCTGTGCTTCATCCGAGTTCGGATATAACCCATGGGTCAGTAGGCGTCGGACAATATGACAGCGTAGGCTTTATGTATACTTACAGTCCTCTTGCAGAACAGTTCGGAATTACTGAGAACACAAGCATTCATTCAGTTGTTGCAAAATATACGGCTGATGGCACAGATTATTCCGAGATGATGATTGTTAAGAACGGTGATTACGGCTTTTATGTCATTGACCACTTTGATTATGACCTACAGGAAATGACTGCAACTGTTACAGAAGTTCTTGGAACAGGATATGGCGGAAGTGTGCAGTATTATATGGTATTACCTGAAAATTCCAGCACAGAAATGCAGGTTTATTCTATGGCACAGTTTGGCGATTATGATACGGGTGACGCTACAAACACATTCAGCGTCGGCGAAAAGGTTTTTATAACCTATAACGGTGCTGATACCTATGGTACAGCTCTCAGATACGCCGAGAATTCAGAAACTATGGTCTTCAGCATGATGTCTCTTGATGAAGCGGAAGCAGCCAGACAGCAGGAACTTGAAGCACAGGCAAGGGCACAACAGGAACAGCTTGAACAACTCGAAAGGGAACAACAAGCCCTTAAAGAGGAAATCAGATACGCTGAGCAAAACGAGCAAACTGAGCTTACCAGACAGGAAATTATAGAAATTGAAAGTCTGATGGAAGAAATAGAAAAAGATATGAATAAAAATGCTGCAGAAGCGGCAGGTGTTACTGAACAAGTAATAAGAAAGCTTATTAAGGATTCCGTTTATTTCAGAACAATCTTCATGGAGGACCCACTCCCAACCGAGGGCGGTGCAATTGACGGGGAAAATCTTTATCTCGTTTCTCCGAAGGAGTATGCAAGCTATGCAGAATTTGAAGAGCATATCCGTTACATTTACTGCGATGAAGTTGCAGATGAATTGCTTGATTATTCTCTTATGGATAAGATCAGATACACTGAGTATGATGGTATGCTATGCGTTGATAAGAGAATTAATACGATTTATGAATTTGCAACAAATTGGTTTGAATTTGAACTTGTGGAGATAAATTCATTTGATGGAAATACTTGTGAATTTACTATTATAGAAACAGGTAATATTAATAATGTGCCAATTGAAGACCCATGTTCACAAACATTTAAAATAGTTAATGATGATGGCAACTGGAAGCTTGCAAAACCATATTTCTGATATAAAAAACGGGACTAAATTTCAGTCCCGTTTTGCTTTATTTAATTTTAACAAGCTTGATGTTTGAAAGAGTAACATTATAGCTGTCGCCGCCGCCGATATAGAAGTTTATGCTTGCGTTTGCATCGTTGGCTTTGACTGTGAAAGTCTGGCTGTAATGCTGAGTTTCAGAGGTCATTGAAACAGTATCAGAGAAGTGCTTTGAAGCGCCTTCAACGGCAAATTCCATGTCAAATGTTCTGCCCGAAGTGCAGTCAAATTCAAGGCGATATTCGCCGCCGTTTTTAAGTCCGATACCGGAAAGTGTTGCAATAATATCATCAGCACTGTTGCCGCCTGAAACCATATTAATCCAGAATGACTTGTCATAGCCGACATAATGAGCCGCATTTGCGCCGTCTGCTGTATTCTTTACAACGTCGTAAACGGCGTCAGCCGCAACATCAAGACCAACCTGGTCAGATTCCATTCCAAGCACCTGACAGATTTTGTCTGCGAGAACATAAGCGCTGTTCTGCTGAGTTGTTGCTGATGGGTGCCAGTCTGAGCCCATGCCGTCTGCCTGTGTGTGTGTAACAGACTTGTATGACATAATTTTTTCATCGCCTGTTTCTGTCTTATAGGCATCAACAGCCTGTGCAACGAGGTCATATATTTCTTCGCCGCCCATTGTACCCATAGTACAGATGATGTATGCGTACTTGTTGCATTCACGGACAGTCTTAAGGAAATCAACATATCCGTCGATGAATTCAGCCGAGCGTGTTTCTGTTTCAGCCGCAACATAGTTTATATCGTTTGTACCAAGGTTTATCACAACAGCGTCATTTTCGTGAGATTCAAAATCCCAGTTTGCTGAGTACGGAGCCTGCTTTGTATTAAGCTTGTAATAGTCCGGAATTAGGCTTTCGCTGTTTTTAGTACCATCTGATGTGTAACCCGAAACAATACCGTGACCGCTGTAACAAAGTGCACTGTAATCTGCGCCGAGCTTCTGTGCTGTAAGGTATGCATAGGATTTTGTGAAGTTTTCAGTTGTTGTCTTGAAGCCTTCATACTGGCTTGCACCCTCAACACCGTATGCACAAGTGATAGAGTCACCGATAAATTCAATGCTTATATCATTTTTTGAAACAGGCCATACAGGCTCTGCCTTTGCTGATGTAACATTTACACAGTCAACACCGATTGCACCATACATTGCTTCTGAAAGCATGATTATCTTGACTGTCTTTGTACCGCTTCCGTTTTCAAAGAGAGTAATTTTTTTCTCCTTGCTGTCGAGAGTTGTGTCTATCACAAGTTCATCGTCAACATAAACCGCATATCTTGGTCTGTAATCAGCATCAGCGTCGATGCCGAGATTTCCCTTGAGTACAACCTCTGCTGATTCGGCATAAACTCTAAATTCAGCCGCTGAACCACTCTGGAGAAGCCATGTTGCACCGTCATCTTCAACGGTTCTTCCCTGAAGCTTGGCAGTATCTGCGCTGATTTCCCAGCTTGATTGAGTAACTTCACCGCTTTGCTCAGGAGCAATAAGCCTTCTGAGCGCAACAGCGTCAAAAGCGTTTATCTTGTTGTCTTCATTGACATCTGCTGTCACATCAGCAGTATTAAAGCTTATATCAGCTTTGCCGATAAGAAATTCAGAAAGAAGAGTATAGTCGGCAACATTGATTTTCTGGTCAACGTTTATATCTCCCCTTGTAACCGCCATACCGTCCTGTGAGCTTTCGCTCTTATATACATTTTCATACATAACGCTTGCCCATTCCTGTCTCATAGCGTCATATCCTTCACTGTTCGGATGTACACCATCCGAGCTTAAATATTCAGGATTTTTCTGAAGAAGTGTATAGAAATCAGGACCTTCCACAACCTCAGGATATTCTGTATAAATCTTTTCAATCATAGCGTTGTAATCATCAATATATGCGCTTATACCTGTTTCAGTTGCATAAGGAATTGTAGGAATAATCGGTGTTTTACCTGCTTCAATAACCTTTTCAACCATGTACGCTGTATTATCGTAATACTTCTGAGCACCTGTCTGGTTACCCCATGAATCGTTTGTACCATAAGCAATGCTTACATAATTGCCTGGGAATGTTTCAAGCCAGCGGTCAATATTTTCTTTTCCGTGACTGCTCATAATTCCGCCTATACCACCGTTTTCCTGTACTGGATAATATCTGCTGTCAATCTGGTTTACATACTCAGCAAAGCCTGTGCCATAGCAGTTCATCATACCGCCGGCTGTGATTGAGTCACCAAGGAAAATCCAGCTGTCTGTAATGCCGTCTGATACATTGTGAATATCAAAATTAATTGAAGCTGTGCCGCTTGCTTTTCCGTCCACACCAGTAACATTAAGGCGAATCCAGTTATAGCCTTTCATGTCAACAACATGCTGACGTGAGTGAAGTGTATTACCCGAAACCTTTTCGACAACTTCCCAGCCGCTTTCAGGACAAGTGCCGCCTGCTGCCTTGTTTACTTCAATTGTGTAGTCTGTTGGCATGCCGTTTGAATTACTGCTTACAACGGGATAGTCATAATGTCCTGTTGCATTGTACCATACTGCAATAATTTTCTCTCTTTGTTCCGCAGGCACTCCTGATAAATCATAAGCAAGATAATCAGGAGCTGAGCCTGACCACATTGAATAATAGAATGCGTCATTTGCTGAAGCTGCCGTAGATGGGCTTGACTCTGAATAAGCAGGGCAGTTTCTGCTTATGACAGGGTTTGGTGTTGTCTCAGCTGAAATACTGAAGCTTCCGAGTGAAGTTACAGCAAGTGCCGCAGAGACAACTGTCGTAATGATTTTTTTAGCTTTCATAAATCCCTCCGTAATATACCTTTAAATTGGTTACAATACTTATATAATATCATAAAAATGTGGAATTTTCAAGTACATAATGACAAATAGTTGACTGAATATACGTTTTGTGGTAAAATAAAAATATAAATTTATTAAGGAGGAATGTTCAATGAACATAAAAATGAAGCTTGCAGGCATTCTGACAGCGATAGCTTGTGCGGTAAACGCAACAATCGTTGTTCCTATGAGTGCCTATGCTCTTGAAACTTCAGAATCCCAGGAAAATACAGAAACTGAACTGCCTGAAGAAACTCCTGACGGAGTATACGGACCCTTGACTTATGTTCCTGTTGACGGAGATTCTGATGAGGTTTATGATTATATTGAAATTATAAACTGTGACTCATTCGCCGAAACTGTTGAAATACCGGCTGAACTCGAAGGACTTCCTGTAAAGGGAATCAGTTCGAGTGCTTTCCAGTTCTGTAATGTACTGACTGAAATTGTTGTACCTGAAAATATTACATATCTTGAAGACAGAGCATTTGCTGACTGCGAATTACTTAAGAACATTACAATCAAGAATCCTGAATGTATAATATTTGATGAGGTCTACACTTTATCTGATACTGCTGTGATTAATGGATATGTAGATTCAACAGCAGAAGCTTATGCTTTGAAGTATGGCCGTACTTTCAATGATATTGAGAATCCGACAGAACCTACAACAGAATTTATTGTTGAAGGTACATATCGTGACCTTACATATGTGGCAGTTGATGAAAAAGCAGATGGTGTGTATGATTACATCGAAATCAAGGCATGTGACATATTCGCTAAGACAGTAAGCATTCCTGAAACAATCAACGACCTGCCGGTTAAAACTATCGGAGAGGGTGCTTTTCTGAATTGCGACAGTATGACTGCTGTTACTATTCCGAATACTGTTACAAGCATTGGAGCAAGTGCATTTGAAGGTTGTTCACTTCTTGAAACAATAACAATACCTGACAGTGTTACAACAATCGGTGCAAAAGCTTTCGCAGGATGCGAAACAATCTATACTGTTGCTATTCCTGAGGGAATTACACTTATTGACAGCGGTACATTCAGCGGATGCACAAAGCTGAATAAAATTACTGTTCCAAGCACACTCAAAAACATTAAATCAGATGCATTTTTCAATACTGCACTTGTAGACAAGCATACTGGTATTAAATATGCTGATACATGGGTTATCGGTTGTGACGATACTGTTATCGTTGCTGAAATTGATGTTGATGCAAAGGGAATTGCAGAATGTGCTTTCCGTCACTGCTATGGTCTTGAAAGTGTAAATATGCCTGAGGGGCTCAACATTATCAACGAATCAGCATTTGAATCATGTGAAAGTCTTGCAAGCGTTACTGTTCCATCAAGTGTTACATACATTGGACCAAATGCCTTCAATGGATGTATTTTCCTTGAAAATATAACAATCAATAATCCTGAATGTGTAATTTTTGATGACGCTGCAACAATCTCAGCTACAGCTGCAATTAATGGCTATTCAGCTTCAACAGCACAGAAATACGCTGAAACATACAGCCGTACATTTATTGACGTTGAAGTTCCGACAGAGCCTGTAACAGAACCTCCGACAGAACCAACAGAACCTGAACTTGAGACTGAGGGAACATATAAAGCATTATCGTATCAGTTAATCGATGAAGATGCTGACGGAACTTTTGACTATGCTGAAATTACAGGCTGTGAAGCTGATGCACTTACAGTTGAGATTCCAGCTGATATTAACGGATATACTGTAAAGAGTATCGGAGACAATGCATTCCAGCTTTGTGATGTTCTGACAAAGGTAGTTATTCCTGATACAGTTACAAGAATAGGTGCAAGTGCATTTGAATTCTGCGAAGTACTCAGAGTTATTTCAATTCCTGAAAGCGTTACAAGTATCGGACCATGGGCGTTTGCTTCCTGTCCTAAAATTCCAAGCGTAATTATTCCTGAAGGTGTCACAGTTATTGATGAAGGCACATTCAGTGAATGTACAGGTCTCAGAAAAGTTACTATTCCTGAAAGTGTCAAAGCAATAAAGGCTGACGCTTTTTATAACACAGGTCTTTTAAACGCTCAGGAAGGTCCTGTATACTATGCTGATACATGGGTTATCGGATGTAACCAGGATGCAACTGCTGCTGACATCGCTGAGGGAACAAGAGGCATAGCTGATTATGCGTTCCAGCAGTGTTATGAACTTAAAAATGTAACAATTCCGGAAGGTGTTGTCTATATAGGCAATTGTGCTTTTGATTATTGTGATGCACTTGTAAAAGTTGTCGTTCCTGAAAGTGTTGTAAGCCTGGATGACTGTGCTTTCAGTGATTGTACATCACTCAGGAGCATAACAATCAAGAATCCTGAATGTGTAATTTTTGATAGTGAGTACACAATTACTGATACAGCAAAGATTTATGGTTATCTCAATTCAACTGCACAGACTTATGCTGAAGCATACGAACGTACCTTTGCAGATGTTGAAGTTTCAGAAACAATTAAGGGCGACGTAACAGGCGATGAAAAGGTTAACCTTTATGATGCCATTGCAATCTGCCGTCATATCATGGGCGCAGTAAAATTAGAAGAAGATAAAATGGATGCCGCAGACTATAATAGTGATACTAAAGTCGACCTATACGACGTAATCGGAATTGCTAAATTTATGATGGGCTAAATAATTAATGCACACAGTTATTTTTCTGTGTGCATTTTTATTTTCTGTATTATTAAATAAAAAAGGATATCACTAAACTTGATATCCTTGTCTTGTGACTATGAAACAGATAAAAAGCTGGTCGTGCCTAAAGAAAAAAATCGTACCCCACAAAGTGAGATACGATTTGTCCTCCGAGATTAACTCGGTGGTGCGCCAGGAGGGACTCGAACCCCCGACCTACTGGTTCGTAGCCAGTCACTCTATCCAGCTGAGCTACTGGCGCGCTTCATAAAGCTTTATTATTATATCACAATATTTTAAATGTGTCAAGCCTTTTTTTGAAAAAAATTCAAAAACATCGAAAAAAAGCATTTATTTGAAAAAACTGTTGCGTTTCAGGCTTAAATTGTATATAATAAATATAAGTATGATTATTTATAGGAGGCACAAAAATGACCAGAGCAGAACTTTTCTTTAATGAAATGAAAAATAAAAAGGCAGCAGTAATCGGAGTCGGTGTTTCAAACACAGACCTTATAAAGCTTTTCTTAAAAAAGGGAATTGATGTAACTGTATGCGATAGAAAAAGCAAGGATGAACTCGGTGATACTTATACAGCCCTTGAAGAATGCGGCGCAAAATTTATTTTAGGTGACAAACACCTTGATTCGCTCAATACCTTTGATTTTGTTGTAAGAGCACCTGGAATGTACTTCAATCACCCTGCGCTTGTAAAGGCACGTGAAGACGGCGTTGCCGTTACATCGGAAATGGAGCTTTTCTTCGACCTGTGTCCATGTAAAATTTACGCTGTGACAGGTTCAGACGGTAAAACCACATCAACTACAATTATTTCAGAAATTCTTGCCCGTGCGGGAAAGAAAGTTCACAAGGGCGGTAATATCGGCAGAGCGCTTATGCCTATTATTGAGGAAATCAAAGATGACGATGTTGCAGTAGTTGAGCTTTCAAGCTTTCAGCTTATATCAATGAGAAAGTCACCTGATGTTGCGCTTATTACAAATATTGCACCAAACCATCTTGATGTACACGGTACAATGGAAGAATATATTGACAGTAAGAAAAATCTGATTCTTCACCAGAACGCTTTCAGCAAGACTGTACTTAACCTTGACAATGAGACAACAAATAATCTTTCATCACTTGTAAGAGGCAGACTTGTAAAATTCTCAAGAAAGTCTGTTCCTGATAATGGTGCATTCCTTGATGATAACGGATACCTTTGCTATAATGCAAACGGCAATATAACAAAGATTCTCCACATGGATGAAATCAGAATTCCGGGTATTCATAATGTAGAGAATTATCTTGGTGCTATCACAGCACTCTGGGGTGACGTATCTGCCGAAACAATAGTTGACACAGCTAAGAATTTCGGCGGTGTAGAACACAGAATTGAATTTGTAAGAGAGCTTGACGGAGTCAAGTGGTATAACGACAGTATTGCAACAAGCCCGACACGAGTTCTTGCAGGTCTTAATTCATTTACACAGAAGCTTATTGTAATTGCAGGCGGCTACGACAAGAAAATACCGTTTGAACCAATGGCTGATACAGTAAATCAGAAGGTAAAGGTTCTTATTCTTATGGGTGTTACTGCTCAGAAGATTGAGGATGCAGTCAAAGCTTCAAAGGAATATAATCCTGACAATCTCAGAATAGTTCATGTTTCCTCAATGGAAGAAGCCGTTTCAAAGGCAAGAGAAATCGCAGAAAACGGTGATATTGTAACACTTTCACCGGCTTGTGCAAGCTTTGACCTTTATCCGAATTTTGAAGTCAGAGGTAATCATTTTAAAAATCTCGTAAAGGAGCTTTCCTGATGAATATAAAAGAAATACTTTCAAAGCTTTCAATGGCAGACGGTGTTTCGGGCAATGAGCGTAACGCCGCTGAAACTGCTCTGGAATTACTGAAAGAATATACAGATAAATGCTATATAAAAAATGGTAATGTATACGGTGAATTCGGCGATAACAGCCGATATGAAAACCGTATAATGATTGATGCGCATATTGACCAGGTCGGACTTATCGTTACCGACATTACAGATGGCGGATTTATCTGTTTTTCAAATGTTGGCGGAATTGACAGACGTCTGCTGCCTGCACAGCAGGTTGTAATTCACGGTAAAGAAAGAATTACGGGTGTTGTCTGCTCCGTACCGCCTCATCTTTCAGGCGGAGAAAAGGGGAAGGCTGCTAAAATTGAAAATCTTCTTATTGATACAGGGCTCAGCAAGAGAGAAGTAACAGAAAAAATCTCTCTCGGTGATAAAATAACTTTTGATACTAAATTCAGAGAGCTTTTAAATAACGAAGTAACAGGTGCGGCACTCGATGACAGATGCGGCGTTGCAGCTATTCTTTATGCACTTGAGCTTTTAAAGGGAACTAAAATCAACGGTGGGCTTACTGTTGTTTTCTCAACTCAGGAAGAGCTTGGTGAACGTGGCGCAAAAATTGCTGCGTATGATATAAACCCTGTTATTGCACTTGCAGTTGATGTAAGCTTCGCTTATACACAGGGTGATACTGAATATAAATGCGGTAAGCTTGGAAAGGGCCCTATGATTGGCGTTTCTCCGTCCTTATCAAAGGAGCTTTCAGATGAGATTATAAACATCTGCGAAAAAAATAATATCCCACACCAGATTGAAGTCATGAATGGTCTTACATCAACAAATGCAGACCAGTTCAGCGTTAACAGAAGCGGCTGTATGGCTTCAACAATTTCAATCCCACTTAAATATATGCATACACCTTCTGAGATAATCAGCATTGATGATGTTGAAAATACAGGCAGACTTCTTGCCGCAATGATAAGAGACGGAGGTAACGGAGATGTTTGATACTTTAAAAACACTTTGTGAATTAAATGGTACATCAGGACGTGAACATGCCGTCAGAGAATATATCATTGAACAGATTAAGGATTATGCGGGCTATTCAGTTGATAAGCTCGGTAATATTATTGCATTTAAAAGAGGTAAGGAAGTACCGAAAAATAAAATCATGCTTGATGCTCATATGGACGAAGTCGGACTTATTGTAACATCAGTCCAGTCTGACGGCACTCTGACTTTTGCAGAAGTTGGCGGCGTTGACCCGTCAGTTGTCATCGGCAGACAGGTGAAAATCAATGGTCTTTACGGCGTAGTCGGTGCCAAGGCAGTACACAATCTCTCGGCCGATGAAAAGGAAAACGCTCCTGAAATGGATTCTCTTTACATTGATATCGGTGCTGCTGATAAGGAAGAGGCAGAAAAGCATGTAAGACTTGGAGATTGTGCATACTTTGCTTCAGAATATGTTGACCTTGGCAATGATACAATCAAAGCCAAGGCTATTGATGACCGTTTCGGTTGTGCGCTCCTTATTGATATGATAAAAAGTGAACTTAAGTATGATATGCACTTTACCTTCAGCGTTCAGGAAGAAATCGGGCTCAGAGGTGCAAGAACTGCAGCTTATACCGTAAATCCTGATATTGCAATAGTAGTTGAAACAACAACTGCCGCTGACATTGACTGTGTTGCACCAAAAAAACAGGTATGTCATCTTGGAAAGGGCGCTGTCATTCCATTTATGGACAGAAGCACAATGTATGACAAGGATCTTTACGACATGGCATTTGAACTTGCAAAAGAAAAGAATATACCATGTCAGACAAAAACTACAATTGCAGGCGGGAACAACAGCGGCGCAATTCATACAGCCCGTTCAGGAATCAAAACAATTGCTGTTTCTGCACCATGCAGATATCTTCACTCTCCGTCATGCATTGCCGACAAGCACGACCTTAAAGCATGCTATGATATTATCAATGCAATAATCGAAAAGGCGGCTGTGATGGATTTATGATAAAACAGGTTGAAAACAAAGATGAAATTTCCTTTGATTTACTTGTTGCAAACTGCTGTGGCCGACGTATCCTTTCTTATCTGAACGCATACGGAACAGATTATGATTTCTGTAAGTTTTATAAAAGCGGAAATAGTATCATACTCATTATAAACTCAACCATGCTTATCTGTGGAAACGATTTTGAGACTGATGAGCTTAATATGTTTGTAGGTATGCATAATCCATTCCGCATTGAGGGTAATCAGATTGCTTTAGGAATGATTGATAACAAAGGATATATGCAGCTTCACAGGACAACCTTTGAGCTTGTGTCAGGTGAACATGATATAGAGGAAAGTGATGTAAATCTTAATCCAAGGCTTGATGATGTTTACGCAATTCTGACAGAGGGCTTTCCGAATTTATCAGATTATCCTCTCTGGCTTGCGGACACTTCACACAGAGTAAGACACGGAATAAGCCGTGTCCTTACATATAAGGATTGTACAACAGCAACATTATCATATGATATAAACGGACATGTACTGGTAAGCCAGGTTGCAACAAAAGTTTCAGCAAGGGGAAGCGGCTATGCAAGAAAATTCCTTACATGGCTTGCGGAATATCTGAACAAGCAGGGAAAAACAGCTGTTCTTTACGCTCTTGATATACGTGAGAGCTTTTACAGGGAAATAGGATTTAAGGTGGTTTCGGAAGAATTCGTTCTTGAAAAAACTGAGTATACAGACGAGATTATAACGAAAGGAAAATTACAGTATAATGACTAATTACGACTTTTTTAAGTTCAGTCCAGAGCTTTTGAAGCTTGCGGAAAAAGCAGAAGCGATGTGCGATTTCAGCACAATTGATGATATAAAGGAATATAACGGTGCAAAGGTACTTTCAGCATTTATCAATAACCGTGTAAGTGAACAGTGCTTTTACGGAAGCAGTGGTTATGGCTATGGTGATATCGGCAGGGAAGTGCTCGACAAGGTATATGCCGAAATTTTCGGAACAGAAGACGCTCTTGTAAGACATAATTTTGTTTCGGGAACTCACGCTCTTTCAACTGCTCTCTGGGGTGTTCTCAGAAAAGATGACAAGATAGTTTCAATTACAGGTTCACCATATGACACACTTGAAGAAGTAATCGGTATAAGAGGTGAAAATGGAAACGGTTCACTTACAGATTATGGTATAATATATGACCAGGTTGATTTAAAAGAGGATGGCACTCCTGATTATGAGCTTATTTCAGAAAAGGTCAAGGGCGCAAAGGTAGCTTATATACAGCGTTCAAGAGGATATTCGCTCAGACCTGCCTTTACTGCCGAGGATATCAGAAAAATGTCTGAAGCTGTCAGAAAAACAAATCCAGACGCCATAATCATGGTTGACAACTGCTATGGTGAGTTTGTCGAAAAAATTGAGCCTACCCAGGCAGGTGCCGATATCATAATTGGCTCACTTATCAAAAACGCAGGTGGCGGTATCGCCCAGACAGGCGGATACATCGCCGGCAGAAGTGACCTCATCGAGCTTTGCGCATATCGTCTTACATGCGTTGGCATGGGAAAGGAAGTCGGATGCACACTTTCTCAGAACAAGGAAATGTTCTTAGGGCTTTTCATGGCACCCGATGTTGTTGCAAATGCAAAGAAAACCGCTGATTTTGCGGCTTCACTTTTCAGTCTCCTCGGCTTTGAATGTTTCCCGAAACAGGATGAAACAAGAGGCGATATTATAACTGTTGTAAAGCTCGGTGACCCTGAGCTTCTCAAGGCATTCTGCTGCGGTATTCAGAAGGGTGCGCCTGTTGATTCATTCGTAACTCCGGAGCCTTGGGATATGCCGGGATATGAAAGTCAGGTAATTATGGCGGCAGGAGCCTTTAACATGGGCGCTTCAATCGAGCTTTCCGCAGACGCTCCGCTTCGTGACCCATATGCCGCATGGATGCAGGGCGGAATTACATATACAAGCGGAAAAATTGGTGTAATGCTTGCCGCACAGGAAATGATTGACCGCAATCTTGTAACTCTTTAAGTGTGATTTTAGGATTAAAATTTACAGAATTACAGCGAAAACTCTTTAAAAACACAAAAAAATATTACAGAAATAATACAATTAGGATAGAAAACGGTAATTAATTGCTTAAGATATTGACATTAGTCCTGATAACTGATAAAATAATTTAAGGTACATAAAAATTTAATGATAAACTTACGGAGGTAAGCAATGGTAGAAAAGAAGCTGTGCATGGGGTGCATGGAAAATAAAGGCGCATCACGAGTATGCCCTAATTGCGGATATGTAGAGAATACCCCGTCACTTCCGTCTTATATATTACCCGGAACTGTTATTCATGAACGCTATCTTGTCGGAAAGCTTCTTAATGCAAACGGTCAGGGCGCAACTTATATCGCATATGATACAGCAGTAAGCTGCAAGGTTCTTCTCAATGAATACATGCCTGAAGGCCTTTGCGTTCGTGTTAAGGGTAAGCCAACTATAAGTGTAAATTATAACAATCTCGCTCAGTATAAGGCTCTTATGGCTGAATATACGGAGCTTAATAAATCACTTGCAAAAATGAGAAGTCTTAGTAGTCATCTTTCTCCGACTCTTGACCTTTTCTCAGAAAATAACACTACTTATGCCGTGTATGAATTCATTGACGGTATAAAGCTTATTGATTATTTAAAACAGAATGCAGGCGAACTCAGCTGGAGCGAAGTTTCAGCAATGTTCCCACCGCTTTTCACAACACTCAGTCTTGTTCATAATGCCGGTGTTATACACAGAGGTATCAGTCCTGAGACTATTTATCTTACAGATAAGGGTGAACTCAAGCTTACAGATTTCTGTATTTCCGCGGTCAGAACTGTAAATACAGAACTTAAGACTGAAATATTTGAAGGCTATGCAGCACCTGAACAGTATTCCGCAGCAAGCAGACAGGGCACATGGACAGACGTATACGGTATCTGTGCAGTACTTTACCGTATTCTGACAGGTTCTAAACCTGAACCTGCAAGCATCAGAATGGAAAGAGATAATCTCTATACTCCTCAGGAACTGAATCCGAATATTCCAAAGCATGTTTCAGATGTTATAATGAAGGGCATGAGTCTTGACGGCGATTACAGAATCAAGACTATCACTGAACTTGTTACAGCACTCTTTGATCAGCCTGCAGTCGGATTAAGTCAGACTCAGACAATAATGATTTCAAGAAACGGTACATTTGAAAGTCCTGTATATCCTGAAGATTTTGGTCAGAATGATGAATATTACGACGACGGATATGATGATTACGACTATGATGACTATGACGATTATGATTACGATGATGGTCAGGTCGATGTGAATGACGACGATGATTCAACATTTGACAAGATTAAAATTCCGCTTATTATCGGTATTCTGCTTGTAGCTATTATACTTGTAATAGTAATTCTCTTTATGCAGATATTCTCAAATGATAATAATACAAGAATTCATGATTCATATACAAGTGAGGAAAGCTCAGTTGCTGATAATATTGTAGAGGCTACTGAAGAGGAAACTGAGGAAACCGAGCCAGAAGACGAAGATGAGGACAAAAAGGCTGAAAATAAAATGCCTAACCTTGTTGGTCAGAAGTATGAAGATATCAAGTCAAAGATTGAAGAAAAGTACAAAATCAAGATTGATGCAGAATTTGAATATAACGCTGACTACGAAGACGGTTTGATTTACTGGCAGGAAATTGAAAAGGGCGAAAAAATCAAGGAAGGTCAGAAAATCGAAGTTAAGGTAAGTAAGGGTGAGGAAACTGTTGAAGTTCCTGACTATGTAGGTCTTACGTTCAAGGAATATATCAAGAAGCTTAAGAAGCTTGATATTGAGTATACTGAAGTTACAGAAATCGACTACGACTACGAAGATGGTTATGTAATTTCTGTTGAACCTGATGCCGGTGAGGAAATCAGTATTACTGCTAATGACGTTGTTACAGTCACATATGCAAGCAATCCTGAAATAACAGAGGCACCTACAGAAGCGCCTACAGACCCACCTACAGAAGCACCTACTGAGGCACCTACAGAAGCGCCGCCGACAGAGGCACCTACTGAGGCACCGCCTGATATTTTAGTTGAATAATTATAACGCAAAAGCCTGTTGTATACGCAACAGGCTTTATTTTAAGGAGGATATATGAAACGTGTAGCAGTTTTGCTTGCATTAACTGTGTTGTCAACACTCGTAGGCTGTGTAAGCAAGGAACAACGAAAAATAAATGAGGATAACTCCTCAAGAGCAGAAGAAAATGCTCTTGCTTATATTGAAGAAAAATACGGTTTTGAAGCAGATGTCATTGAAACTGAGGTCGATTCCTACGGCGGATTGTTCGGACCTACGTTTAACGGATATGTTTTTGTAACAATGGAGTATGACGATACCGAATTTACGGTTTATATTGACGGCGAGGAAGAAAATACAGACGGCAGAGACAATTATCAGCAGGAAACTATTACAGACGATATAAAAGACCGGCTTAATGAAATAGTTGACGCTAAATGCGATGATTTTATTATTTATAATACATTCGAAACTGAATCTTCCGATGAACATAAGTATTATCTTATGACTGAAGAATACTACGATGGCGAAAACCTGGACGATATACTTGATTCTGATGCTGTCTGCCGTGTTTGCTATCCTGAAAACGCTGATTTATCAGCATTGGATGAAGCATATATTTCTGAATTGTTTTCGGAAAGTGAATGCGCAATCTATTCCTATAAAGATAATAATTTTTATGACAAGAATACAATATATGGTGATTTGACAGAAGAAAACTATAAGTTTGAATACGCAATGTATATCAATGAAGCTGTAACATACAATCATGATGGTTATACTTACTATAAGCCTGAAATCTATAACGTCGGGGATATGTACTATGTTACAGAAGACAATACGCCTTTGGAGATATACGAATACGGCATTGATGATATTATAAACAGATGGGATATATCAAACTCATCAAATGTTTGCACAAACTTTTATCGTATTCCAAAATCGGATAGTAGGGTTACGGTATTCTTTGAAAGCGACAAGCTTCCGAATGACGGTGAAAAATGCGGCATTATCAGATTTACAAATGATAGCGAACATGACAGCTACTGTGTTACAGACAGAATAGGGGAATACAATGTTGCGACTTTATATTCTCATCAGCTTGAATGTTATTGCGCAGTAAAAGACAATGGTATAGTTTCAGATGACTGAAAAATGACTCCTTTAGTTAATTCTAAAGGAGTCTTAATTTTATTTATACTGATAAAGTGCAACATTTTCAAAGCCATCAAGGAGACTGTCAAGTCGCTTGAACGCCTGAACTGTACCTCTTGCAACACAACCTGTCGGGTCCTTGGCGATATTACATTTAACACCAAGAGTTCTGTTGATAAGCTTATCAATGCCGCCAAGAAGTGCACCGCCACCTGTAAGCAGAATACCGTTTTCATAGATATCGCCGACAAGCTCAGGAGGTGTATCTTCAAGAAGGTTTCTTATTGTATCAACAATTTCAAAGATTTCGTCTTCAATTGCGTCAAAAACCTCGTGCTCACTAATATTAATCATCTCAGGTAAGCCCTTCATAAGATTGCGTCCGCCAACATTCATTCTTACATCATCGCTCGGGTCATAGAGATTTGTAAGTTCCTTCTTTATCTGTTCAGCGGTTCTTTCTCCTATGAGAAGCTTGTGCCTTTTCTGCATGTAGCTGATTATAGCCTGGTCAATAAGATTTCCTGCTGTTTTAATAGAACGTGAAGTTACAACACCATTCATTGAAACAACAGCAACATCAGTTGTACCGCCGCCGATATCTACAACAAGGTGTCCTCTAGCCTTTGACATATTAACGCCTGCACCAAGCATAGCAGCAATAGGTTCCTGAATCAGGTAAACCTTTCTTGAACCTGCGTTCATTGCCGCCTCAACTACTGCACGGCTTTCAACGTCAGTTATAAAAGAAGGTACGCAGATTACAATTCTCGGCTTTACAAGTCTGTGACCGCTTGCTTTTCTTACAAATTCCCTTATAAGACACTGTGTCATTTCATCATCGGAAATTACACCGCATGAAAGCGGACGAATTACGTCTATGTATTCAGGCGACTTGCCAACCATTCTGTAAGCTTTTTTTCCGACTGCCAAAATTTTATTTGTTCTCTTATTCACCGCAATAACTGATGGTTCATTTAAAACCACACCTTTGCCGTTTACTGCAATAACAATGTTTGCGGTACCAAGGTCAATACCAATATCCTGTGCCATAATAAATCATTCCTTTTTTAGTTTTGTTGTTGTTCCGACAGCCACATAAATTTCGGCTGCACCCATTTCTTTCAGTAACTCAGCACATCTGTTAAGTGTGCTTCCTGTTGTGATTACATCATCACATAAAATTATTTTCATATTGTCAAGCTTTTTCATACTTTTTGAAAAAGCGTCTGTATTCTTAAGTCTTTCACTTTTTGAGAGTGTATGCTGAACAGCTGACCTGCGCTTGTATATTACGTCTTTCAGAATCGGTATATGATTAATTTCAGCAATTTCCCTTGCAATAACCATTGCCTGATTATATCTTCGCTTTTTGTAGGATTCATCTGACATGGGAACTGCCACAACTGCGTCAGCGCTTATTTTACTTTCTGATATTCTCCTGCCAAGCAATATCCCCAGATGTTCACCGAACTGCTTACAGCCGTCCTTAAGCGATAAAATACCGTCCTTTGCCTTTCCATCATAGAAATAACATACAAATGCACCGTCATAGCTTACTGTATCACAAAAGCATTCTGCCTTACCGCATTTTTTGCAGATATTTTCAGGAAAAGCATCAAGCTGAGCATTGCATTCATCGCAGATAAGTTCATTCCATTTTATAAATTCTCTGCAAACAGGACAACGGTTAGGGAAGAACAAATCAAGCAAAAATTTACATAATCTGTTCATTGCTTCTCATTTCCTCGCGCATCATTGAAGTAAGGCAGGTATAACGATTAGTTCGTTTATTATTTGTCACCATCTGCGTAACAATGTTTTCGTCACCAATGATTATCAGAAGCTTTTTTGCTCTGGTTACAGCTGTATAAAGCAGATTTCTGTAATAAAGCTTGTCAAATCCCCCCAGCAGAGGGATAATAACAGCGTCAAACTCACTTCCCTGACTTTTATGTACTGTAATTGCATAGGCAAGCTCAAGCTGGTCGACCATATCAAATGTATAGGCGGCTGTTCTCCCATCAAAATCAAGTATAACTTCCATCCTGGCACGATTGATGCTCAGAATTTTACCGATATCTCCGTTATATATGCCCGCACCCTGTTCTCCGTCCTTGCTCCAGGTTATATCGTAGTTATTTTTCGTCTGCATAACCTTGTCGCCCTCACGGAATGTGTAAACAGGGGATTTGACTTCCTTTTTCATTGAATGCTTTGGATTTAGCTGCTCCTGCAACGACTTGTTCAGTTCAACAACCCCCATAATGCCTTTTCTCGACGGAGAAATAACCTGAATATCGTCAGTAGGGGAGTAGTTATAAGCTTTCGGAAGTCTTGTTTTCACAAGGTCTATCATAAGATTTGTAGCCATAGGCGCTTCTGTACGCTTAAAAAAGAAAAAGTCATTGTTTTTCTGAGTCAGGTCAGGAAGCTCTCCTCCGACAATTTTATGTGCATTTGTTACAATACAGCTTTTTTCCGCCTGTCTGAAAATTTCCTTTAATTCGATAACAGGCAGACATTTGCTTTCAATCAGCGATTTGAGCAGATTTCCTGCTCCGACCGACGGAAGCTGGTCACTGTCTCCGACCATAATAAGACGACAGTTAAGCTTTAATGAACGTAGTAAGCTTTCAAAGAGTATAACATCAACCATTGACATTTCATCTATAACTATAACATCGGCTTCAAGCGGATTTTCCTCATTATGTACGAATTTCAGCTTGCCGTTCTGGTCATAGGCAACTTCCAGAAGACGATGTATTGTTCTTGCCTCTCTGCCTGTTAAGTCGGACATTCTTTTTGCTGCACGCCCAGTAGGTGCCGCAAGAAGAACGGTTTCGCCTTTTTTCTCATATAGCGAGATTATAGCGTTGAGAGTTGTTGTCTTACCTGTACCCGGACCACCTGTCATAATCATTATGCCTCTTGACAAAGCTGTTGTGATAGCCTTGCGCTGTAAGTTTTCATAATGTATGCCGTTTTGTTCTTCTTCAAGGTCAATAAGACTGTCGTAATCATAATCATCAGGACTCGAAAAAGCCTTCAGCACTGAAATACGTCCTGCAATATAACGCTCAGCATTATAGTAATCCGCAAGATAAACAAAACCCCTGTCATTTTTGAGATATTCAAAGATGTATTCTTCCTCAATCATCTCGTTATAAACTTCATATAAAACCGACTGTCCGATACCGAGATAACGACAGCAAAGCGTTTCGAATTTATCAATAGGAATACATGAATGACCTGCCTTAGCATTTTCTTCGAGGAGAAACGCAAACCCAGCCTGTATTCTTTTATGCGAATCAAGAGGTATTTTCATCTCTCTTGCAACTTCTTCAGCTTTTTTGAAAGGTAACTCAATAGGATATCCGCAAAGGCAATACGGATTGGCTTTCACAAGCTCAATTGCCTGTAATCCCCATTGCTGATACGCTTTCATTGCATATCCCGCCTTAATGCCATACTGTGACAGGAAAATCATAAGGTGACGCAGATTAAAAATCTTTTGCACCTCATTTGCTATTTCTTCACACTTCTTCGGAGATATACCCTTTATTTCAGAAAGTCTCCTCGGTTCTTTTTCCATTACCTCCAGAGTTTCCTCGCCGAATACATCCACAATTCTCTTTGCCAGCGCAGGACCAATGCCCTTAATTGCCCCCGATGAAAGATATTTACAGATATTAACTGATGTGTTTGGAAGTTTTCTTTCACAGTATTCAGCTTTAAACTGTACACCAAACTTAGGGTGAGTAACATAAGAGCCTTCAAGGAGAAGTATTTCGCCGCTTTCAACATCGCCGAGTTCACCGACTGCTGTAATAAGCTCTCCTCCACTGTCTATATCAAGAACAGTATATCCGTTTGAATCATTGCGATACATAACGTTCTCAACTGTCCCTTCAATTCTGATTGTCTGCTCTTCCATTATTACTTCCTCACTCATAACACATCATACTCTTATATTATACAATTTTTCGTCAGAAAATGCAATTATTTTACATTAATTTTTCGCTGGAAATTATTAAATTCAATGCTTTTTCAGGTTTAACAACCTCAATAGCAGGATTTTCTGTACAATATTCCTCACAAATCACCTTTTGCTCATAAGTCATGCCATAATCTATAATAATAATTTTTCTTATAAGGCAGTCATCAGTCCACCTGAGCTTGTGAAGAATATCATCAATTCTGAGTGAAACGTCGTCTTCGCTGTCAAGAACAATAACTGCCGTGAACCCCAGAACCGAGCTGTCGCTTACAGGTATCTTAATAAGCAGGTTTGCCGCTTCAATAACTGCAATTACACCGAAAATTACAAGTACAGTAATAGTAAAAGCGTCCATAAACTCATCTCCCATAATAGTTTTACTGCATATTATGAAAAATAAGCTGATTATGACACAAAAAAAGGGTGCATAAAGCACCCCTTAACTGATTATTCGTTATCGTTTTTCTTGTTCTTCTTTTTCTGACTTGCTTCCATAATCGCCTTGTTCTTAGCTGCCTTATCAGCTGCAAGCTTTTCAGAAATTGTAATATTTTCCTGGATTGCCCACATCTTAATTCTGAGCTTACTCTTATCTCCGCCTGTTTCGATAACAACAGTATCTTCAGTTTTCTTAACAACAAATCCTACAATACCACCGATTGTCATGATTTCATCGCCAATCTGAACTGCTTCACGCATTTCCTTCTGTTCTTTTTCCTTTTTCTTCTGAGGTCTTATCATAAGAAAATAGAAGAATGCGATGATAACAACAAACATAACAAGTGTTGGAATCATATCTGACATTGAAGCCTGACCGCCATTTGCAGCCATTAAATTAGTGAAATTAAACATTTAAAATCCTCCGTTATTTTGATTTGATATATTTATCAATAGCCTCTGCGGCTTTTTTACCAGCACCCATTGCGAGAATAACAGTAGCAGCACCTGTAACAGCGTCACCACCGGCATATACACCTTCCTTAGTTGTAAGCATATCCTCGTCAACCACAAGACAGCCTTTCTTGTTGGCTTCAAGACCTGTTGTAGTAGTTCTTATAAGCGGATTTGGTGATGTACCAATTGACATGATAACTGTGTCGACAGCAAGTTCATAATTAGAACCGTCAATAACAACCGGTGCTCTTCTTCCGCTCGCATCAGGTTCACCAAGCTCCATTTTAACGCATTCCATAGCAGATACTCTTCCGTTTTCGTCAGAAAGTATCTTCACAGGATTATTAAGCGTCAGGAACTCAATGCCTTCTTCCTTTGCATGATGAATTTCTTCATTTCTTGCAGGCATTTCATCCTCTGAACGTCTGTATACAATGTAAACATGTTCAGCACCCATTCTCAGAGCACTTCTTGCAGCGTCCATAGCAACATTACCGCCACCGACAACCGCAACTGACTTTGATTTTATAACAGGTGTTGCATAGTCATCAAGATAGCCCTTCATAAGATTGATTCTTGTAAGGTATTCATTCGCCGAGCATACACCGATAAGTGATTCACCCTCAATACCCATAAATCTCGGAAGTCCCGCTCCTGAACCGATAAATACAGCCTCATAGCCCATATCCATGATTTCATCAACGGATAAAACCTTACCGATAACCATGTCCATTTTAACGCATTCCATAGCAGATACTCTTCCGTTTTCGTCAGAAAGTATCTTCACAGGATTATTAAGCGTCAGGAACTCAATGCCTTCTTCCTTTGCATGATGAATTTCTTCATTTCTTGCAGGCATTTCATCCTCTGAACGTCTGTATACAATGTAAACATGTTCAGCACCCATTCTCAGAGCACTTCTTGCAGCGTCCATAGCAACATTACCGCCACCGACAACCGCAACTGACTTTGATTTTATAACAGGTGTTGCATAGTCATCAAGATAGCCCTTCATAAGATTGATTCTTGTAAGGTATTCATTCGCCGAGCATACACCGATAAGTGATTCACCCTCAATACCCATAAATCTCGGAAGTCCCGCTCCTGAACCGATAAATACAGCCTCATAGCCCATATCCATGATTTCATCAACGGATAAAACCTTACCGATAACCATGTCCTGCATGATTTCTACGCCAAGCTCACGAAGCTTTTGAATTTCCTTCTGAACAATAGCCTTCGGAAGTCTGAACTCAGGAATACCATACATAAGTACGCCGCCTGCGGTGTGGAAAGCTTCAAAAATTGTAACTTTATAACCAAGCTTTGCAAGGTCACCCGCACATGTAAGACCGGAAGGTCCCGCACCTACAACAGCAACCTTATGTCCGTTAGGCTCAGGAACAGCAGTGTTTGAAGCCTTATTCATCATGTAATCCGCAACAAATCTTTCAAGTCTGCCGATAGCAACAGGCTCGCCCTTAATGCCTCTTACACATTTTCCTTCACACTGATTCTCCTGTGGACATACTCTGCCGCACACAGCCGGCAGGGAATTGGTTGATGTAATAATTTCATAAGCACTTTCAAAATCCCTGTTTGCAACCCTTTCAATAAACTCAGGAATTCTTACACTTACAGGGCAACCTGTAACACAAGGCTTATTCTTGCAGTTGAGACATCTCTGAGCTTCCTCAACCGCCATTTCCTCAGTATACCCCAAAGTAACCTCATCAAAGTTTCTTGCTCTGACCTTTGGTTCCTGTTCGGGCATAGGAACTTTATTCAACGCCATATTAGCCATTTATTTTTCCTCTTAATTGTTAAGTTTTTCAGCACTCTTCATCATACGACAGCTTTCTTCGTCTCTTTTGTATGTGGAGTTTCTCTTCATAAGCTCATCGAAATCCACCAGATGACCGTCAAAGTCAGGGCCATCTACACACGCATATCTGATTTCACCACCGACTGTTACACGACAACCGCCGCACATACCTGTACCATCAATCATAATAGGATTAAGTGACACAATAGTCTTTATTCCGTATTGCTTTGTAACCTCACAGATAAATTTCATCATAGGAACAGGACCGATTGCTATAACAGTATCGTATTCCGCGCCATTTTCGACAGCCTTTTTCAAAGCATCTGTAACAAAACCTTTTTCTCCGTAGCTGCCGTCATCTGTGCAGATTGTAAGCTTTGATGAGGTTTTTCTGAATTCATCTTCAAGAATAACAATGTCCTTGCTTCTGAATCCCGCAATAACATCTACCTCAAGACCTCTTGCGTAAAGCTCTTTAGCCTGTGGATAGGCAATTGCACATCCGACACCGCCGCCGATTACACAAACCTTCTTAACATTTTCATCAATATGTGTCGGCATTCCGAGAGGTCCTGCGACATCAAGAAGAGCATCTCCTTCACTAAGCTCTGCGAGCTGCTGTGTCGTACCTCCGACAATCTGGAAAATAATTGTAATTGTCCCTTTTTCTCTGTCATATCCCGCTATTGTCAGCGGAACTCGTTCACCCTTTTCGTCAATCCTGAATATAATAAACTGACCTGCCATTGCTTTTTTTGCAATAAAAGGTGCTTCAATATCCATAAGTATTACTGAAGGGTTAAGAACACGCTTGTGAACTATTTTAAACACTATTTAACTCTCCTGTACAATAATATCAAATCTTATTATATCATAAATTCAAGAATTTTGCAATAGATGAATTAAATTTCTCTGAAAACCCAGTCTACTGCAAGGTCAAACCACTTTGCACAAGTTGCGTTCATATGACCGTCATAAGCGGCAGTTGAGTGGTCGGAAAGTGCAAGACCATGTCCGCCGAAAGGATAAATATGACATTCAAATGAAACATTGTTTGCGCTGAGCTGCTTTATATAATCAAGAGTATTTTCAGGCGGAACACAGCCATCATCAGCACAGTGCCATATAAATGTCTTTACTGTATCAGCAGTAACCTGTTTTTCAAGTGAAACAAGATTTTTCATTTCGTTAGTCGGCTCCTTGCCGATTATTGTATCAATTGAGCCCTGATGACAGTAAGGTCCGCTTGTTATAACAGGGTATGATAAAATCATACCATTCGGCTTGCAGATTTCTGTATCTCCGAGAATATTCTTAAGGTAATCGTTGTTCCAGAGTGTACCGAGACTTGCAGCAAGGTGTCCGCCAGCAGAGAATCCGCAAACAACAATCTTATTCGGGTCAACGTCAAATTTATCAGCATTTTCTCTTACAAACTTTACCGCCTCTGCAATTTCAATTAACGGAGCAGGGAACTGTGTACATACACTGTATCTGAGAACGAATGCATTAATTCCTACGGAAGAAAATCTCATGGCAACAGCCTGACCTTCACGGTCCGAGAGGTATTCATATCCTCCGCCCGGACAAATAATAACAGCAGGACGTCTTCTGAGTCCGATTTCCTTTGAAATAGCGAGTGAATAGTCGTGAAGTTCAATTGTCTTGTCAGCACAATCAAGACCGGCTTTTGCATATGAAGGTGTTATATTGTAAATATTCATTTATAATGATTCCTTTCCAAGTAAATTTTAACCATACATTTCCATTATATCATTTCTCAAAAATCTGTCAATAAATTTTTTGATAATTTTTGAAAAAAAGCTTTATTTTTTTGAAAAATATGTTATAATAT
>CAZULQ010000028.1:2457-25552 GCA_964621265.1 uncultured Clostridium sp. | reverse complement strand
TCAGCGTAGAAGATACTTGGATGGAAACGTCCCGGGAAAATATATCGACGCCGGCACAATATGCACCATTAGCTCAGTTGGTAGAGCAACTGACTCTTAATCAGTGGGTCCTGGGTTCGAGCCCCCGATGGTGCACCATTTAAGCACAGCAAATTAAATTGCTGTGCTTTTTTGTTTATATTATGAATTGTTTAGGAGAAACTATGGGAAAAGTAATCTGGAATGGTGGAACGCTTCTTTCGCCAGTGCCGCCGGCAATGGTTTCATGCGGCACACTTGATAAACCAAACATTATAACAATCGGTTGGACAGGAATTGTAAACACAAAGCCGCCGATGACTTATATTTCAGTACGCCCTGAGAGATATTCCTATGATATTATCAAAAAGTCAGGGGAATTTGTAATTAATCTCACAACATCAAAACTCGTTAAGAAGGCTGATTTCTGTGGTGTAAGGACAGGGGCTAAGATTGATAAATTCAAGAAATGCGGACTTCACGCTACCCCGGCGCAGAAAATTTCCGCACCAATTATTGAGGAGTGTCCTCTGAGCCTTGAATGCGTTGTTAAGCAGATTATACCGCTTGGCACTCACGATATGTTTTTAGCTGAGATTGTAGGTGCTGATATTGACGAGCGCCTTATTGACAGCAAGGGTAAGCTTAATCTTCAGCAGGCGGGACTTGCTGCATATTCGCATGGCGAGTATTTTTCGCTTGGCAGAAAGCTTGGTGATTTCGGCTTTTCGGTGAGGAAGAAACCCAGAAAATAGTTTGAGGTGCAAAATATGAAAAAGAGAATTATTGCTGTTATAATAGGTTTTGTATTGATTGTGATAACAATATTTTTTCAATTTTTCTTTGTTCATAAAAGATTATATGATTGGTTTTTAGGAAAATATGAGAATATGGACTCAAAGCCTGCAATTTTATATGTAAATGGTACTGAGGTTTGTTCAGATCATGTTATTATCTATCGAGATAATGGACCATATCCAAACTTTTCCGAGCCAAGTTATTCTGCACAACTCCCTTTTATTCCTGTTCTTGAGGAAATGGGAGCAAATATTATTTGGCAAAATGATTATGTGGCTGATGTTTATATTGAAGATGAAAGATATTGTTTAATTCTTAATTGTTCATTTCCTAAATTCACTTACTATGGTTCTGATAAAAATTTAATTCCAGAGCATCGTTGGGGTGGGCATCTTATTGTTGAACCTGTTGCTCGTGAGCTTATTCTTGATTTTGGTGCAGTTATAGATATTCTTGATGAAATGGATGTTGTTGAGTATATATTTTTTGATGGTGACTACGATAAAGGCTACATATACTATGACATAAAACTAAAATAAAAAAGCGTTGTGAAATTCACAACGCTTTTTTTCACTATCAACTTTTAACTCTTGCAAGAGAGGTTCTGATTGATTTTGTCGGCAGTATGATAAGTAATGCCGCAGAAATGAGGATTTCTGGAAGTGTTGAGGATAGATTGTAGAGTATGCTGTAACTCCATGTTCCCCAGCCTGTCCATGAATTCTGCGAGAAAAATACAACGCCGCTAAAAACGTGAGCCGCATATTTTATAATACCAGCAATCGAACAACCGCAGATAACCTTCCACTTTTTGTCCGTTCCGAAAACACCTGCATATCCTAGACAGGAAAAGCAAACCATATGCTCAATGAAGATCTGCGCCCAGTGTACAGGCTTCCATAACGGAAGTATCATTATGGAAAGCACTCCGCAAATCCAGCCGCACACTATTGCAAGCCTGTGGTTGTAAATAAGCGATAACAGCATAATCGGCACCATTGCACCGCATGTGATGGTCGCACCTGTCGGCAGTGGAATCATTATGTATGACAGTACAAGCGTCAGCGCACATATAATCCCTCCGATTGCAAGGTCTGTAACCTTTAGCTTAATTTTTCTGCATATGTAAAGACTTATTGCCGTGTACACAGCAGAAACTGATAAAACAAAAACAATCTGACTCATTATAAATATACTCCTTCCATTATACGAAAAGAACTTATATACAAAAACGGGAGATTACCCATAGAGTAATCTCCCGCATAAAAGCAGTATATATCCCTACGTTGGCATTATCCAAATCAGGTATATGGGTCGAAGGTGAACCTTCCTCTCAGCCTGTATCACAAGCTCCCCTGTTTTATTGACAGATATATTATATATCATTGTCGGATTTTTGTCAAGGCTTTTATCCGATTGTTATTGTATACTTTCCGTCACGGAGTTCACCGACTGTAATTGAAACACCGGGGTCAATAGTTTCGTTTTCGCTTTCGTCATACCAGCCGAAGCCTGAAACGCTGTTGTTTATAACGTCTCCTGTACTGAAAGGACCATTGCCGTCGTTTACAAGTCTTATAACTCTTATGCCCTCATCGTCAGGTGAACCGTCGCCGTTGCTGTCTGTAAATTCCGAGCCGTTGCCATACTTAAAATGACTCCACCAGCCGTTATTATGAATGTCAGCCTTAATGTGGTAAATTCTTATGCCACTTTCGATTGTCGACCACCATTGTCTTGAAATACCGCTGTTGTTTCCGTTGTCTGTTGCGTATTCAATAACAAAATATTCGTTGTCACCATAGTGGCTGCCGAATTGATTTTTAGGAATGATTACGCAGTTGCCGTCATCTGTCTGAGCATTTGAAAGTTCGAATACCTGTGCGCCCTGTGACTTGTCGTAAACTGTAACCTGGTTTTGTTTATACCAGCCGAGCATAAGCTTTGAGAATGAACCGAAGTCGGAGAATGCGTCAGCGTCCATAAGCTCTGTTCCTGCTGAGCCGTGCAGACCTTCAAAGTCCTCTGAACTGTAAAGGTAATAGTCAGGAAGTCCCATGCAGTGTCCCATTTCATGGAGATAACTGCTTATAAAGTTTGAATAGTCTTTGAGAGTGTTAATCTGTGCGTTACCTGTTATAATGTGGCCGATTTTCTTTCCGTCAACCATGTAATCAGGGTCGCCGAATGCTCCCGCACAAGGCCACCAGTTGTCGTCGCCTGCGGCTGTCGGAGTTGAGAAGAGAGTTGCGTCGATGTAGCCGTCATTATCGCCGTCAAACTGCGCAAAATCAATTGAGTCCTTGAAAAATTCATAGCATTCTTCTGCGATTTTAACCTTGTTTGTGTCATACGCCGCCTGGTTTTCCTTTGTTGTATAGCGGAATGCCTTTCCCTTTAAGTTCATAGCACCCTTTGAAGAACGTCCGTAGAATGCGCTCATGCTTTCAAACGGATAGTTCGGATTGTTTTCGTCCGCAGCGCCGAATGCGATATTTTCAACCTGTTCAGCAGACATTTCAAAGCTTTCGTATCTGCAGTCAGGGAAGTCAACATAGAAAATAACTAAGTTTGCATCTCCCTGTGACGACAAAGAAGCTCCGAGTTCCGCAATTGTGTCTGTTATAAAGCCTTCCTCGGTTGTCTCAGGAACAGTTGTTGTTGTAGGTATAGTAGTTGTAACTGTTGTGGTTTCAACTGTTGTTGTAGTGATTGATGTGGCAGTTGTTGTAACAGGCGTTGATGTAGGAGGTTCTGTCGGCGGTTCTGTTGGAGGCTCTGTTTCCTCCTGTGTAGGAGGCTGAGTCGGGTCTTCTGTCTCTGTATATATACCCTTCCACTCACATTCTCCGAGAATACATCTTCTCAGAATGATAACGTCGTTTACGTTTACAATTCCGTCCTCATTGATATCGGAATTCTGCATATTCGGGTCTGTTGACAAGCCGTCAAGTCCTGTCACGAGACTTTTCTGAAGCAATACAGCGTCAGCGACGGAAATAGTAGAATCGTAGTTTACATCTCCGAGATAGCCGACAAGCTGTTTTTCAGCAGAAACGCTAATTGAAGCCACAGATAATGTGGCTGTACACGCCAAGGCTGAAACAATTTTTTTCCACATTTTCATTAATTTCACTCTCTTTCTGAAGGTTTGAATCAAAAATATCGGGGGAATATTTTTAATTAATTTTATTATAGCTAAAACGATTAAAAAAGTCAACAGTTGTGTATTAATTTGTGCAAGATTTTTTAACGCTAAAACTGTGCCTGCTATTGCATTTTTTTGCAAATCGTGTTATACTATAAAGGTTAAGATGTGCTATCTGTGCACATTCTTAAATGTACAGTACAATTTTTTATTGTCATAACTAATATATAAATTGCCGTTTTGATGCGGCAGAATGGAGAGTAATTAAATGAGTGGTAATGTTTTCCCGCTGCCATTTACAACACATCTTGTTTTTGTGGCAGTTGCGTTTTTATTCTTTTTAATCCAGTTTGTGAGAGTGAGAAAGAAGTATCAGCTGATAATGGCTGTTGCGGCAGCACTTACAATGCTGATTTATGTAAAGGACACAAAGATGTGGTTCTATGGAATCGGTATTCTTGAATTCGGACTTCTTATTCTTGCACTTATTGCGGCAATAGTTGAAAGAGACAAAAAGGAAATTGCCTCAGACGACGCATCAGAAGCAGCTGCAGCTGAAGAAACAGACGGAGAATAATAATGAAAATCTGTATTCTTGACTGGACAACTGTAACATCAGGAGATATCGACTCATCGGTATTCGATGAATTCGGTGAAGTGAGATGCTATCCGCTGACTGATAATGAACGTGCAGCGGAATATATTGCAGATGCTGAAATGGTTATCTGTAATAAAGTCATGATAACAAGAGAAGTCATGGAAAAATGTCCTTCCATTAAATACATAGGACTTTTTGCGACAGGATATAACAATATTGATATTGAAGCGGCGAGAGAACACGGCATAACAGTATGCAATGCAGGGGAATACTCAACAAATTCCGTGGCTCAGCAGACCTTTGCCTATATGCTCGACTACTTCAACAGAATTGCACAGTATGACAGCTTTGTAAAGGACGGCGGCTGGATTGCCTCCAAAACCTTCTCAAAATTCCCGATTAAAACTCAGGAAATGGCTGGAAAGACCTTGGCTGTTATAGGCTATGGAAGCATCGGCAGAAAGGTTGCACAGATTGGTGCGGCGTTTGGCATGAACGTTATTGTCAATACAAGAACTGTCCCCGAAAGCTGTGAATTTGAGCTTGTGACTTTAGAGCAGGCGTTTGAGAGGGCCGATGTTCTGACAGTACATTGTCCGCTTAACGCTCAGACAGAAAGTATGATAAACGAAAAGAATCTTTCGCTTATGAAGGAAAGCGCGGTTGTCATAAACACTGCAAGAGGCGGTATTGCCGATGAAAAGGCGCTTGCTGATGCTCTTGACAGCGGAAGGATTGCGGCGGCTTATCTCGATGTTTTGAGACAGGAGCCTATGGCTTGTGATACTCCGCTCAAAAATGCAAAAAACTGTGTTATAACTCCGCATACGGCGTGGGCGCCGCTTGAAACAAGACTGAGACTTATTGATATTGTAATTGACAATATCAGAGCGTATCTCGGCGGAAACCCTAAAAATAAAGTAAACTGAAAAGGCTGACGAAAAATGCTTAATATATCTGAAAAAAAGAGAATTGTAATAAAGCTCGGAACATCAACTCTGACTCATAAAACGGGCAGACTCAATATAAGAAGAATGGAAAATCTCGTTAAGGTTATGGCGGATTTGCAGAATTCGGGCAAGGAAATTGTCATTGTTTCATCGGGTGCGGTGGGACTTGGCGTCGGAAAACTCGGACTGCGTGAAAAGCCGACTGACACTCCGACAAAGCAGGCGTGTGCCGCTGTCGGACAGTGCGAGCTTATGCATCTTTATGAGGACCAGTTTGATAAATACGGTATTTCCGTAGGTCAGATACTTCTCACAAAGACAATTATCGAAAACGAGCGTCTTAAAAACGTTGAGAATACATTTGAAAGACTCATTTCAATGGGCGTTGTGCCTGTTGTAAACGAAAACGATACTGTTGCCATTGACGAACTTGAGCTTGAAATCGGCGAAAACGACTCGCTCTCAGCAATCGTTGCGAAAATCGCAAAGGCTGACCTGCTTGTAATACTTTCGGATATCGACGGACTTTACGACAGCGACCCTCACAAAAATCCGGAGGCTCACTTAATCCCTGTTGTAACAGAAATTGACGAGCATATCGAGGACGTTGCAGGCGGTGCGGGAAGTGCGCTCGGTACTGGCGGTATGAGAACAAAAATCAATGCTGCAAAAATTGCGAATGAAGCGGGTATCGACATGATTATTATGAATGGCGACAATCCTGACAAGCTTTACGAGCTTTTTGAAAACAATCAGACAGGAACAATCTTTATTGCACATTAATTGGAGGTGCGTTATAATGACATATACAGAAACCTTAGGACAGAAGGCAAAAGCGGCTGAGCCGTTTATAGCATCTGCAAAAACAAGCGTTAAAAATGCGGCGCTTACTGCTATTGCCGAGGCTCTTATTGAAAAGACAGGCTATATCATCGAGCAGAATAAGCTTGACCTTGAAAATGCTGTTAAGAATAATATGTCTGCGGCAATGCAGGACAGACTTATGCTTAATGAAGAAAGAATCAGGGGTATTGCAGACGCTGTACTCACACTTGTAAAGGCTGAGGACATCATAGGCTCTGTTGACGGCGGTGTTATCCGTCCTAACGGTCTTAAAATCTGCAAGACAAGAGTACCGCTCGGCGTTATCGGAATTATTTTTGAGTCACGTCCGAATGTTACTGTTGATGCGGCAACACTTTGCCTTAAGGCTGGTAATGCTGTTATTTTAAGAGGCGGTAAGGAAGCTATCAATTCAAACAAGTGCTTAGCAGAGGTTATGAGAGGCGCTGTTAAGACAGCAGGTCTGCCTGAAGACGTAATCCAGCTTGTTGAAGATACTTCAAGAGAAACTGCCGCAGAGCTCATGAAGCTCAACGGCTATCTTGACGTTCTTATTCCAAGAGGCGGAGCAGGACTTATCCAGGCTGTTGTAAAGCAGGCAACTGTACCTGTAATTGAAACAGGCACAGGTAACTGCCACGTTTATGTGGACGACAGCGCTGATATTGAAATGGCGGCGAATATTGTCGATAACGGCAAGACACAGCGTCCGTCAGTGTGCAATGCAGTCGAGAGCCTTCTTGTTCATAAGGATATTGCTGAAAGTGTACTGCCTGTTATCAAGGCAAAGCTTGACGGTCATAATGTTGAAATCAGAGGCTGCGCAGAAACTGCCGCAATACTCGGCGAGTGTGTAAAGCCTGCAACAGAAGATGACTATGCTACCGAATACAATGACTACATCATTGCTGTAAAGGTAATCGGTTCTGTTGACGAAGCGATTGCACATATCAATAAGTATGGTACAGGACACTCAGAAGCTATCGTGACAAAGAGTCTTGAAAACGCTGAAAAGTTCCAGAGAGAGGTTGATGCGGCGGCTGTTTATGTCAACGCCTCAACACGTTATACAGACGGCGGCGAATTTGGTTTCGGCGCTGAAATCGGTATTTCAACACAGAAGCTTCACGCAAGAGGACCTATGGGACTTCGTGAGCTTACAACGGTTAAGTACCTTATCAACGGAAACGGACAGATAAGATAATCCCATAAACCCGAAAACATTCTGGAGGTGTTCTGCGTGGATATACTTGATGAGATAGATGCGGCATTGACCGAAAAGAAAAGTAAGTGGAACTATACCCCTATGAGGGAAAAAAGCGAGACTGACGCTATAATAGACGATTTGCTCAGAGAGTTTTCTCCTGAGAGGGAAAGCGGCAGCAGAAGAAAAGCTTCACCGTCACCCCGTTATTATGAAACGGAAGCGCCTGTAAACGAAGAAGTCGCTGAGCGTGTGAAGTATGAAAAAGCTGTTGCGTCGAGTACGCCGAATTTTGACATTCCGCCTGTTGAAGATGAGGAATATATTCCTCAGGACCTGGGCGCGGAGGATTTTGAGTACGGCGATGAATATGATGAGCAGGAATACGCTGAAGAGTCGTATGAGGAATATCCTGACGAGGACGAAAGCTATTCTCCTGAGGATTATCCGGAAGAGGAATACGCAGAAGAGGATTACGACGAAGAAGATTACGGGGAATACGACGAGGATTCTCTCGATGATTACGACGACTCGGATGATGACGGCAGAAATTCCGGAGAAGACTTCAAAAATTTCATGGATTCCGAAAATGACGGTGAAAAGGGCGATATGCCGAGATACTGGCTTTCGGGAATGGTAAAGACTATTCTGAAAATCGCAGTTGTTGCCGTTATTCTGATACTGCTGATACTCGGCGGTGTCAAGGCTTATGACATGCTGAAGGAAAAATACGGAACCGATGAAAGCGTTTCACAGACAGACCCACTCAAGACAGAGCTTCAGAAGGTTATCACTCCGCTTGTTGTAATAGACGTGGAAGACTTTGCTGACAAGACAGAGCTTAAGTCAGAGGACTATATCAACATTGCTGTGTGGGAATTTATCATAAACGGAGAAATTGCCGCATTTACAGATGAGGAAACAGGTGAATGCCGTCTGCCGCAGCAGCAGATGGAGGTTATCATAAACAAGCTTTTCGGTGAAGTTGAGTTCAAGCACGGCTCGGCAGGTACGGACGATGTAAAGATTGAATATGACAAGAAAAACAAGGAATATGTAATTCCTGAAAATACTGACATATTCTCATACAGTCCGATTGTAACCGATATTTCGGATACAGACCCTGTATATACAGTCTATGCGGATTGCTATGTTTCATCTCCGTCATGGCAGGAGGAGAAAAAACAGCCTGACAAGAGAGTTATGATAACTCTTGAAAAGACGAGTGAATACTATAATATAGTATCACAGAAAACCATTCCTGTTGAATAAGGGGAAAAATACGGACAGTTCGTTTGTGCCATCCTGTCCTAAAACAAAACCAGGACATCATAATTATCTTTGTTATCGTTATTTAATGATATTGAGGGTACAGGTGTCATTTCCTGTACCCTTTTTGTGATTTTACGGAGGAAAAACATGTATTTTTTGAAAACAGAATTTGCGTTTGACAGCGCACATTTTTTATACGGGTATGAGGGAAAGTGCAGTAATATTCACGGACACAGATGGAGAGTTGAGGTTACTGTGAAGAATGCGTTTTTGCAGAGAAACGGTCAGCAAAAGGGCATGATTATGGATTTTTCAGATATAAAGCGTGAGCTCGGGGTTATTGCAAATCATTATGACCATTCGCTGATTTATGAAAAGAATACTCTTAAGTCTGACACAGCAGAACTGCTTAAAAGAGACGGCTTCAGACTTGTTGAGGTGCCTTTCCGTCCGACAGCGGAAAATATGGCGAGACATTTTTACATGATTCTGAAAGAGCGTGGCTATCGTCCGCACAATGTAACTGTGTATGAAACACCGACAAACTGCGCTATGTACGAGGAGAACTGATTTGAGTAAATTTAATGTTGCCGAAAAATTTGTCAGTATAAACGGCGAGGGAAGAAAGGCGGGACAGCCTGCGGTGTTTATAAGATTCCGTGGGTGCAATCTGCGCTGTTCCTATTGTGATACTATGTGGGCCAACGGAGACGACTGCCCTGCAGAGCAGATGACGGCTGAGGAAATCTTAGCGTATGTAAAAGAGACGGGCATTGAAAACGTGACCCTTACAGGCGGCGAGCCGCTTATACAGGAGGGTGTTTCAGGGCTTATTGAACTGCTTTGTAAAAACAATCTTTACGTTGAAATCGAGACAAACGGCTCGGCGGATATTTCAGCATATAAGGGCGAATACCGCCCGTCATTCACGCTCGACTATAAAACTCCGTCAAGCGGCATGGAAGAAAAAATGCTTATGGGAAATTATGAGCATCTGGAGGAAAAGGACACGGTGAAATTCGTCTGCGGAAGCTTAAATGACCTTGAAGCCGCAAAGGGCGTTATTGAAAAATACGCTTTGCAGGGGAAGTGTGCGGTTTATATAAGCCCTGTGTTCGGGAAAATTGAGACTGCGGAAATCGTGGAATTTATGCTGAAAAACAAAATGAACAAGGTGAATTTTCAGCTTCAGCTTCACAAATTTATATGGGACCCTGACAAGAAAGGAGTGTAGAAAATGGCAATAGATAAAGAGGCGATAAAGCGCCACATAAGAGGAATTATTGAGGCACTCGGTGACGACCCTGAGCGTGAGGGACTTCTTGAAACTCCCGACAGAGTTGCGAGAATGTATGAGGAAGTTTTTGAGGGCATGAACTATACAAACGCTGAAATTGCGGAAATGTTCAGCAAGACATTCGAGGAGGACACTCCGTGCGATTCAAGCGATATGGTAATAGTGCGTGACATCGAGATTTTTTCATACTGCGAGCATCATCTTGCGCTTATGTATGACATGAAGGTGTCTGTTGCGTATATCCCAAAGGGAAAGGTAATCGGGCTTTCAAAGGTTGCCCGTATTGCTGATATGGCGGCGAAGAGATTACAGCTCCAGGAGCGTATCGGTTCAGACATTGCGGAGATTATGACGCTTGCCGCTGAGTCTGAGGACGTTGCTGTCTATATCGAGGGAAAGCACTCCTGTATGACTGCAAGAGGTATCAAAAACGGTTCATCCTCGACAACCTATACGACATTCAGAGGAAAATTTGAGTCTGATTTTGAGTTACAGAGAAAATTTTTGTTACAGCTAAGATAAGAAAGGAAAACTATGAAAGCACTTGTTTTATTCAGCGGTGGCCTTGACAGCTCAACCTGTCTCGGACTTGCCGTTTCTAAATACGGAAAGGAAAATGTTCTTGCGCTTTGCATTTCCTATGGTCAGAAGCACAGCAAGGAGACTGAGTCTGCGGCGGCAGTAGCTGAGCATTACGGCGTTGAGAAAATCGACCTTGACTTAGCGAAGATTTTTGCGTTTTCCGACTGTACACTTTTAAAAGGCTCTGACGGTGAAATTCCGCACGGTACATATGCACAGCAGCTTGAGGAGACTGACGGCAAGCCTGTTTCGACCTATGTTCCGTTCCGCAATGGACTTTTCCTGTCATGTGCGGCGAGTATTGCAATTTCAAGAGAATGTGGCGTGATTTACTACGGCGCACATTCGGACGATGCGGCAGGAAACGCATACCCCGATTGCTCAGAGGTGTTCAACAACGCCATGAATACGGCTATTTTCGAGGGAAGCGGCAGACAGCTTAAAATAGAAGCGCCGTTTGTCGGCATGACAAAGGCGGACGTTGTAAAAATGGGACTTGAGCTTAATGTTCCGTTTGAGCTTACATGGAGCTGCTATGAGGGCGGAGACAAGCCTTGCGGCACATGTGGGACATGTATAGACAGAATAAAGGCGTTTGAAATAAACGGCGTCACAGACCCGTTAATGAGGTGAAAAATATGGAAAACAGAGAAAAAGAAAACTTAACTCTGCTTGGCAATCAGCAGACAAAATATCCCGACAACTACGCTCCCGAGATGCTCGAAACATTCGAAAACAAGCATCAGGGCAATGACTATTTCGTGAAGTTCAACTGTCCTGAATTTACAAGTCTCTGCCCGATTACGGGTCAGCCGGACTTTGCGACAATTTACATTTCATATATTCCGGACGTGAAAATGGTTGAGAGCAAGTCCTTAAAGCTTTATCTTTTCAGCTTCCGTAATCACGGCGATTTCCATGAGGACTGCGTAAACAAAATCATGAAGGATCTGATTGCACTTATGGACCCGAAGTATATCGAGGTGTGGGGCAAGTTTACGCCACGAGGCGGTATTTCAATTGACCCATACTGCAATTACGGCAGACCGAACACAAAATGGGAACAGCTTGCTGAAAACAGACTCTTCAATCATGACATGTATCCTGAGAAGGTTGATAACAGATAAAACAAAAGCGGTGTTTAAAAAACACCGCTTTTGTGCTATATTTTTTATTGTGACGGAAAAAATCGCGTAAATTTATAGGAAATGTCACTTGACAACGAGAAAAAAAGGTTGTATAATAATATAATGTATCAATGTGACTAAAAGTTTAAAGAAGCAGAATAGTATAACATAAAAAAGACTGTTCTGTCAAGTCCTTTGTGAAAAAAAGTTCAGTATACGGAAATAATTTTCCGTAGTAATAAATCAAGGAGGTTCCGCCTATGGTGAATGTCAAACCGGTTCAGCTCGGTAAGAATGTCAGAATGAGCTTCAGCAAAATCAACGAGGCTCTTGAAATTCCTAACCTTATCGAGGTGCAGAAAAATTCATATCAGTGGTTCAAGGAAGAAGGTTTAAAGGATGTTTTGCGTGATATGTCCGCAATTACAGACTATAACGGAAATCTTGTGCTCAATTTTATAGATTACAAGATTGATGATACTCCTAAATATACCATTGCAGAATGTAAGGAACGTGACGTTACTTATGCCGCTCCGCTGAGAGTTACAGCAACTCTCTGGAACAAGGAGACAGGTGATGTCAAGGAAAGTGAAATCTTTATGGGTGATTTCCCTCTCATGACAGACAGCGGCACATTTATTATCAATGGTGCTGAGCGTGTAATCGTATCTCAGCTCGTTCGTTCACCTGGTGTTTACTATGCCTTTGAAAAGGATAAGACAGGTAAGGACCTCTTCAAATCAACAATTATTCCTAACCGTGGTGCATGGCTTGAATATGAAATGGATTCAAGTGATGTTTGCTACGTAAGAATTGATAAAAACAGAAAGATTCCGCTTACAACATTTATCAGAGCGCTCGGCGTCGGCTCAGACGAAGAAATCTTTGAGCTTTTCGGCCACGATGAAAGACTTTCACAGACTATCCTCCAGAAGGACGGTACAAAGAATAATTCAGACGCTCTCATTGATGTTTACAAGAAGCTTCGCCCGGGTGAACCACCGACAGTTGAAAGTGCGCTCACTCACTTAAACAATCTCTTCTTTGATGCAAAGAGATATGACTTGGCGAAGTTCGGACGCTACAAGTTCAACAAGAAGCTTGGTATCGGTAACAGACTTTCAGGTCACATCCTTTCAAGACCTGTTGTAAATCCGATGACAGGTGAAATCATGGCAGATGCAGGTGAAAGACTTTCATTTGAAAAGGCTATGGAAATTGAACAGGCAGGTGTTTACGATGCATTCCTGACTGTTGAAGTCAAGGAATACTACGTTACTGAAACAGGCGAAAACGCAACCAGAATGGTTGAAAAGGAAGTCAAGGTTATCGGTAACGGCATGGTTGACATCGCAGGCTATGTTGATTTTGATGCAACAAAGTGCGGTATTACTGAAAAGGTTTCCTTCAAGGTTTTACAGGATATCCTTGAAACATCAGCTGACGCTGAGGAAATCGAAGAAAACGTTAAAAAGAGAGCTGCAGAGCTCATTCCTAATCATATTACACTTGACGATATCTATGCAACAATCAGCTTCTATCTCAATCTTTGCGAAGGCGTTGGCTTAGTTGACGATATCGACCACCTCGGCAACAGAAGAATCCGTTCTGTCGGCGAGCTTTTACAGAACCAGTTCAGAGTTGGTTTTGCAAGAATGGAAAGAGTTGTCAAGGAAAGAATGAACCTTCAGACTCAGGATATGGAAACAATCACTCCTCAGTCACTTGTAAACATTCGTCCTATCACAGCTGCAATCAAGGAATTCTTCGGTTCATCACCACTTTCACAGTTCATGGACCAGAACAACCCACTTGCTGAGCTTACTCATAAGAGACGTCTTTCAGCCCTCGGTCCTGGCGGTCTTTCAAGAGACAGAGCCGGATTCGAAGTTCGAGACGTACACTACAGCCACTACGGAAGAATGTGTCCTATCGAAACACCTGAAGGTCCTAACATCGGTCTTATCTCATATCTTGCGACATTCTCAAGAATCAATGAGTACGGCTTTATTGAAGCACCTTACAGAAGGGTTGATAAGGAAACAGGCGTTGTAACAGACGAGGTTGTATACATGACAGCCGACGTTGAAGACAACTTCATCGTAGCTCAGGCGAACGAACCGCTCACAGAAGAAAACAAGTTCGTAAGACCTAAGGTTAATGCACGTTACAGAGACAAGATTCTTGAATGTGAAAACGAAATTGTAGATTACATGGACGTTTCACCTAAGATGGTAGTTTCTGTTGCGACAGCTATGATTCCGTTCCTTGAAAACGATGACGCCAACCGTGCGCTCATGGGTGCGAACATGCAGAGACAGGCAGTGCCACTTCTCAAGACTCAGCGTCCATATGTCGGAACAGGTATGGAATATAAGGCAGCCGTTGACTCAGGCGTTTGCGTAATCGCTCAGGAAGACGGTGTGGTTGAAGCAGTAAGTGCTGATGAAATCACAATCAAGGATACAAACGGTGTTGACCACCTCTACAAGCTTACTAAGTTCAAGCGTTCAAACCAGGGTACATGCGTAAACCAGAGACCTATCGTTGACAGAGGCGAAGAGGTTAAGAAGGGTCAGGTTCTTGCAGACGGTCCTGCAACAGCTGACGGTGAAATCTCACTCGGTAAGAATGCCCTCATCGGCTTTATGACATGGGAAGGCTATAACTACGAGGACGCCGTACTCCTTAACGAAAACTTAGTTAAAAACGATGTATTCACATCAATTCATATAGAAGAATACGAAATCGAGTGCCGTGATACAAAGCTCGGACCTGAGGAAATCACAAGAGATATTCCGAATGTCGGCGAAGACGCACTCAAGGACCTTGATGAAAACGGTATCATCAGAATCGGTGCCGAGGTTCATTCAGGTGATATTCTCGTAGGTAAGGTTACACCTAAGGGTGAAACTGAGCTTACAGCTGAAGAAAGACTTCTCCGTGCAATCTTCGGTGAAAAGGCAAGAGAAGTAAGAGACAATTCTCTTAAGGTACCTCACGGTGAAGCAGGCGTTATTGTTGACGTTAAAATCTTCACAAGACAGAACTGCGACGAACTCAGCCCTGGCGTTAATATGCTCGTTCGCTGCTATATCGCTCAGAAGAGAAAGATTTCAGTCGGCGATAAGATGGCGGGTCGTCACGGTAACAAGGGTGTCGTTTCAAGAATTCTTCCTCAGGAAGATATGCCGTTCTTACCTGATGGTACTCCGCTTGATATCGTATTAAACCCACTCGGCGTTCCTTCACGAATGAACATCGGACAGGTTCTCGAGGTTCACCTCGGTATGGCTGCTGCCGCACTCGGCTGGCACATTATGACTCCTGTATTCGATGGTGCTCACGAAGAAGACATCAGAGCATGCTTCAGAGCAGCAGGAATGGACGAGGACGGTAAGACAGTTCTTTACGACGGCAGAACAGGTGAAAAGTTTGACAACAGAGTAACAGTAGGTTACATGTATTACCTCAAGCTTCACCACCTCGTTGACGATAAGATTCACGCACGTTCAGTCGGACCTTATGCGCTCGTTACTCAGCAGCCACTCGGTGGTAAGGCTCAGTTCGGCGGACAGAGATTCGGTGAGATGGAAGTTTGGGCACTTGAAGCTTATGGCGCGGCTTACACTCTCCAGGAAATTCTCACAGTCAAGTCTGACGATACAGTAGGACGTGTAAACACATACGAGGCTATTGTAAAGGGACAGAATGTTCCGAAGCCTGGTATTCCTGAATCGTTCAAGGTTCTTATCAAGGAACTCCAGTCACTTTGTCTTGATGTCAGAGTGCTTGACGAAAACCAGGAAGAAATTGACCTTAAACAGTCATTTGACGATGATGATATTATTCCTCAGCCTGTATCATTTGCTGATGAAAATACCGAAGAACAGCCTTATGATGAAGCAGGTATGGAAGAATCGGGATATTCATTTGAGGACGCAGACGAAGGCGACGATGATATTCTTGAGGATCTTGCAGATCCTGAGCCGGACGATTTGTTCAGCTTTGATATGTCAGCAGATGACGATGAATTTTAATTACAGACCGGCGGCTGGTAAAGCATCAGCCTTCCCGGTGTTATCGTAATTATGACGAGGAGGTAACGGTTTGGAATTTAATACTTTTGATTCTATAAAAATTGGTCTTTCATCACCTGACCAGATAAGAAAATGGTCTTATGGTATTGTTGAACGCCCTGAAACTATAAATTACAGAACTCAGAAGCCTGAGGCCGGCGGTCTTTACTGCGAAAGAATTTTCGGACCTACAAAGGACTGGGAATGTCACTGTGGAAAGTTCAAGAAAATTCGCTTTAAGGGTAAGGTCTGCGACCGCTGTGGAGTTGAAGTTACAAGAGCAAAGGTAAGACGTGAAAGAATGGGTCACATTGAGCTTGCTGCTCCTGTTTCACACATCTGGTACTTCAAGGGTACACCTTCAAGAATCGGCCAGGTGCTCGAGGTTTCACAGAAGAGACTTGAAGAAGTTCTTTACTTTACAAAATATATCGTTCTTGATCCGGGCAACACAGGAGAGCTCGTTAAAAAGCAGCTCCTTTCTGAAAAGGAATATCTGGACGCAAGAGAAAAATACGGCGATGAATTCAAAGCCGAAATGGGTGCTGAAGCTATCAAGAAGCTCCTTCAGGAATATGACCCTGAGAAATATGATGTTTTCAAAAACAGACTCATAATGTCAGGCAAGATTTCACTTGGCGGCAAGAAGTGTGAATGTACACATTCTCCGCTTACATGTGAATGTGATGAATGTAAGCAGTTTGCAGAGCTTGACGTTGAATGGAAAAACAATATCGAAGTTGTTTCTGACGACTTAAAGGAAGAACTTAAGGGTCTCCCTACAGGTCAGAAGAAAATCAAGCTTTTAAAGAGACTTGAAATTATCGAAGCTTTCAGACTTTCAGGTAATAAGCCTGAATGGATGGTGCTTGATGTAATGCCTGTAATCCCGCCTGATTTAAGACCTATGGTTATGCTCGACGGCGGACGTTATGCAACTTCAGACTTAAACGATCTTTACAGACGTGTTATCAACAGAAATAACCGTCTTCAGAGAATGCTCGAGCTCGAAGCTCCCGACATCATCATCAGAAACGAAAAGAGAATGCTCCAGGAAGCTGTTGACGCACTTATCGACAACGGCCGTCACGGCAGACCTGTAACAGGTCCTAACAACAGAGCTCTCAAGTCACTTTCTGATATGCTCAAGGGTAAGCAGGGTCGATTCAGACAGAACCTTCTCGGTAAGCGTGTTGACTATTCTGGTCGTTCGGTTATCGTTGTAGGTCCTGAGCTCAAGATGTATCAGTGTGGTCTTCCAAAGGAAATGGCACTTGAACTCTTCAAGCCTTTCGTATTAAAGAGACTTGTTGATACAAAGGTTATCGCTAATATCAAGAGCGCAAGAAAGATGGTTGACAGAGCCTCAACAGAGGTTTGGGATGCACTTGAAAATGTAATCAAGGATCACCCTGTAATGCTCAACCGTGCTCCTACACTTCACAGACTCGGTATTCAGGCATTTGAACCGATTCTTGTTGAAGGTCGTGCAATCAAGCTTCATCCGCTGGTATGTACAGCGTTCAACGCTGACTTCGACGGTGACCAGATGGCTGTACACCTTCCGCTTTCAGCAGAAGCACAGGCAGAAGCAAGATTCCTTATGCTTGCTGCCAACAACCTCTTAAAGCCTTCAGACGGCTGCCCTGTTGCCGTTCCTTCACAGGATATGGTACTCGGTTCTTACTACCTTACAATGCAGAAGGATGGCGAACCGGGTGAAGGCAAGGTATTCAGAGATGTAAACGAAGCACTCATGGCTTATAATGAAGGCGACGTTTCACTCCATGCCGCAATCAAGGTTAGAATCACAAGAGAAATCGGCGACAAGACAGTTTCAAAGATTATTGACTGTACTGTCGGAAGACTCATTTTCAATGAGAACATTCCTCAGAATCTCGGCTATGTGGACAGAACAAATTCTGATAAGCAGTTTGACCTCGAAGTTTCATTCCTCGTTGGTAAAAAGCAGCTTTCAAACATCATCGAAAGATGTATCAGAATTCATGGTGTTACAACAACTTCTGAAGTACTTGACAAGATCAAGGCTTTAGGCTTTAAATATTCAACAAGAGCTTCAATCACTGTTGCTGTATGCGACGCAACAATTCCACCTTCAAAGAAGGAAATTCTTGCTGGTGCAGATAAGCAGATTGAAGAAATCACACAGCAGTATGAATACGGTTATATTTCATCTGAAGAAAAGTCAAAGAAGGTCATTTCTGTATGGAACAAGGCTACTGACGACGTAACAGACGCCCTCAGAAACGGTCTTGACAAGTACAACCCAATATTCATGATGGCTGACTCAGGTGCCCGTGGTAGTATCAACCAGATTCGTCAGCTCGCAGGTATGCGTGGACTTATCGCCAATACATCGGGTACAACAATCGAAATTCCTATTCGTGCTAACTACCGTGAAGGTCTTAACATTCTCGAATACTTTATTTCATCTCGTGGTGCCCGTAAGGGTCTTGCCGATACAGCCCTCAGAACAGCTGACTCGGGTTACCTTACAAGACGTCTCGTTGACGTTTCACAGGATGTTATCATCAGCGAAACAGACTGTGGTACACATGAAGGTATTGAAGTATATGAAATCAGAAACGGTGATGAAATCATCGAACCACTGGTTGAAAGACTTATCGGAAGATATCTCGTTGAAGACCTCAGAGACGAAAGCACAGGTGATGTTCTCGTTTCAAAGGATAAGCTCATGACAGAATCTGACGCAAAGAAGATTTGCGATTCAGGTATCGAAAGAATCAAAATCCGTTCAGTTCTTCACTGTAAGTCCAAGCACGGCGTATGTGCAAAGTGCTACGGTGCTAACCTTGCAAACGGTAACCTTGTTGCTGTCGGCGAAGCTGTTGGTATCATTGCGGCTCAGTCAATCGGTGAACCTGGTACACAGCTTACAATGAGAACATTCCATACAGGTGGTATTGCGTCTGCAGAAGATATCACACAGGGTCTCCCTCGTGTCGAGGAACTTTTCGAAGCAAGACGTCCGAAGAATGCTGCTATTCTTTCAAGAATTGATGGTATTGTTCACATTGAGGAAATCAAGACTACAAGAAATATTATTGTAACAAACAGTGAAACAAATGAAACGGAAACATACATGATTCCGTATAACTTCAAAATCCGTAACAACATCAAGGAAGGCGGATTTATTGAAAAGGGTACTAAGCTCACAGAAGGTAGTATCTATCCGGCTGATATTCTTAATATCCTCGGCGTTCAGGCTGTTCAGAACTACATCATTTCAGAAGTTCAGAAGACTTACCGTCAGCAGGGTGTTGATATCAACGACAGACACATTGAAGTTATTGTTCGTCAGATGCTCAGAAAGATCAAGGTTGATGAATCAGGCAGCAGTTATCTGCTTCCGGGCGCACTCGTTGATAAGAAGGAAATTGACGAAATCAACAATTCACTCAAGACAAGAATGGAAAATGGCGAAGAGAACCTTGAGCTCGTTACAACTCTGCCGGTACTTCAGGGTATCACAAAGGCGTCATCAAGCTCAGACAGCTTCCTTTCAGCCGCATCATTCCAGGAAACAACTAAGGCGCTCACAGATGCTGCCATCAGAGGCAAGAGCGATAAGCTTCTCGGTCTTAAGGAAAATGTTATTATCGGTAAGCTTATTCCTGCCGGTACAGGTATGGATGTATACAACAAGATTAAAACTGTCAAGACAGAAACTCCTCATGTTGAGGTTCCACATCCTGCACACCTTCCGGTTATGCCAAATATCTGATAAAATACAGACCGACGGATTGAAAACTCCGTCGGTCTTTTGTTAAACTTTCGTTAAAAAGGAATATAAAAATTGACAATAAAATACGGCTGTGATATAATAAATTCAATGTTAAATTGTATGAAACATAAACAGCAAAACGGAGGAAAGTAATGGTTTATATTTGTGGCTTTTTAATGGCGCTGGCAGATAGTGTGCCCGGTGTTTCGGGCGGCACGATTGCATATCTGCTTGGCTGTTATGAGAATTTTATCAATTCGCTTAATGCGCTCATGTCGAGAAAGGGAAGCAAGGAAGAAAGAAAAAGTGAGCTAAAAAAATCGCTCAATTTTCTTGGACGTCTTGGAATTTTCTGGGTTATTGGATTTGTTTCTGCAACCCTTGTTATAACAAGCTTCTTTGAATCGCATATCTATCAGATAAGCTCGCTGTTTATCGGCTTTATAGTATTCTCAATTCCTGTTATTATATATGAGGAAAAGGAACATCTGAAAAAATTCCAGAACGCTTTTTTCCTTATTGTCGGTGCGGGACTTGTTGTGGCACTCACATTAATCAATCCGTCGGGCGCTGTTATAGGAAGCTCAATCGGTGTCGGACAGTTTTTCTACATCATGCTGGCGGGTATGCTTGCTATTTCAGCAATGGTGCTCCCTGGTATTTCAGGCTCAACAATACTGCTCATTTTCGGCGTGTACAAGCCTGTTATGGATGCTATAAGAGGTGTGCTCAGCCTTGATTTCAGTGGACTGCCGATTGTTATTGCAACAGGTATTGGTATCCTTATGGGTGTTGTAATTATTATTAAGGCGGTTAAGGCGGCTCTGGCACGTTTCCATTCTGCAACTGTCTATGCAATTTTAGGACTTATGCTGGGCTCACTGCTTTCAATCGTGAAAGGTCCTGCAACGGTAATAAAGCCTGAATTTGCAGAGGAAGCTGAAAAGCTTGCTGAAGAAGGTATAGAAGTCGGAAAGGAATTTATGTACGATACGCTTTCGTTTGATAATTTCAGCATAATTTTCTTTGTAATCGGCGGGGCTGTTATCCTGGGATTACAGTCACTTAAGCTTGTCTTTAACAAAAAGGAAGACAAAACTGAAGAGTAAAACACAAAGCTGTGGGGCAATGCCTCACAGCTTTACTTTTTGATGTAAAAATGATATAATTGTTGTATCAAAAATGTGGGAGGTAATGGCTGTGATTATTCCAAAATACGTTTCTGAGGCGCTTGAAAAGCTTAACGCAAATAACTCTGAGGGTTATCTTGTCGGTGGCTGTGTGCGTGATTTTTTAGCGGATATGACGCCACATGATTTTGATATTACAACCAATGCAACTCCTGCAAAAATAAAAAGTATATTTTCAGAGTATAAAACAATTCTGACAGGACAGAAGCATGGAACAGTCGGAGTTGTGATTGACGGAAACGTTGTTGAGATTACAACCTATCGTACCGAAAAGGGCTATTCTGACAGCCGTCATCCAGAAAGCGTTGAGTTTTCTGCGTCAATCGAAGAGGATTTAAAGCGCAGGGATTTTACAATCAATGCAATGGCGATGGATTTGCAGGGGAATATTATAGACCTTTTTGGCGGTCGTGAGGATTTGAAGAATGGCGTTATAAGAGCCGTTGGCGACCCTGCTGAACGCTTCGAAGAAGATGCACTCAGAATCATGCGTGCGCTGAGATTTGCTTCAAGGCTCGGATTTGTGCTCGATAAAGCAACATCGGAGTCTGTTAAAGCGTGTTGTGAAACACTTGTAAATATTTCCGCTGAGCGTGTCAGAGATGAATTCACGGGTCTTATATGCGGTAAATACGCTGACAGGGTTCTTCGTGAATATCGTGATGTAATAGCTGTGTTTATTCCTGAGCTTGTGCATTGTTTTGATTTTGACCAGAAAAGTCCGTGGCATAAATATGATGTCTGGGAGCATACCCTTCATGCGCTTGTGCAGTCGAAAAATACACTGAAACTGAGGCTTGCGGTATTATTTCATGATATAGCAAAGCCTGACTGCTTCAAAGAGGATGAAAACGGCAGAGGACATTTTAAGCGTCATGCCGAATTAAGCGCTGTCAAGGCGAGAGAAATACTGAAAAGGCTGAAATACCCACGCAGGCTGACAGACGATGTTACAGCAGTGATTTTTAATCACAGAGACGTGCCCAAAACAAAATATGACATAAAAAAGCTTATTTGCCACAATGGCGTTGAAAATACTCTTGATCTGATAGAGCTTCAACGTGCTGATTCGCTTTCAAAACAGGATTTTTGTCGCAGTGAGACTGCGATTCATGATAAAAATCAGAGTTTTGTTGAGGAAATACTTGCAAATAATGAGTGCATATGCTTAAAACAGCTTAAAATAAATGGCAATGAACTTATAGAAATGGGGATTACGGGGTCTGAAATAGGGGACATTTTGGGTACTTTACTTGATGAAGTCCTTCAGGAAATCCTCGAAAATGATAAAAATGTGTTGAAAACGCGCATAAAAGCTTTGCTATAAATTTCTTAATTGTGCAATGTGCCGATTCTAAAAAAAACCGTTGACAAATCGAAAGAAATGAGTTATAATAATAAAGCTGAATGAAGCGCTGGAGAGGTGTCCGAGTGGTTTAAGGAGCTGGTCTTGAAAACCAGTGATCTCGCAAGGGACCGTGGGTTCGAATCCCACCCTCTCCGCCATTTTTATATATGAACATTGTTATCATGGAGAAGTACTCAAGTGGTGACGAGGCGCCCCTGCTAAGGGCGTAGGGTGGGAAACTGCCGCGAGGGTTCAAATCCCTCCTTCTCCGCCAAAATTATATTTTGGAAAACGGCTTAATTACGTTAAAACGGCGTAGTTAAGCCGTTTTTGCGTTGTTTGCACTATGAAGAATATTTCTCATATCGGAAGCATTTTTCGCTGAAAAACAGCGTTTTTCAATCGTAGTTGACACGAAAAGTTGACACAAGCTAAGTGATGTATATTGCAGTTTAGATTATAAAAAGAGAAGTCAGGACTAAAAAAGCCCTGACTTTTTGCTATATGTAATTATTTCGGTAAAAGTTCTTTTGCAATGCCGATAGCGTCATAAAGGTCAACTACACCATTTCCGTCAAAATCGGCAATATCCGCTTCTTCATCTGTAAGTGTTCTCATGCCCATAATATACTTACAAATTTCAATTGCGTCATAGAGGTCAATTTTGCTGTTGCCCGAAATATCGCCGCTTAGTATATCAGGCTCAGTTGGGTCTGTGCTCGGTTCGGTAGGGTCAGTACTTGGCTCAGTCGGGTCAGTACTTGGCTCAGTAGGGTCTGTGCTTGGCTCAGTTGGTTCGGTACTTGGCTCAGTCGGGTCTGTACTTGGCTCAGTCGGGTCTGTACTTGGCTCAGTCGGGTCTGTACTTGGCTCAG
>CAZULQ010000028.1:0-2357 GCA_964621265.1 uncultured Clostridium sp. | reverse complement strand
TCGGGTATGTGCTCGGCTCAGTCGGGTCTGTACTTGGCTCAGTCGGGTCTGTGCTCGGCTCAGTTGGGTCAGTATTTGGCTCAGTTGGTGTTTCATCAATTAAAGCAAAGTTGTAACCACACTTTTCAGCATAAGCCTGTGCTGTTGAGCCCTCATAACCTGTAATTTTACCAAGATAGAAAAATTCTCCCCAAAGCCCAGCATTACATACAGTTCCACCATAATCAGTTTCAAATGCCGGTACACCATATTCATCAGAAACAATACCTAAAACATAACCATCATCGATAATTTCACAATCGGGATTTTGAATAATAAGATTGCCAAGCGCATTATAGCCATTAAAACCACCATGTTCGATTTTTGTAACATATTCAGGAAGTATTACGCTTAAATTCGCCGCAGTCGCTCTTTTAAAAGCATAGCTACCTATTGTTGTAACGTTTTCGGGAATTATAATATCTTCATCTAATGGAACAGTTTTAGCATCTATAAGAATTGAGTTAACTACTACAAAGGGATTTTCTTCACGTTTTGCTGCAAGCCACGGTGTGTCCTCGAATGCATGACCTATAATATTTACTACTGACGGTGGGATTGTTATATCCTCAAGCTTTGTACAATTCTGAAAAACATAATCTTCAATTGTTTCAACGCTTTCACCCATAACAAAGCTTTTTAGCCCTGTGCAACCTTTAAATGCAGATTCACAGATTTTCTTAACTCCATTGCCTGTTGCTATATTTTTTATATTAGGACAATCAAGAAAAGCATATGATTCTATAACTTCAAGAGTTTCAGGAAAAATAACTTCTTCAAGTCCATCGTATTCCATAAAGGCATACTGGGCTATACCCTTTGTTCCGTCTTTTATCTCAATAGTATCATAATTTTTATCACAGCCAATTACCCATGTATCAGCATATTTTACTCCACTTTGATTATCCATAAGCGGTGTATCGATAAATGTATCTTTTCCAACGCTTTTAACGCTTTCGGGAATAATTATTTCAGACAGACTGTCACAAGCCTCAAAGGTGTTGTTTCCGATTTTTTCAATGCTTTCGCCTAATTTTATATCAGATAATGACTTGCAAGAAGCAAATGCATAATCACCTATTGTCTTTACACTGTCAGGAATAACAATATTATTCAATTCTGTTCCTACAAAAGCAGAATTACCTATTTCTTCGAGATTGTCAGGAAGCTTTATTTCTGTAAGTCCTGCCAACTGAAACGCACTACTTTCAATTACAGTAACAGTATCAGGAATAGAAACAGAAGTGATATTACATGATTGAAATGCACCGCTACCTATCCTTGTGACAGGCAGTCCCTTGATTTCAGACGGGATTTCTATTGATACAGCTTCTTCATTGCAGTCAGTTATAACGGCGTAATCATATATCTCGTCTTTGTCCTTGTCGATTTTCAGGTAATATAAATTTTCATCATATACAAGACCTGTATATTCTGCACTTGCAGTCATTTGCGGTATTATACCACCTGTCATTGCAAGTACAGAAGCCATTGTACCTGCAACAAATCGTTTCCAGTTTTTCTGTTTGATTTTCATTTTTCTTCCTCCGCTTATTTTGTGTATAAATTAAAAAGTGCGCAACAACCGAAGTTGTTACGCACAAAAAATACACAGCTCCGATTGTTGTCACACAATTTCCAAAAACACAAAACAAGTATGCGGAAAAGAGCCTGTATTTTTATCAAAAATAATAAAAATACAAACTTGTAATGTGTTTGGAAATATTGAAATTATGTGACAAAATAATTATATCACATTTAATTAAATATTGCAATAGCAAATATAAATACAATCCGTTTAGCTGTATATCACAATAAAACTTAGCCGACAATCGCTATTGGGGGAACACTATAAAAAAGTATACTGTCAGGGTCGGCTCTGCCGTTCATTTCAACCTTGACTGTATGCTTTTTTGTAGTATAATGCTGAGAGCGATTGGTGAGCAGATAGCATCACTCACGCTTGATTTTTATATTTTTGGATTTCTTCAAAGAATTTCAATACATTTTCCATTTGCTCCCTGGTAGGCTTGTGTTTGCTTGTATTGGAATTTGTCCCAACAAAAGGTATTAATTTGTTATTAATTTGAATATATGAATTAAATTTTTCTTTGGGTATTGATACTCTGAATTCTATGTCGTTTTCTTCATAATCAATATAGTCACGGGATACTTTGGCTATTTCAATCGCTTTTAATTTTTTTGTGTAATCTGAGTTGTTTATCTTCATTATTTCTTGAATATAGTCCCAGTATTTGGACGGCTGTTGTGCTATAATAAAGTTGTAACACCTCGACCTAATATGATATAATGAAAAG